>JBGAIK010000122.1:0-14073 GCA_044225615.1 Acetobacteraceae bacterium | reverse complement strand
CGCCTGCAAGGTGAACAAAGAGGCGGCGAGGCAGCGAGAAGATCATTCAGATCCTTCTCGCTGCCTCGCTGCCTCTCTGTTCAATTCCTGTTTCGCTACGCCACCAGCATGTCGCGGGTGATGTCCGGGATCGTGCGGGCGCCGGCATTGGCCATGCCGGTGCTGAGCTCGTGGCGCAGCAGGTCGAGCACGCGGGTGACGCCGGCCTCGCCGCCGGCCGCGGCCCCCCACAGCGTGGCGCGGCCGGTCTGCACCGCGTCGGCGCCGAGGGCCACGGCCTTGAAGATGTCGAGCCCGCGCCGCACGCCGGAATCGACGATGATCGTGGCCTTGCCCTTGATCGCCGCCGCGATGCCGGGCAGCGCGTCGAACGTGGCCATCGCGGCGTCGAGGTTGCGGCCACCGTGGTTCGACACGATCACCCCGTCGGCCCCGGCCGCCACCACGTCCAGCGCGTCCTGCGGGTGCATGATGCCCTTGACCAGCAGCTTGCCGGGAAAGATGTCGCGCAGGCGCTTGATCTCGTCGAGGTCGACGCTCGGGCTCAGCGCGTAGCGGGCGGCCAGCGCGGCCTGCTGCTTCGGGTCGTTGAACTCGGGCGGATGGTTGCGCAGCTTGGGCATGCCATCCTCCATCAGGTATTTCAGCAGCGTGCCGACCAGCCAGCGCGGATGCAGCGCCATGTCGGTGACGTTGGCGACGGTGGGGCGGAAGGGCAGGCCGAACCCGTTGCGGGTGGTGTATTCGCGGTTGGGCGGCACCGGCGTGTCCACCGTCACCTGCAGGCACTCGGCGCCGGCGGAGGCGACGCGCCTGACCAGGTTGTAGCTCACGTCGCGGTCGGGCCAGACATAGAGCTGGAACCACAGCCGCCCGCCGGCCTGGTTGGCCACCGTCTCGAACGCGGTCATCGAGCCGGTGGCCATGGTGTAGGGGATGCCGGCCTTCTGCGCCGCCCTGGCCAGCTCCAGCTCGGCATGGAACCACATCAGCCCGGCCGCGCCGGTGGGCGCGATCGCCATCGGCATCGCCGCCTTGCGGCCGAAGATCTCGGTCTCCAGCGAGCGGTCGGACACGTCGAGCGGCGCCCGCGGCATGATCCGCCAGCGTTCGATGGCGGCGCGGTTGTTGCGCACGGCGATCTCATCCTCGGTGGCCCGGTCGATGAACTCGAACAGCGACTTCGGCAGCCGCTTCTGCGCCGCGCGGCGGATGTCGGCAACGTTGTAGCAGTCGGACACCTTGGTCATTGCCGGATCTCCTGGGGCAGCCTGGCCTGGACGCCGGCCAAGCCTAGGGGATGGCGGATGGCTTGTGCAGGCCCCGGCAGCGCCTATTCGGGCACGCCGACGCGCCGCAGCCCCTCGCAGAACGCATCCACCACGCCGGGCGGGCGGAAGGCGTTGTTGGTGTGGATCTCCAGATGCGCCCGGCCGCGGGCGATGGTGAACCCTTCCATGATCCGCGCCAGCTGGCGCACCACGGCGCGGCCCTCGGCGATGCGGCCCAGCAGGCCCAGGCTCGCGGCGCGATAGCGCAGCACCGCGGCATGGTTCGGGTAGTCGCGCAGCGCCTGCTGGGTGGCCGCGACCACCTGGTCGTGGCGCCCAACCGCGAAATGCGCGATCGCCGCGGCGAGATAGCGGAAGTTGAACCCTTCCAGCGGATTCAGCCGGGCGGCGCGATCGAGATGGGCGATGGCACGGTCCACCATCCCGGCATAGCCATACAGGTGCGCGCCGTTGGTCAGCGCCTCGGCGAATTGGGGTTCAGTGCCAGCGCCTGTTCCGCCAGCGCGATGCCGCCGTCGAGGTCGCCACCGGGCAGGGCGATGCGGTGGGAGATGCTGGCCAGCACCTCCGGATCGTCGCGCCCGGTCTCCAGCGCCAGCTGCGCCAGCTTCTTGATCTCGGTGGTGGCGAGCACGATGTCCTGCGTCCAGCCCTGGCTGATGTCGAACCAGTGGCAGGCGGCGAGCTGGGCGAAGGCAGGCGCGTAGCCCGGATCGATGTCCACCGCCCGGCGCAGCAGCCGCCTGGCCTCGGCATTGTCCGCCTCCTGCATCCGATATGCGAGCGGCTGGGCGCGCAGCAGGAGGTCATAGGCCTGCAGGCTCTCGGGCGGCTTGCGCTGGGCGCGGCGGATCTCGACCGCGCGGATGCGCGGCTCGATGGCGCCGACCACGCTCACGGTCACGCGGTCCTGGAGGTCGAACACGTCCTCGATCTGCCCGTCGAAGCGGTCGGCCCAGAGCTGGGCGCCGTCGGTGGCGTCGGCCAGTTCCGCCGTGATGCGCAGCCGGCGCCCGGCCTTGCGCACGCTGCCCTCGAGCACGTAGCGCACGCCCAGCTCGCGGCCCACCTGGCGCACATCCGTCACGCGGCCCTTGAAGGTGAAGCTCGACTGCCGGGCGATGACCAGCAGCGAGCGGACGCGCGACAGCGCCGTGGTGATCTCCTCGGCCATCCCGTCTGCGAAATATTCCTGCTCCGGATCGCCGCTCATGTTCTGGAACGGCAGCACGGCGATGCCGGCGATGCCCTCCGCCGCCTCGGCCGGCTCCGGCCCCTGCAGTCCCGGCGGCGGCGCCAGCCGGTAGCCGCGGCCCGGCACGTTGACGATCCAGCCGGCCCCGAGCGCCTTGCGCAGGGTGGAAACCTGGACCTGGAGGTTGTTCTCCTCCACCGCGAGCCCGGGCCAGACCTGGTCGAGCAGCGCCTGCTTGGGCACGGTCTCGCCGCCGGCCGCGGCCAGCAGGGCCAGCGTGTCGAAGGCGCGGCCGCCGAGCTGCACCGGCGCACCGTCGCGCGTCAGGCTGCGGCGCTGCCGGTCGAGCCGGTACGGTCCGAATACGATCTCGGGCGGTGCGCCCGTCGGCACATGAGGCTCCCGGTTTCAGCTATTTTCAGGCTTGATCCAACGACCTTAAGGCGTTGCGTCGCGTAGCGTCCAGTTCATCATAGGATGGAGTAGCCCTGATGAACGACACCACGCCGGCCCTGTTCCGACGCATCGGGCGGGTGCCCGCGCCCCTGGTGCGCCCGCTGCCCGACGCGGACATCCGCGCACCGGCCCACCGCGACCCGACCGACCTGTCGCCGGTCTTCCCGCTGCGCGTGAGCCCGGGCTGGTACGCCGCCCACTGGTACGGCGACCGTCCGGAGCGCAGGCCGGTCCTGCTGCCCGCGTTGCGCCGGCTGCTGGCGCGCGTGCAGGGCGCGATGCCGCGCCCTGCCACCGCCGACCGGCTGCCGGGCGGCCACCCGGCCGGAGCGCGCTGACCCGCGATTGCACCCGCATCGGCGCCTGCCTATAAGGGGCCACGTGCCGATGCGGGTGTAGTTCAATGGTAGAACGGCAGCTTCCCAAGCTGCATACGAGGGTTCGATTCCCTTCACCCGCTCCAGGCGCCCTGCCGCCGGCGGTCCTCCTTCCCGTCCTGATCGCGATGCTGATCGGCGTTCCGGCGCGTGCGGAAACGCTGGCGGCGCTGATGGCGCGGGCGCCGCGGCCAGCGATCGACGGCAAGCAGGCGCCGCTGACCGCGCCGCTGGACGTTGGCGGCACCGGCTGGGGCCCGTTCAGCAGGCTGTGCGTGGCGCGGGTGATCGTTCGCCCCGATGGCGGCGAGACCCCGGCCGCCGAGCCAAGCTGCCTCGTCGTGGAGCGCGCGCACGCGCAGGCCGGCACATGGCACCTGTCGCTGCGGCTGGAGTCCACGGGCGGCCGGCCCGACGTGACCTTCACCGCAACCCGCGACGCGGACGGCGCGGTGACGCTGGGCGACGTGGCGATCGCCGCCAGCCAGCCGCCCCTGGCGCCCGCGATGCAGGACCGTATCCGTACGTTGCTGCGCCAGATGCTGGAAGTTCACGGGCTGCGCCGCACCACCATCGTGCCGGGGGAGGACTTCCTGCTGCCGCTGCCGCCGGGGACGGACGCGGACATGCGGATGCGCAACAACGGCTTCATTTGCCGCGCCGAGGGCACCGGCCGGCGCGGCGGCAGGCCGGTGCTGCTGGCGCGCTGTACGGCGCAGGGCACGGGCGAGGTCGAGCCCGGGCGGGGAATGTCGCTGGACATGGCCGGCCGCTTCGCGATCGACGTGGCGACCGGGCTGGTGCTCGGCTACGGCTATGCGTCCCATTCCGTGCTGGAGGGAGATCCGAAGCGGGGCACCCGGCCGCTGCGGCTGCGCGGTGCCGCGCGGCAGAGCCTGAGCTAGGCCGCCTCGCGCTCGAACAGCCGGCGATCGACCTCGGCGGTGGAGCTGCGGACGATCTGCACGATCGCGGCGCGCAGGTCGCGCACGGCGGCATCGAGCCCCTGGGAGTTGTCCAGCACCGCGCGCGCGTAGCGGTCGGCCTCGGCGGCCTCGGCGGCGACGTCGGCGTTGCGGCGGCTGGTCTGGTCCATCGCCGCGGCGGCGTCGGCCACGTTGCGGGCGATGGCGGCGGTGGCAGTCCCCTGCTGCGCCACCGCGGCGGCGATGGCGGCGGCGATGGCGTCGATCTCGCCGATCGTGGCGTCGATCGCGGCCACCGCCGCCACCGCCTGCTCGGTGCCCTGGCGGACGCCGGCGATGTGGCGGGAAATCTCCTCGGTGGAGCGCGCCGTCTGGCTGGCGAGCTGCTTGACCTCGGAGGCGACGACGGCGAAGCCCTTGCCCGCGTCACCGGCGCGCGCCGCTTCGATGGTGGCGTTCAGCGCCAGCAGGTTGGTGCGCGCCGCAATGCTGCCGATCATCTCGGCCACGGCGCCGATCTCCGCCACCTGGCCGTTGAGCGCGCCGATGGCGCTGCGGGTGCGCGCGCCGGCGGCGACCGCCGCGCCGACGGCATCGGTGGAGCGCATCACCTGCCGGCTGATGTCGCGGATGGACAGGGTGAGCTCGTCCGCGCTGCCCGCAACCTCGCGGGCGGTGGCGAGCGCGGTGCCGGCGGCCTGCTCCGCCTGGCCGGCGGCGGCACCGGTGCGCGCGGCAAGCCCGGTCATGCGCTCGGCGGTCTCGGCAACGGCCTGGGTGCGCGCGGCGATGTCGGCCACCGCGCCACCGGCCTCGGCCTCGATGCGGCCGGCCATGGCGACCAGGGCACGCCGCTTCTCCTCGGCCGCCGCCGCCTCGGCCTCCGCCCGTCGGCGGTCGTGGTCGCGATTCTCCACCGCCTGGGCGCGGAACACCTCCAGGGCGGCGGCCATGCGGCCGATCTCGTCACGCCGCGCGGCAACCGGCGGGGCGAAATCGAGCTGCCCGGATGCGAGCGCCCGCATCGCCTCGGTCATGCGGGCGAGCGGCCGGGCGATGCCGCCCACCGCGAGGCGCAGCGCCAGCACCACCGCCAGCAGGATGCCGCCGGCGGAAACCCCGGCCAGCACCATGCGCATCGTCTCGCGGAACCGGTCGAGCCCCGCGGCCAGTGCCGCGACCTCGGCCGCGTTGGCCGCGGCCAACGCCACCACCGAATCGTTCAGCGCCTGGCGGTTGGCGCGGTTGGCCTCGTTGTTGCCGATGGCATTGGCAGCGGCGGCGCCGTGGCGGCGGCCGGCTTCCACCAGCTCGGTGCGCAGCTGCACGAACGCCCGCGCCTGCTGCATCGTCGATGCCAGCTCTTCGCGCCGGCCGGGCGGCAGCAGCGCCTGCCAGGCAGCCATGTCGCGCTCGAAGTTCGCCAGGTTGGCCAGCAGCGGCCGGCCGAAGCGCTCGACCTGCTTCGCGTCCACCGCCATGTAGACGCCACGGCTGTCCATCACCACCGCGTTGATCAGGCCGTTGATCCGCTCGCCCAGCACCGCCCGCTCGGCCGCCGTGCGGAGGGTGGCGACGCGCTCGCCATAGACCTGCGTGGCATGCAGCCCGGCCAACGCCGTCACCGCGGCGGCGCAGGCGAGCAGCGCGATGACACCGGCAAGCCGTGCGGCGATGCCGAAGCCGCGCGTGTTCGCCGTTCCGGGCGGTGATGCAGCCATGGCGAGCCTGTCCTGATCGGGTGAGTCCGGCGGACAGTCTTGCGCGGGGGAATGAAGAAAGCGTGACCGCTCAGGCCGGCGGCCTGCCCGGCTTCTCGGCCTCCAGCGTGGCGAGGCGGCCGGCGATGGTCTGCAGCTCCTCGCTCAGCGCCAGCAGCTCCTGCTGGCGCGGCGGGGGCGGCGGCTCCGCCTGCTGGCGCAGCGCCTTGTGGTGCTCGTCGGCCTCTTCCATGCTCTTGATGATGACGCCGGTGAACAGGTTCAGCACGATCATGGTGCCGATCATGATGAACGAGACGAAATAGGCCGCCGCAGCCAGCGGCCGCGCCACCGAGACGCGGCCGGCCGCTTCGGGCAGGGCTTTCCAGCCGTCGTCGTAGCCGGTGTCGGAACCGAGATACTGGGTGGCCAGGATATCGTTCCAGCCTTCCAGCGTCAGCACCTGGAACAGTGTCAGCATGCTGACATGCAGCTTGCTGAAGCGGATCGGGTCGTTGTCGCCGAAGGCGAAGGTGCCGATGACCGCGTAGATGTAGAAGTGCAGCAGCAGCAGCAGGCCGACATAGCCGAGCGAGGGGATGCCCTTGAGCAGGCCGGTGACCAGCACCTGCAGCCCCTGCAGCGCGGTGAACAGCCGCAGCACGCGCAGCAGGCGCAGCACGACGACGTATTCGGAGTTCAGCGGCAGCAGGCAGAACACCACGATCAGGAAGTCGAACAGGTTCCAGCCCTGCTGGAAGTAGCGCCAGGGGCGCGACCCGAACGAGCCGATCTTGATGACGATCTCGGCGACGAAAACGAGCAGCACGAGGTTCTGCAGGCCGTTGACGGCCTGGCCGAGCCCGGTGTTGTCGCGAAAGGCCGGATAGGTCTCGATGCCGGACAGGATGCCGGTGACCGCGATGGCAAGCAGGATGAAACGGGTGAAGCCGGGCGAATCAGCGACCCGCGCGAGTGCGCCGGGCAGACCCTGATGGTCGCGTCCATCCGGACTCAATGCTGCTCCACTGCCGCTCACGATGGATTGCCCCCCTGTTCTGGCGTGGGCGGAGCCTATTCTGGAAGCTTCGGCGCCGTCGAGGACCAAGCTGGCGGCGCGGCATGAACCAAACGTGACCGGCTGGAGTCAAGAATATTTACACCATTGCATATGGACGACGATTAGATTCCACCAACATATTGAATCCACTACCGATTTGGACGCCGCGTGAGCGGCATGTTTCTTGCGAAGCAGATTTGAAAACGGGGAGTTCAGCCCAATGGCGAGACATATCGGCGTCGCAGCCGCGGCGGCACTGGCGTTGCTGGCCGGCATTGGCCCGGCAATGGCGGACACGGTCGTCACCGCCTTCGATCCCGCCGGCTGGGCGTTCAACAACCGCGACGTGAATGGCGTGGTCGGCGCCAACTCGACGGGCGGCGGCACGTTCGTCTTCGGGCCGGACGCGCCGCCCGCCGGGGCGGGCAGCGCCAACCTGTTCACCGGCAATGGCACGTCGGGCGGCGACGGTGCCGGCGAGTTGCGCAACACGCTCTATGCGGGCACCCGGCTGGACGCCATCACCGCGCTCGGCTTCTCGACCTATGTCACGCTGAACAACGGTCAGCAGCTCCCCTATTTCGGGCTGATGATCAACAATTCCGGGGCATCGAGCGGGGTGGACAACATCCTGTTCTTCGAGGCGCCGTACCAGCAGCCGACGACCGGCAACCCGTTGCTACCGGACCAAGGCGCGACGGCGATGAACACCTGGCAGGCCTGGGACGCGCTGGTCGGCGGCTGGTGGGACAACAACGGCGTGCTCGGCTATGGCGGGCTGGGCGGCGTAGACACGCTGACCGCCTATCTGGTGCAGTTCCCCGACGCCACCATCGTCAACGCCGACGGCACCGGGCTGGGCGGCGTGCGCTTCGATGTCGGCTTCGCCTCCGACATCGACCAGTTCAACGGCTATGTGGACAAGTTCACGATCGGGGTGAGCGGCGACACCACGACCTATGATTTCGAGGTGCCGGAGCCGGCCAGCCTCACACTGCTCGGCTTCGGCATTGCCGGGCTGGGCTGGGTGCGGCGACGTCGGGATTGAGCCGCCCCACGCCTTGATTGCGGCAACGGCCAGGGGGAGCCCTGGCCGTTTCGATTCCTGCATTGTCGGAATTCTTTGCACTCGATCGGCCCGAGCCCCGCCGATTCATGAGCATTTTACAGAGAATTGCGCATTTTTGATTTCAGTAGCAAGTTTTGAACTCCACTGCAGGCCTGCATGTAACTGTCTGTTGCAGTTGGGTTGCTTACATTGTGAAATGTTAGGGAAGCGCCTTCCGGGAGTTAGGCCTTACCTCAGATTACATGATAGCCTCTTCGTCCAACTTACCGAATACCTTTCGTTTTATCGATCTCGCTGCCCTATTGCAACGTTCTTGCCAGCGTGATGGAGCTTTACACAATTCCGCGACTGCACCGTGAGACGCGGGCTAAATGCTTGAATCTGCTCATCTCGATGTTCTGGCACAGTGCTTGCTACATGGCCGCAAGGTGAATGAGTGCTGTGCCGCCTCCGGCTTACCGGTCGGCAAGCCCGAGGGAGAACCAGAATGTCTTACATGTCGCGCACCTTTGGCGCCCTGGCCGTGGGGGCTGTGCTGGCCCTGGCTGCACCGTCTGCCTTCGCGCAGACCTCGACCAACGACAGCCTGACCAACGGCGTGTATTTCGGGTCGGGCAACCCGAACGGCAACTTCGCCATCACCAATTTCGATTTCGGCGGCGGCGCGTCCGTGGAACTGGGTCTGCGGGCTGATCGTCGCTTCATCGGACCGGCTGCCACGTATGGCAACTACTACAGCGTGCCTACCGGCACCTCGACCGGGGGCGCCTGCAACATCGCCTCCTGCGGCACATGGAACTGGGTCTTTTCCGTCAATACGTCCGGCATCAATGTCAGCGACCTGACCAGCCTGGTCCTGAATGTGACCGACGGGGTGAATACGCTGTCGATTGACCCGCGCCTGATCCCGGACAATGCCCTTCTTGGGACAACGGGGATCCAGAACTCGGAGAACCCGGGGTTCTTTGAAGGATCGCCGTTCAACGTGTTCTACGATCAGGACGCCAACGCGACGTACACGATCTCGCTGACGGCGACCTACAACAACACGGTGGCGACCGACACCATCATCGTCGACGCCCCGGAGCCGGCTTCCATGGCGCTGCTCGGGTTCGGCCTTGCGGGGCTTGCTGCCGCCCGCCGCCGTCGCGGCTGAACCAACGGATACTGCGCTGCGATAGAGGGCCGGGCAATGCCTGGCCCTTTTCGTTTGCATGATCCATTCGGCGGCCGCGGTCATTCCGGCGGCGCCAGGCGCAACAATCTTAGCCGCATCCAGCCGCACCTCGCATTGCATTTTACAGCTCGTCCAGAACTTAACATTGTTCGTTAACCTTTTCATTTTACAACATAGAATACACAACAGTGATAATCGGCCCTTCGAAACCTCCGTTGATCGATTGTCAGGCTGCTTTACACTTTCCCGTGAGCAACACGACATATGTCGCGTAACGTCATGATTTGTCGTTGATTCCAACTCTGGCACGCCGCTTGCTAGTCTCCGATCAGGTCATGCCGTTGCGGCGCCCCTCCGGCGTCAGGTGCAAGACAAGAGGGGCGCGAAACCTATGTCCGATCGAATCTGGAACCGCCACGGGCGGGCGGTGGTCGCCATGGCTGTGGCGGCGCTGGCCGTTGCCGCCACCGCGAAGCCGGCGGCAGCCGCCGACTCGCTGTTCTTCGATTTCGAAAGCCCGGCCTTTGCGCTGGGCAACGTCGCCGGCCAGAACGGCTGGACGATGACCGGCGCCTACAACGAGGGCGTGGTCACCGACGTCAACCCGATCAACGGCGGGCAGAGCCTGCTGTCGTCGCGCCTGATCGCCAACGGCTCGTTCGGCGATCACCTCTTCTCGCCGGCGCTGACCGGAACCGCAGGTGAGGCCGGGGGCACCAACCTGTTCAGCGCCTCCTGGACGATGCGGGCAACCGTGCCCGCCGCGTCCGGCGCCGTCGGCGACGGCATCAGCATCGCCATGGACAACGGCACCGGCGCGCGCGGCAACCAGATCCGCATCGTCAATGACGGCAGCGCCTGGAACATCATCGCCGACGACTATGACGGCACCGCCTTCACGGTGAACACGATCGGCACGCTCAGCGACACCATCGCCACCCAGATCGCCTGGACCCAGGAGTTCGTGCCCGGCCTGAACAACGACATCTGGAATGTCTATGTGAACGGCGCGAGCGTCTACACCGGCGTGGGCTGGGAGGACTACTTCGCCGACAACCAGCCGGCCGACTACCCCGTGAGCTACGATCGCCTGCTGTTCATCGCGCGCGGTTCCAACATCGCCGGCGCCACCGGCGTGCTGACCGACGATCTGGAATACTCGGTGCCGGAGCCCGTCAGCATGGCCCTGCTTGGCGTCGGCCTCGCCGGCCTCGCCGCGGTCCGCCGCCGCCGCGCCTGACCGCGGCGGCATCGCCGATGCAAGGGGCCGGGGAAACCCGGCCCCTTTTGCGTTCCGGCATCGCGTCATCCAGTGACGATGGCACCTGCTTGCGCGAGTGCCGCGATCTCCGCGAGGTCCAGCCCCGCCTCCGCCAGCACCTCCGCGTTGTGCTCGCCGATGCGCGGCGGCTGGCGCTGCAGCCCCGGCCGTGCCCGCGCCGGCCCCATCTCCACCGGCAGCGCCGGCAGCCCGGCCAGCACCGGCTCGCCACCGCCCAGGCGCGGGATCAGCACGTCGAGAAGNNNNGCAGATGCTCATCGGCGAACAGGTCGCCCGGATTGCCCACCGGCGCCCAGGACACGTTGGCACGCTGGCAGCGCGCCACCACCTCGTCGCGCGGAACGTCTGCCACCACCGCCTTCACCGCCGGAATGAACCACTCCTTCTCCTTCACCCGCAGGAAATTGGTCGCGAGCCGCGCGTCGGCGGCCAGCGCCTGGAGCCCGAACTCCTCCGCGAAGCGGGCCCATTGCTGGTCGGACGTGACGCCGATGAACACCTCGCCGCCGTCGGCGGTCGGGAAGACCTCGTAGATCGCCCAGGCGCCCTTGCGCGCCGGCATCGGCAAGGCGGGCTCGCCGGTCGCGATCATCCCCGCCATGGGGGTCGCCATCAGGAACGCCGCGCTCTCGAACAGCCCGCTGCCGACGCGCTGGCCCTTCCCGGTCGTCTCGCGCTCGCGCAGCGCCGCCTGCACCCCGATCACGCCGAACGCGGCACCCAGTATGTCGATGATCGAGGCACCGGCACGCGTCGGCCGGCCGGGCGGGCCGGTCATGGTGGCTAGGCCGACATGGAACTGCACCACCTCGTCCAGCGCCGGGCGGTTCTCATACGGGCCGGCGAGGTAGCCCTTCAGCGCCAGGTAGACCAGCCGCGGGTTGATCGCGGAAAGCTGCTCCCAGCCGCAGCCCAGCCGCTCCATGGTGCCGGGGCCGTAGTTCTCCAGCACCACGTCGGCGCGCCGGACCAGGCGGTAGACCGCCTCGCGCCCCTCCGGGCGCTTGAGGTCGATGGCGAGCGAGCGCTTGTTGCGGTTGAAGGCCGCGAAGAAGCCGGCGGCAAAGCCGAACAGGCCGCGCGTGTGGTCGCCCTTCGGCGCCGGCTCCACCTTCACCACGTCGGCACCAAGCTCGGCCAGCATCAGCCCGGCCGACGGGCCCATGATCGTGTGGCTGAATTCGAGGACCCGCAGCCCCGCCAGCGGCGCCAGCCCCATCAGGCGGCCTGCCGGCGGAATGCGTCCAGACTGCCGGCATGGATCAGCTCGCTCGGCAGCTGGTGGCCGACGATCGCCTCGGCCATGCGGCCGACCTCGATCAGCGCGTCGAGGTCGACGCCGGTCGCGATGCCCATCTCATTGCACAGCAGCACCAGCTCCTCGGTGCAGATGTTGCCGGCCGCCCCCTTCTGCCCGGCAAAGGGGCAGCCGCCCAGGCCGCCCACCGTGCTGTCGAACTGCGCCACGCCCATCTTCATCGCGGCATGCGCGTTGGCCACCGCCAGCCCGCGCGTGTCGTGCAGGTGCAGCGCCAGCTTCGCCTCCGGCCAGCGCGACCGCACCGCGCCCAGCACCCGCTCGATGCGGTGCGGCGCGGCCCAGCCCATCGTGTCGGCCAGCGAGATCACCTCGATCGCCGCCCCCGCCTCGGCGGCGATGGCGAAGCCGTCGGCCACGGTCGCCACCACCTGCTCCGGTGCGATGTCCCCCTGGTAGTTGCAGCCGAACGCCGCCATCACGCCGATGCGGTTCACCGCGATGCCGTGCGACAGGTGCAGCGCGGTCTGCCTGCGCATCGCCGCGAGATTCTCCGCGTGGCTGCGGTTGAGGTTCTTGCGGGTGAACGCCTCCGACGCGGTCAGCGAGATCGAGCCGTTCAAGGTCAGCTTGTCGCGGAAGGCGAGCGCCCGCTCCAGCCCGTTGGCGTTGAACCACAGCGCCGTGTAGTCCACGCCCGGCTTCGGCGCGAAGCCTGCCACCACGTCTTCCGCGTCGGCCCAGCCGGGCACGAGGCGGGTGTTGACGAAGGAACAGGCCTGGATGTGATGCAGGCCGGTCTCCGCCAGCGCCTCGATCAGGCGAATCTTGTCGGCGGTCGGGATCGGGCCGGGCTCGATCTGGAAGCCCTCGCGCGGGCCTTCCTCGTGAATCTCGACATGAGAGGGCAGGTCGGTCATGGCGTTTCCCCGCGAATGCCGCCGCAGGATAGCAGCAGCAGCCCCGGGCGTCTCAAGCCCGCCCCGGCCTCACACTTCCAGCCATTCCTTGCGCACCCCGGCATTGTCCGCGAGGTCCGCCGGGGTGCCTTCGAACACGATCCGGCCGTGGCCCATCACGTAGAGCCGGGTGGAGATCTTCAGCGCGATGGTCAGCTTCTGCTCCACCAGCAGGATCGCCACGCCGCGCCGGGCGATCTCGTCCAGCAGCCGGCCCACCTGCTCCACCAGCTTCGGGGCCAGGCCCTCGGTCGGCTCGTCGATGATCACCAGGTCCGGGTCGCCCATCAGCGTGCGGCACATGGTCAGCATCTGCTGCTCGCCGCCCGACAGCACGCCGGCCGCATTGTCGCGGCGCTCGCCCAGATTGGGGAACAGCCGGTAGACGTCCTCGAAACTCCAGCGGCCGAAGATGCGGGCCTGCTTCAGCCCGAGCTCCAGATTCTGCTGCACCGTCAGGCCGGGAAACACCTGCCGGTCCTCGGGCACATAGCCGATGCCGGCATGGGCGATCTGGTCGGGCCGTCGCCCCGCGATCACCGCGCCCTTGAAGGCGACATGGCCGACCGGCGGCACCAGCCCCATGATCGCCTTGCAGGTGGTGGAGCGGCCGACCCCGTTGCGCCCGAGCAGGCTCACGATCTCGCCCTCGCCGATGGCGAGATCGACGCCCTGCAGGATGTGGCTCTTGCCGTAGAAGGCGTTGAGGCCCCTGACTTCAAGCATGGGCACCGGCAGCATCACGCAGCCTCCGTGCCGAGATAGGCTTCCTGCACCGCCCGGCTGGCGCGGATCGCCTCCGGCGCGTCGCTGGCGATCACCTCACCATAGACCAGCACCGTCACGCGGTCGGCCAGGCCGAACACCACGCTCATGTCATGCTCCACCATCAGCAGCGTCTTGCCCTCGCTGACACGGCGGATCAGCGCCACCGCGTGCTCGGTCTCGCTGTGGCTCATGCCGGCGGTCGGCTCGTCGAGCAGGATGATCTCGGCCCCGCCGGCAATCGTGATGCCGATCTCCAGCGCCCGCTGCTCGGCGTAGGACAGCAGGCCCGCCGGCAGGTCGCGACGGGCGGAGAGGTTGAGCTGCTCCAGCAGCGCCTCGGCCGCCTGGTTCAGCGCCTTCTGCCGGCCCAGCAGCTGCCAGAACGAATAGCGGTAGCCGCGCGACCACAGCAGGCCGCAGCGGAGGTTCTCGAACACCGTCATGCGCGGGAAGATCGAGGTGATCTGGAAGCTGCGCGACAGGCCGAGCCGGTTGATCTCGTGCGCGGCGAGGCCGGCGATGCTGCGGCCGTTGACCGCGATCTCGCCGGCGCT
>JBGAIK010000121.1:0-14293 GCA_044225615.1 Acetobacteraceae bacterium | reverse complement strand
AAGGCGGAGGGGCGCCCGGAGGCGGTGTTCCTGTCCAACGAGGCGGCGGCGGCGATCCGCATGGCGGGCGGGCCCTGGGCGCTGCTCGGCATGCGCAGCGGGGTGCCGCTGTTCGCGGTCGACGTCAGCGCCGCCGACGATCCGGTGCCCCTGCTGCCCGCGGGGCTGGGCGAGTTCGTCGACCTGCGCGCGGTGCCGGGCCTGCTGGGGGGCGAGGAGGCCTCGATCCTGGCGCATGCGCGCGGGCTGATGCACTGGCGCGGCCGGCACCACTTCTGCGGCGTCTGCGGCGGCGCGTGCACGGCCAGGAGCGCCGGGCACGTGATGCAGTGCGCGGCCTGCGAGGCGCAGCATTTCCCGCGCACCGACCCTGCGGTCATCATGCTGGTCTTCCGCGGCGACCGCGCCCTGCTCGGCCATTCGGCGCGGTTCCCGGCCTCCAACATGTATTCCACCCTGGCCGGGTTCGTGGAGCCGGGCGAAAGCCTGGAGGAGGCGGTCGCCCGCGAGGTGCTGGAAGAGGCCGGGGTGCGGGTGGGCGCGGTGCACTACCATTCCAGCCAGCCCTGGATTCCTGGCCTCGATCATGCTGGGCTTCTACGCCGAGGCGACCAGCGAGGACATCGTGATCGACCCGGGCGAGCTGGTCGATGCGCGCTGGTTCACCCGCGCGCAATTGCGCGACTGGTGGCAACTCTACTGCCGCGCGCGACATCGCCAGCCAGCTGATCGCGGACTGGATCGCGGCGGGCTAGGGAAAGGCCCGCAGGCGCTTTCCCCTTTCACCACCCGCCCCGGCCGCTATGATCCCCGGCGAATCGGGCGGGAGGCGACAGGTGAGCATGACAGCGGCGCGGGAGGGCTCGGGCGCCGGCCTGCGCGGACGCAACTACGCCCGCCACTACTGGCCCTTCGTGCTGCCCGCCGGCATCGTCGTGTTCGCCGTGATCGTGTTTCCGTGGGTGTTCACGCTGTACATGTCGGTCCAGGAATGGCGCGTGGGCAGCGGCATGTCGTTCTCCGGCCTGGACAACTACACCAGGCTGGTCACCGACGAGCGCTTCCTGTGGTCGGTGGTGCGCACGCTCTATTTCACCGCGCTGTCGGTGTTCTTCCCGGTGGTGCTGGGCGTTGCCGCCGCCGTCGTGTTCCACCGCCGCTTCCCGATGCGCGGCATCGCGCGGACCATCTTCATCCTGCCGATGATGGCCACCCCGGTCGCGGTGGCGCTGGTCTGGACGATGATGTTCCACCCCCAGCTCGGCGTGCTGAACTACCTGCTCTCGCTGATGGGCATCCCGCCCTCGGCCTGGGTCTACGACAGCGTCAGCGTCATACCCACGCTGGTCCTTGTGGAGACCTGGCAATGGACGCCGCTGGTGATGCTGATCGTCCTCGGCGGGCTGGCCAGCCTGCCGACCGACCCCTACGAGGCCGCCCGCATCGACGGCGCCAGCGCGTGGGAGGCGTTCTACCACATCTCCCTGCCGCTGGTCTGGCCGCACGTGCTGGTGGCGCTGGTGATCCGCACCATCGACGCGCTGAAGGCGCTCGACATCATCTTCGTCATCTCCGGCGGCGGCCCGGGCACGTCGAGCGAGACGATCAACTACCTGCTCTACCTGGAGGCGTTCAGCTTCTACGACATGGGCTACGCCTCGGCGATCGTTGTCGTCTTCTTCGTCATCATCCTGCTGGTCAGCCTGCTGCTGTTCAGCTCCCGCAAGCAGGCGTACTGAGATGAGCGATGCCCGACTGCCGGCGCTGCGCGCGACGCGGCGCAGCTACAAGGTCAAGCGCGTGCTCGGCAACATCGGCTTCGGCATGGCGGTGTTCGCGCTGATCTCGCCGGCGCTGCTGGTGTTCCTGTGGATGCTGTCGCTGGCATTCAAGAACGAGCTCGACAACACCGCCTTCCCGCCGGTGTTCATCCCCAACCCGCCGACCCTGCGCAACTTCATCGACGTGTTCGAGAAGAACGACTTCCTGACCTACACCTACAACTCGGTCGTGGTCTCGTTCGGTGCCACCGGGCTGGCGCTGCTGTTCGGCGTCCCGGCAGGCTTCGGCATCGCCAAGTCGAAGGCGCACAAGGCGGCCGCCCTCATCATGATCGCCCGCGTCACCCCGGGCCTGTCCTACCTCGTGCCGCTGTTCCTGCTGTTCCAGTGGCTCGGCCTGATCGGCACGCTGACGCCGATCGTCATCACGCATCTTGTCATTACCGTTCCGATCGTGGTCTGGGTCATGATCGGCTTCTTCGAGGGTCTCCCGAACGAGCTGGAGGAAGCGGCACTGGTGGACGGGGCGACGATCTGGCAGGCCTTCCGCTACATCGCCATGCCGCTCGCGCGGCCCGGCATCGTCGTGGCGACGATCCTGGCGTTCATTTTCTCCTGGAACAACTTCATCTTCGGCGTCGTTCTGGCCGGCCGCGAGACCCGCACGCTGCCGGTCGCCGTTTACAACGTCCTGACATTCGAACAGGTAAGTTGGGGACCGCTGGCCGCCGCCGCGCTGCTGGTCACGCTGCCTGTGCTGCTGCTCACGCTCCTGATGCAGAAGGAGATCGTGGCGGGGCTCACCGCCGGCGGCGTGAAGGGGGGATAGAAGCGCAATGTGCCACGGGTGTCGAAAAAACATTCAAGGCACGTTCAAAAAATAAGATCATTCGAGAAAGTTTTAACATTCGATTGACAGACCCGTGAGATCATGGCGGGATGTCGACACCACGCCCGACCCATTCGCGGGAACGCGACGACCAGAACGGAGCAGATAGTGGCACTCTACGCAGTCACAGGAGCGGCTGGCTTCATAGGGTCCCACCTCGTCGACGCGCTGCTCGCCGCCGGGCATCAGGTCCGCGGCCTGGATGACCTGTCCAGCGGCAACCGCGCCAATCTCGACCCGCGCTGCGCGCTCGCCGTCGCCGACGTCGCCGACCGCGACGCCGTGCGCGACCTGATGGACGGCGTCGACGGCTGCTTCCACCTCGCCGCCATCGCCTCCGTCGCCCGCACCAACCAGGACTGGAGCGGCGGCAACCGCGCCAACCTCGCCGGCAGCGTCACGGTCATGGAAGCCGCCCGCGACGCCGGCTGCGTCCCCGTCGTCTACGCCTCCTCCGCCGCCGTCTACGGCGATGTCGGCAGCCGCCCGGCCCGCGAGGACATGATCCCGGCCCCGCTCTCGGCCTACGGCGTGGACAAGCTCGGTTGCGAGCTGCACGCCGGCGCCGGCTGGCACGTTCACGGCCTGCCCAGCTTCGGCCTGCGCTTCTTCAACGTCTACGGCGACCGCCAGAGTGCCTGCTCGCCCTATAGCGGCGTCATCTCCATCTTCTCGCGCAACCTCGCCGCCGGCGCGCCCGTCACCGTCCATGGCGACGGCCGCCAGGTCCGCGACTTCACCCATGTCAGCGACGTCGTGCGCCAGCTGCTCGCCGCCATGCGCCAGCTCACGCTGCGCCCGGGCGCGATGCTCGCCAATGTCTGCACCGGCCGCGGCACCTCCCTGCTCGAGCTGCTCCGCATCCTCGGCACCATCCACCGCCGCACCCCGAGCGTCACCTTCGGCCCGCCGCGTCCCGGCGACATCCGCCAGTCCGTCGGCGACCCCGCCCGCGGCGCCGCCCTGCTCGGCCGCACCGCCATCACCCTGGAAACCGGCCTCGCCGCCCTCGCCGAACAGCGCAGCATCGCGGCCTGAGCCAGGTCTCCGCGGGCGGCGCCGACCTACAGCAGCGCCGAAGCGCCGCCCTTGACGGTGGCCAGCTGGCTCAGCCGCGCCAGGGTGGCGGGCACGCCGTGGGTGATCTCGTACAGCCGGCGGTTGTCGGTGCGGGCGAAGCCGCCGGCGATGGCGGATTCCAGCAGCGCCGCCAGCGGCGCGGTGGAGCCGGCGATGTCGCACAGCAGGATCGGCTTGTCGTGCAGCTGCAGCTGGCGCCAGGTCAGGATCTCGAACGTCTCGTCGAACGTGCCCAGCCCGCCCGGCAGGGTGACGAAGGCATCGGCCAGATCGAACATGCGGCGCTTGCGGCTGTGCATGCTGTCGGTCACCTCGAGGTCGGCGATGTCGTCGTTGGCCACCTCGCGGCGCATCAGGAACTCGGGGATCACGCCGATCACCGTGCCGCCTTCGGCCAGGGCGCCCTCGGCAACCGCGCCCATCAGCCCGATCCGCCCGCCGCCGTACACAAGGCGCATGCCCGCGCGCGCCAGCCCGCGGCCGAATTCCAGCGCGGCGGCATGGTGCGCCGGGTCGGTGCCGGTGGCGGCACCGCAGAACACGGCTACGGTATGGACATCGGCCATGCTTGGCTCCGTTCGGGTTGGTCAGACCAGCTTCGCCACCGCGTAGGCGATTGCGCCCGCCACCGCCAGCACCGCCAGCGCCAGGCCGGGGTGCATCATCGCCGGGGCCGGGGTCGCGGCCGGCAGCTTCTTGCGCCCGGTGATCATCGGGCGCACCAGGTCGTGCCCCTTGAGCACCGCGTAGCCGATCACCGCGAGCACGTGGGCGGCCACCGCCACCAGGATGACGTTGATCACCAGCGAATGGATGCCGGACAGCCGGTCGCTGAGCTCCTTGCCGACATATTTCACCAGCGGCCCCTCGGTGATGCCGTCGTCGTTGGCGCACAGGCCGGTCACCACCTGCACGAGCAGCAGCAGCAGCAGCCCGATCACCATCCAGCCGCCGGCCTCGTTGTGCCCCACCTGGTTGTCGGGCTCGCGGCGGTGGAAATGCGCGAGGTGCCGCAGCGCGGCGAGCGGGCTTTTCAGGAAGTGGGAGAACCGCGCGGTCTCGCTGCCGATGAAGCCCCAAGCGATGCGGAAGATCAGCAGCGCCAGCACCGCGTAGCCGGAGAGCATGTGCAGCTCCATCCGGTTGTACTGGGCGCTGAAATAGCTGAAGGCCACCAGGCCGACCAGCACCCAGTGGAACAGGCGGGTCGGCAGGTCCCAGATCGGCATCGGCAGTCTGATGCCGGACGTGGGTGGCTTCTGGGCCATGGTGGTGCTCTCCGGGGGCTGCTGGAGGCGACACTATGGCGGCAGATCGCCGCGCCGTGCCAGTACGGTCATGACCGGCCGCAACGGACAATAATTCCGTGTGACAAGTCGCCGAACCCTGCTTAGGGTCCGCGCATGCCTGATGCCGGGTCGACTCCATCGAGGGCTGCCGTGTCGCGTGCCGCCGTGTTCGCAGCGGTCGCGGTCGCCGCGGCCGCCGGCGGGCTGTGGGTCGCGCTGCACGGTCCGCCCCCGGCCTCGCCCGGCCCGATCGCGACCGGACCGGCCGCGCCCGGCCCGAACCCGACCAGCCCGACCCCGTCCAGCCCGACCCCGACCGGCCCGGCACCGGTGGCGCAGCGCGTGCCGCCCGCCGCCCCCGGTCAGGTGCCCGCCACGCCCGTCCCCGCCACTCCCGCGCCGGCGGCGCCTGCCGTCGCCGCCCCGGCAACCCCGGTCGCCCCTGACGCGACGGCGGCGCCGGCCCCGGCGGCGGCGGTGCCGCCATCCGCACCGGCGCCCGCCTCGCCCCCGCCCGCCTCGCCCCCGCCCGTCGCGGCATCGCCCCCGCCGGCCGCGCCGCAGGCGTCAGCCGCGCCGACGCCCGCGCCGCAGCGCCAGGCGCTCGCCACCCCCGCGCCGGCGTCGCCCCCCGTGCCCGCGCCGTCCCCGGCCGCGCCCGAGCCGCGGCCCAG
Organism: Acetobacteraceae bacterium; assembly: GCA_044225615.1. Lineage (GTDB taxonomy): Bacteria > Pseudomonadota > Alphaproteobacteria > Acetobacterales > Acetobacteraceae > CAIYPH01. Next base: position 8,580 of record JBGAIK010000121.1, on the reverse strand, counting down.
CTTCGACATCGTCCGCGTCAGCCCCGCCGGCGATGCCGTGCTGGCCGGCCGCGCCGTGCCGGGCGCGCAGGTATGGGTGACCGTGCAGGGCCGCGTCTTTGGCCGCACCACCGCCGACGTCCAGGGCCAGTGGGTGCTGGTCACCAGCGCCGCCCTGCCGCCGGGCGGGCACGAGCTGCGGCTGAACGCCCGCTCGCCCGCGGGCGTCGAGGCCGAGGCCGAATCGCCGGTGGTGGTCGTGCTCGCAGCCCGCCCGTCCGCCCCCCCGGCCCAGCCGCCGGCCGCGGCGGCACCCGCCGCGCCGGCGCCCGCGGCGGCACCCCCTACGGTCGCGGCCGCGACGCCGGCGCCCGCACCCGCGCCGGCACAGCCCGCTCCCGCACCCGCTCCACGCGGCGCCTGCGGCATCGGCGCCAACGGCCCCCGCGGCGGCGGCCGCCTCGGTGGTGGCGGCACGCACGCCTGCCGCGCCCGCGCCCGTGTCAACATCCGCATCAGCATCCACGCCCACGGCCGCACCAACGCCCACGACGCCTGCGGCCCCGGCCGCGCCGGTGCCCGCGGCGCAACCGCCCCAGGCCGCCGCCTCCGCCCCGCTGGCCATCCTCGTGCCGCCCTCCGGCCCGCCGCGGGTGCTGCAGGGCGGCACGCCGGCCGGCCGCCTCGGGCTCGACACCGTCGACTACGACGAGAAGGGGCAGATCCGCTTCGCCGGCGCGGCGCCGCCGGGCACGACCGCGCGGCTCTACATCGACGACGTCCTGGTCGGCGACGCGGTCGCCGATGCCGGTGGCCATTGGGTCCTGGTGCCGGCCGATGCGGTCGCCCCCGGCGACCACCGCCTGCGCATCGACCAGGTCGGCCCCACCGGCCAGGTGGCGATGCGGGTGGAGCTGCCCTTCCAGCGCGCCGACATCTCCCCCCGCGAGGTCGCGCAGGGCCAGACCGTGATCGTGCAGCCGCGCCAGAGCCTGTGGCGCATCGCCCGCGCCGCCTACGGCCAGGGCGTCCGCTACACCGAGATATTCGAGGCCAACCGCGACCAGATCCGCGACCCCAACCTGATCTTCCCCGGCCAGGTGTTCACGGTGCCCAAGGGCGTACCTTAGAGCGCGATCGCTCGAGGCCGAAGGCCGGAAAGCGTGAATCGCGCGATCAAACAAGGCCCTTAGAGCGCGATCGCTTGAGGCCGAAGGCCGGAAAGCGTGAATCGCGCGACCAAACAAAGCCGTGCCAGATCAGGATTGGTTCGACTTGAACCAATCATGATCTAGCCCGCCGCCCCCGCTTCGGCCGCCAGGTCCCGATACGGCGCGGCCTGCAGCAGGAATCCGGCCGTCGCCGCCACCAGCACCCGGGCCGTGACCGGCAGGTCGAGCCGCCGCTCCGCCGACAGGATCACCCGGTGATCGGCGGTGAGCCCGACCGCACAGCCCGGCGGCGCCGTGCCGGCCATGCCGCGCAGCAGCTCCAGCGCCGCCTCCCGCGTCGCCGTCCCCGCGCTCGCACTGCTCGGCACCCGCCCGACCGCGGCGCGCAGCGTCAGCGCCACCGCCCCGCCGGTCCCGGCCTCGTCCACCTCGGCCGCACGCAGTTCCGCCCGCACCGCGCAGCCCCGCCAGCTGGCGGAGAAATTGGCCGAGCGGTCCGCCGGCGGCATCACCCCGCCCTCGCGATCGACCAGAAACGGACCCAGCCGGTATGGTGCACCGAACGGCATGTCACCCTCTCTCCATCGTGGTGAGAGGCAGCTTGCCGCCACCCTGTGAAGCATCCATAAACCGGCCTCGTCTTTCCCAGCACCTTTCCCAGGCAAATCATGGCGCTTGCTGCCTCGCTTCGCCTCGTTCTGGCGGCTCCCCACCGGGCCGGGCACCCCTTCATCGCCGGCGGCGCCGTGGTGGCCGCGATCGGCCTGTTCGTCAGCCCATGGCTGGTCTGGCTCGGCCTGGTCTTCGCCGCCTTCTGCCTCTACTTCTTCCGCGACCCCGAGCGCGTGCCGCGCCCGACCGGCCGGGCGCGGTGATCGCCCCCGCCGACGGCCACATCGTCTCGGTCATGCCGGCCGTCCCGCCGCCCGAGCTCGACCTCGGCGACGCGCCGCGCTGGCGGGTCGCGATCTTCCTCTCGGTCATCGACGTGCACGTGAACCGCGTCCCGGTCGACGGCACCGTCACCCGCATCGCCTACCGCCACGGCAGGTTCCTCAGCGCCAACCTCGACAAGGCCAGCACCGACAACGAGCGCAACGCGCTGGCCATCCGCATGGCCGACGGGCGCACGCTGGCCGTCGTCCAGATCGCCGGCCTCATCGCGCGGCGCATCCTCTGCGACGTGCGCGAGGGCGACACGGTGCGCGCCGGCGCCCGCTTCGGCATCATCCGCTTCGGCAGCCGCACCGACCTCTATCTGCCGGAGGGCGTCCGCCCGCTGGTCGTGAACGGCCAGACCATGATCGGCGGCGAAACCGTGATCGCGGAGCTCGCATGATCCCGGATCGCCGCCCCCGCGCCGTGCCGCTGATGGAGGCCTCGATGCGCAAGCTCCAGGGCATGCGCCGGCCGCGCCTGCGGCCGCGCTTCCAGGGCCCATCCTTCAACCGGATGATCCCGAACATCCTCACCATGCTCGGCCTCTGCGCCGGCCTCACCGCCATGCGCTTCGCCCTCGAGGGCCGGTTCGGCGCCGCCGCGGTGGCGATCCTGGTCGCCGCCTGCATCGACGGGCTCGACGGGCGCATCGCCCGCCTGCTCAAGGCCACCTCCCGCTTCGGGGCGGAGTTCGACAGCCTGGCCGATTTCCTCTGCTTCGGCGTCGCCCCGTCCTTCGTGCTCTACATGTGGTCGCTCGACAGCCTGCGCGGCTTCGGCTTCGTCCCCTGCCTGATGTTCTCGGTGTGCATGGCCCTGCGCCTCGCCCGCTTCAACGCCGCCCTCGATGCCGGCCCGCACCCGGCCTACACCTACAATTTCTTCACCGGCGTCCCCGCCCCCGCCGGCGCCGGCCTGGTGCTGTTCCCGCTGTTCACCGGCCTGGAAGCCAGGGCGCTCGGCTGGGACTGGCTGCACGCCATCGTCCAGTCCCCCGCCTTCACCGCGCCGATGCTGGTCGGCACCGCCCTGCTGCTGGTTTCCACCCTGCCGGTATGGAGCTTCAAGAACTTCAAGGTGCCCAAGGAATACGTGCTGCCGACATTCCTCGGCGTCGGCCTCTACGCCGCCATCCTGATCGCCGATCCCTGGGCCGCGCTCGCCCTGGGCGGCCTGATCTATCTTGCCATGCTTCCGTTCAGCGCCCGCAGCTACCGCCGCCTGAAGGCCGCCGCCGAGGCCGAGCAGCAGGCGCCGGCCGGATAGGGCGCCCCGCCCTCAGGGCCCGGCCGGCTTGGCGGCGAGATCGAGGCGGAGCGTCAGGTCCGGGACCAGCTTGCGGTGGAACACCAGCGACGTGCTGTTGGACATCATCTGCGGCGTCTCGGCCTCCGAGTCCTTCACCGCGCTGCCGACCAGCACGAAGCGCAGCATGCCGGTGTAGCGCCGGTCGGCCCCCGTCTGCACGAACAGCGGCGCCTGGAAGCCGCGCTCGAACTCGATCACCTTGCGCACCTCGTCCTGCATGGACTGCAGCCCGACATAGGCGCCCTTCGGCACGAAGCTCAGCGCGGCGACGAAGTTGACCGGCTTGCCTTCCACGTCGAGCTTGACGAACCGCTCGCACCCCGTCGGCGCGCAGTCGAAGCTCTGCGGCGCGCCCACCACGGTCCCGGCCTTGTCGATCTGGGTGAGCGTGACCGACCATTCGGGAAGCGGCACCTTCGGCCGGCGCGAGGCCTGTCCCGACGCCGGCTGCGGCAGCGCCAGCGCGGCCAGCAGCAGCAGCGCCCTCATGCCGCGTCGGCCGCGCGGCGGCGGCGCGGCCGGGCGGGCACCGGCGTCGGCGCGGTCTCGTCCGGGCTTTCCAGCGCGGCCAGCAGGGCGGCGCGCAGCTGCGCCAGCTTGCGGTCGTTCTCCACCTTCAGGCCGAACACGTCCTTCACGTAGAACACGTCCACCGCGCGCACGCCGTAGGTGGTGACATGGGCGGAGGCGATCTGCAGCCCCTGGTCGCTGATCGCCGCCGTCACGTCGTGCAGCAGCCCGGGCCGGTCGCGCCCGTTCACCTCCAGCACCGTGTGGGTGTTGGAGGCGTGGTTGTCGATCACCACCCGCGGCGGCACGTGGATCGCCCGCACCCGCTTGCCCAGCAGCGTCTTGGACGCCTTGCGGATCTCGGCCGCCAGCCTGATCCGCCCCGACAGCGCCTGCTCGATCAGCACGTACAGCCGCGCCAGCCGGTGCGGCGCATCGAAGGCGCCGCCGGCCGCGTCCTGGATCCAGAACGTGTCGAGCGCCATGCCGTTGGTCAGCGTGTGGATCCGCGCATCGACGATGCTGGCGCCGGCCACCGCCAGCGCGCCGGCGATGCGGCTGAACAGCCCGGCATGGTCGGCGGCATAGACCGTCACCTCCGTCACCGCGCGCGCCGGCAGCGGCTGGGTCACCACCGTCAGCGGCGCGCGCCGCGATTCCGCCTCGCGGATCATCGCCGCGTGGCGGGCATGGGTCTCGGGATCGAAGCTCAGCCAGTAGCCGGGATAGCCCAGCGCCAGATAGGTCTCGACATCCTCCGGCCGCCAGCCGTCCAGCATCAGCGCCGCCGCCTCGCGGGCGCGCGCCACCCGCACGTCGCGCTCGGTGGTGGAAAGCCCGCCCGCCAGCACCTCGGCCACCCGCGCATACAGCTCGCGCAGCAGCGTCGCCTTCCAGCCGTTCCACACCTTGCTGGAGACGGCCCGCATGTCGGCCACCGTCAGCACCAGCAGCAGGCGCAGCCGCTCCGGCGACTGCACCGTCTCGGCCAGGTCCAGGATCGTCTTGGGGTCGTCGATGTCGCGCTTGAACGCGGTCTGGCTCAGCATCAGGTGGTGCAGCACCAGCCAGGAGACCATCTCGGTCTCCTCCGCCGACAGCCCCAGCGCCGGGCCCACTTCCAGCGCCAGCTCCGCCCCCAGCTCGGAATGGTCGCCGCCGCGGCCCTTGGCAATGTCGTGCAGCAGCATCGCCACATACAGCGCGCGGCGCGACTGCAGATGGTCCACCAGGCTGGAGGCCACCGGCGCCACCTCGGCCAGCTCGCCGCGCTCCAGCCCGTTCAGCACCCGGATCGCCTCGATCGTGTGCTCGTCCACGGTGAACACGTGGTAGGTGTCGAACTGCATCTGGCCCACGATGCGCGCCCAGTCGGGCAGGATGCGGCCCAGAATGCCGGTCTGGTTCAGGATGGTCAGCCAGCGCGCGCCGTCGGCCCGGTTGTGCTCGGCGTCGCGGCCGCACAGCAGGTCCAGGAAGATCGCGGCGGCCGCGCCGTCCCCGCGCAGCTGGATCGCGCGGCGCTCGTTGCGGATCAGCGCGCGCACCGCCAGCGGATGCAGCTTCAGCGCCCGGTCCCGCGCCACCTGCAGGATGCGCAGCATGCGGATCGGCTCGTCGGCGAATTGCTGGGCCGAGGCCGGCATCAGCTTGCCTTCCACCAGCACGAACCCCGCCCTGGCCAGCGCCGCGTCGGTCTCCGCGGCGCGCGCCGGCGGCCCCAGCGCGGCCCGCTCCAGCGCCGGCTCCAGCACCAGGCCAAGCCGGATCACCTCGCGCGCGGTCAGGAAGTAGTGGCGCATGAAGCGCTCCACCCCGTCCTGGCGCCCGTGCCGCGTGTAGCCCATGCGGGCGCCCACCACCGGCTGCAGGTCGAAGGTCAGCCGCTCCTCCGCGCGCCCCGCGACATAGTGCAGGTGGAAGCGCAGCGACCACAGGAAATCCCATGAGCGCAGCGCCATCCGCGCCTCGGTCAGCGTGATGATCCCGCCCGCCCTGGCATTCGGATCGGCCAGCTCGGTGATGTCGCCGATGCCGTACAGGTAGCGCGCCATCCAGTACAGCGTCTGCAGGTCGCGCAGCCCGCCCAGCCCTTCCTTGATGTTCGGCTCCACCACGAACGGGCTGTCGCCGAAGCGGCGGTGGCGCGCCTCGCGCTCGGCCCGCTTGGCGGCGAGGAAATGCCCGGCGCCATACTCCTCCCGCGCCGCCTGGAAGGCGGCGGCGAAATCGTCGAACAGCCGCATCTCGCCGGCCACCGGCCGCGCGTCGAGCAGCGAGGTCAGCACGGTCACGTCGGATTTCGCCGCCGCCAGGCACTCCGCCACCGAGCGCGTCGCATGGCCCACGCGCAGGCCCAGGTCCCACAGCAGGTAGAGGGTGAACTCCACCACCCGCAGATCGGCCGGCTGCGGCGCCTCGGCGGTGATGAACAGCAGATCGATGTCGCTGAACGGCGCCAGCACCCCGCGGCCGTAGCCGCCCGTCGCCGCCACCGCCAGCCGCGGCAGCCCGCCGATCGCCGCCCCCGACTGGCTGGCATAGGCGTAGATCTCGCCCAGCAGCCCGTCGGTCATCGCCGCCAGCAGCCGCGCCGCCTTCAGCCCCGGCAGGTTCCCGAGCTCGAACGTATCGCGCACATGCGCCTGGATGCGGTTGAGATGCCGCCGGAACGCCCCCAGCGCCGCCTCGCGCGGGATCGGCCCGTCATCGCCCTCGGTCGGGCCCTGGACCAGCGCGATCAACGACGACCGCAATTCGGCGGTGGCCTCGGCAGGCGCAGACGGCAAGGGGGCAGGGGCCAGCATCGCGCCGATGTTATCGGGTTGTCAGGGCCGGCGCCAAGCGGGGAGTTCGTTGATATTGGTTAAGAATCGCGGAGGCACGGGAAGGGGAGCGCCTCCGGCGGCCAAAGGCCATTGGCCTTTGGAAACCATCCTTGCCGGCGGCTGCTTCACTGGCCTTCGCCGATTGGCCGAAACGGCTTGCTTCCTTGCGCCGCAGGCGACAAGCCCATGCCGCCGTGCCCGGCATCGTGCGGTCGCAGGTTTGAATGCCCGCGGCGCAACGAAGCTCATGCCAGCCCCCGCAACCGATACAGCGCCTCCATCGCCTCCCGCGGCGACATCGCATCCGGATCGAGTGCCGCGAGCGCCTCGCGCAGCGGGTCCGAAGCCTGCTCGGGCACGGGCGGCGCCTGCGGCGCGGCGGCGGCGAACAGCGGCAGGCTGGCCGCGTCGGTCAGCCGTCCGGCGCGCTCTTCCAGCCGCGCCAGCAGCACGCCGGCCCGCTTCACCACCGATGCCGGCACGCCGGCCAGCCGCGCCACGTGCACCCCCCAGCTCCGCCCGCCGGCGCCCTCCGCCACCTCGTGCAGGAACACCACCTCGTGCTTCCATTCCTTCACCCGCATCAGGTGCGGGCGCAGCCGCGGCAGCTCCACCGTCAGGCTCGCCAGCTCGTGGAAATGGGTGGCGAACACGGTGCGGCAGCGCGTGGCATTGTGCAGCGCCTCCAGCACCGCCCAGGCGATCGCGAGCCCGTCCAGCGTCGCCGTTCCCCGGCCGATCTCGTCCACGATCACCAGGCTGCGCGGTCCCGCCTGGTGCAGGATCGCCGCCGTCTCGGTCATCTCCACCATGAAGGTGGAGCGCCCGCGCGCCAGGTCGTCCGACGCCCCGACGCGGGAAAACAGCCGGTCCACCACCCCGATCCGGGCACTCGCCGCCGGCACCGGCAGCCCGGCCTGCGCCAGGATCGCGATCAGCGCGTTCTGCCGCAGGAAGGTCGACTTGCCGGCCATGTTCGGCCCGGTCAGCAGCAGCAGCCGGCGGTCGGGCGAAAGGTCGCAATCGTTCGGCACGAAGGCCGCCGTGCCGGCCAGCGCCGCCTCCACCACCGGGTGGCGGCCGGCGCGGACGACGAAGTCCTGCCCCTCCACCACCTCGGGCCGGCACCAGCTGCCGGGCGCGGCGAGCCGGGCTGCGCCAAGCAGCACGTCCAGCAGCGCCAGCGCCTGGGCCGCCGCGGCCACGGCGTCGGCCCCGGCCAGCGTGCGCTCCGCCAGATGCGCGAACACCGCCCGCTCGCGCGCGGCCGCACGCTCCCCCGCCTCGCTGATGCGGCGGTCCAGCTCCGACAGCGCCCCATGGGTGAAGCGCGCGCCGTTGGCCATGCCCTGGCGCAGCGTCAGCGCCGGATGGTCGCGCAGCTTCTCGACCGCCGCCGCCGGCGCCTCGATCACGTAGCCGAGCTGGGCGTGATGCTTGATCTTCAGGCTCGCCACCCCGAATTCCTGCGCGTAGTCCAGCTGCATGCCCGCGATCACGCGCTTGCTGTCGTCGCGCAGCGCCCGCTCGGCGTCGAGTTCGGCATCGAACCCGGCCGCGATCGCCCGCCCGCCGTCGGACGGGTCGAGCCGGACCGGCGCCGGATCGGCCAGCGCGCGGCCCAGCAGGTCCGGCAGCACCGGCGGCAGATCCAGCGCCCCGCGCAATTCCGCCAGCAGGCCGGGCAGCGGGCCGGACAGCGCATCGCGGGCCGCGCCGGCGGCCGCCATGCCGTCGCGGATGGCGGCAAGATCGCGCGGCCCGCCGCGGCCGAGCGACAGGCGCGCCAGCGCGCGCGCCATGTCGGGCACGCCGCGCAATGCGGCATGCAGCGCGGCGGCCGC
>JBGAIK010000120.1:8488-13957 GCA_044225615.1 Acetobacteraceae bacterium | reverse complement strand
CCGGGCGAGGCGCAGCAGCGCGTCGTCGTCACCCGCCTCGATCGGGGTGAAATCCCGATGCGCGATGTACTCCGGCCGCGTCGGCGTGCGGATGTGGTTGGAGACGGCGTTGAGCGTGAGATAGACGATCTTGCGCGGATAGGGGGTGATGTTGCCTGCCGAGCCGTGCACCAGGTTGCCGTGGAACATCAGCAGCCCGCCCGGCTTGCCGGTCGGCGTCACGATGCCGCCGTCCTGCACGAGGCGCGTCACCGTCGGCTCGTCCAGCGTCCACAGCGGATAGGAGGTGGTGGTCAGGTCGTGGCCGGCGGCCAGCGTGCCGTGCACATGGCTGCGCGGCACCAGCATCAGCGGGCCGTTGATGTGCATCACCTCGTCGAGGAACACCGCGATGTTCATCGCCCGCGGCTCGGGCATGCCGTCGTCGCGCGCCCAGGTGCCGTAGTCCTGGTGCCACTGCCACACGTCGCCGGTGAAGGCCGATTTCGCGTTGATCTTGAACTGGTGCATGTAGAGCTTCTCGCCGAACACCTGCTCGATCGGCCCGATCATGCGCGGGTGGCGCGCGAGTGCGGCAAAGGCGTCGTTGTAGAGATGGGCGGCGAAGGCGGTGCGCGGCGCACCCGATTTCTCGCGCCAGATCTCCGGGCGCTGGGTGGCGTAGATCGCCTCCGCCTCCTGCCGCAGCAGCGCCACTTCCGCGGGGCGGAACAGCTCGGGCAGGAACAGGTAGCCCTCGGCGTGGAAATGGGCGATCTGGTCGGGGGTCAGCAGCATGGCAATTCCTCCGCGCGGCGGGGCTTGTCCCGCCCCGGGCCGACGGCGTGCAGTATCAGCCTCACGCGCACGGATTCAACATTCGCCGCCGCCATGATAGGACAGGCCGCCGCGACCGCGACGGAGATCCGTGATGAACATGCTGCCGCCCTGGCTCGCCTGGGTGTTCTGGCCGGTGCTGGCGGTGGGCGTCATCGCCATGCTGGTGATGTTCTGGTGGAACGGCACGCTCGGCAATTTCTTCCAGGGCATGGCGACGGTGCCGCGGTTCGGTAACGCCGCAGCGCGCCGCGTGTCTTCCGCCCGGACGCAACGGGAGACGCCGATGTTCCACTCCCCCGCACCCTGCTCGCCCTCGCCCCCTGCTTCCTCGCTTCCGCCGCCCAGGCCCAGCCGGCGCGGCCGGTGGTGGTGGAGTTGTTCCTCCCAGGGCTGCTCCTCCTGCCCGCCGGCCGACCGGCTGCTGACGGAGATCGGCGCGCCCGGCCGGACGTGCTGGCGCTCGCCTTCCACGTCACCTACTGGGATCGGCTGGGCTGGGCCGATCCCTATTCGCTGGAGGCATCCACCGCGCGGCAGAAGCAGTATGCCCGCATTGCCGAGATCGGCAGCATGTATACGCCGCAGGCGGTGGTGGACGGCGTCCGTGACGTGGTCGGCTCCGATGCGGAGAAGCTGCGCGGCGCGATCGAGGCCGCGGCCGCCCGCGCGCGCACCATGCCGGTCGCGCTGCGCCGCGAGGGCGCGGAGGCGGTGGTCTCGCTCGGCGCGGGGGCGGGTGCCGGGCGGGTGCTGGTGATCGGGTATGACGGCCAGCGCACCACCAAGGTGGGCCGCGGCGAGAATGCGGGGGCGACGCTGGTGGAGAGCAACATCGTCCGCGGCCTCGCCGAAGCCGGACGCTGGCAGGGTGCGCCGGCCGAGTTGCGGATCGCCGCCCCGCCGGGCGAGCATCTGGCGGTGATCGTCCAGGCCGCCGACGGCACCATCGTCGGCGCCGCCCGGCAGGCCACGCCGCAAGGCTGAAGGAAACGACATGGACGAGCGCTTCGCCGGCATCCGCGCCTGCGTGTTCGACGCCTACGGCACGCTGTTCGACTTCGCCTCCGCGGCCGCCGGCTGCGCCGACGTGCTGGGCGACAGGGTCGGGCCGCTGACCGCGCTGTGGCGCGACAAGCAGCTGCAGTATTCCTGGCTGCGCAGCCTGCAGGGCCGCTACGTGCCGTTCCGCCAGGTGACCGCGGATGCGCTCGACTTCGCGCTGGGTGCCATGAACCTCGCGGACCCGGCGCTGCGCGCCCGGCTGCTCGGCCTCTATGACCGGCTGGAGCCGTTTCCCGAGGTGCCGGCGGTGCTGGCCGCACTGGCCGCCCAGGGCAAGCGGCTCGCGATCCTGTCCAACGGTTCCCCCGACATGCTGGCTCCGCTGGTGGACCGGCCGGGCCTGCGCGAGCATCTGCGCGACGTGCTCTCGGTCGATGCCGTGGGCATCTTCAAGACCGGCCGCCCCGTCTATCAGCACGCGGTGGACCGGCTGGGCGTTGCGGCCGGCGAGATCTGCTTCTTCTCGTCCAACGGCTGGGACGCCTGGGCCGCCTCCGATTTCGGCATGCGGGTGATGTGGTGCAACCGCACCGGCCAGCCGCGCGAGCGCCTGCCCGGCAACCCGGAGGTGGAACTGCGCTCCCTGGCCGAGGCAGTGCCGCTGCTGGGATAGGGACCTAGCGGGCGAGGACGACGATCATCACGCCGAGGACCACCAGCACCAGCCCCAGCATGTCGGCGCGGCGGATGCGCTCCTTCAGGTAGAAGCGGCTGAAGGCGAAGGTGAACACCATTTCCACCTGGCCCACCGCGCGGACCAGCGCGACCGGCGCGAGGGCGAAGGCGGTGAACCAGCAGGCCGAGCCGCAGGCCGAGAGGGCGCCGACCCAGGCAGAGCTGCGCCAGGTGGCGAAGGCCTTGCGGAACTCGTCGGGCTCGCGCCACCACAGCCAGCTGCCCTGCATCAGGGTCTGCAGGATGTTGGTCACCACCAGGGTGAACAGGGCCTGGTGGATCAGGTCGGTGCCGCCGAGGGCGAAATTGGCCGACTTGATGAAGATCGAGGTGAAGGCGAAGACCAGTCCGGCCCCCAGCCCGCAGAGCGCGGCCGGCTGGACGGTGGCGGCCAGCAGCTCGCGGCCCTTCAGCCCGCGCCCGGCCAGCGACAAGACCAGCACGCCGACGACGCCGATGGCGATGCCGAGCCAGGCGGCCGGGGCGAGCGCCTCGCCGAGCACGATCCAGGCGGCGATGGCGCCCTGCACCGCCTCGGTCTTGGCATAGGCGGTGCCGACGGCGAAGTTGCGGTAGCCGAAGGCCATGATCAGCAGCGAGGTGCCGATGATCTGCAGGAAGCCCCCGGCGGCGGCATAGGCCAGGAACGCCGCGTTGGGCTGCGGCAACCGGTGGCCGGTGACCCAGGTGTAGACGGCGACGAAGACGAGCCCGACCGGAATGGCATAGAGATAGCGCACGAAGCCGGCGGCGTTGACGCCGAGCAGGCCGCGCAGCTTCTGCTGCATCGCGGTGCGCCAGGTCTGGAACAGGGCGGCGACCATGGTCACCGGAATCCAAAGCTCGACCATGGCGCTGTCCCGGCTGTGCTGGGCTTCGCTTATAGCGAAGGCCGGCAGGGCCGGAACCCCGGCGCGATCAATCCGGATGCGCGTTCAGTGCGGCATCGGCGCGGGCTTCGAGGGCCCGCGCAGTCTCGCCGAGCGCCGTCACCCTGCCGCCGAGCGCACCGAGCGAATCGTGGTATCCGTTGAGCGACTGGCCCAGCGTGCCCATGGTGCCGCGCAGCTGGTTCAGGGCGCTGCGCCAGTCGGCGACGGCTTCGCGCTGGGCGGCCAGCGCCGCGTCCAGCGCCGCCAGTGCGGCGCGCAGGCGGTCGGCAGGGTCTTCCGCCAGCGGCACGCGCGGTTGCGCCGAGGCCGGAAAGGGGATGATGTGGGCCGACTGGCGTTCGGTCATGAGGCGCTCCACCGGTTCGCACAGATTGCTAAATCATGAATAACGTCGAAATAGCGAGAACGCCAGATATATTTTTGACTCCTCTCTCAAATTGCGGGATGCCCGGCGCCGCCAAGGGACCGTCGCTCGATGCACGGCGCCAAGCTGGCGGCTTGCACGAGCCGCGGCGCATGCATCGCATATTGCGTGAATAGTCCCAGATATAGTACACTGGACGCAAGTTGAGAGGCGGACACGATGGCAGCGGCCGAACCGAGCGCGCACCGGCGACAGGCCGGAGGGCTATGTCGCTCTTCGTAGTCACCGGCGGCGCGGGGTTCATCGGCTCCCATCTGGTCGAGCGGCTGCTGGCCGAGGGCCATGCGGTGCGCGTGGTGGACGATCTGTCGACCGGCCTGCGCACCAACCTGCCCCGCGCCGTCGAGCTGCTCGTCGGCGACGTGGCCGACCCGGCGCTGATGCGCCGCGCGGTCCGGGACGCGGCCGGCATCTACCATCTGGCCGCCATCGCCAGCGTCGCACGCGCCAACGAGGACTGGATGGGCACCCATCGCACCAACCAGTCGGGGACCATCGCCGTGCTGGAAGCCGCCCGCGACGCCGGCCGGCTCCCCGTGGCCTATGCCTCCTCGGCGGCGATCTATGGCGACCATGGCCCGATCCGCCTGCATGAGGGCCTGCCGCCGCGACCGCTTTCCGCCTACGGCGCCGACAAGCTGGGCAGCGAGCTGCATGCCCGGGTCGCCGCCGTGGTCCATGGCACGCCCAGCATCGGGCTGCGCTTCTTCAACGTCTTCGGCCCCCGGCAGGATCCGCGCTCGCCCTACAGCGGCGTGATCTCGATCTTCGCCGAGCGCGTGCTCAACCGCCGGCTGGTCACCATCAACGGCGACGGCATGCAGACGCGCGACTTCGTCCATGTCGCCGACGTCGTCAGCCACCTGACGCGCAGCATGGAGCGGATGCAGGCGCGGCGCCAGGCGGAGGCCGAGGTGTTCAACGTCTGCACCGGCTTTTCCACCTCGGTGCTCGGCCTGGTCGAGACGCTGGGCGAGCTTGCCGCCTGGGTGCCGCAGGTCAGCTTCGCCCCGCCGCGGATGGGCGACATCCGCGCCTCGCTCGGCAATCCCACCGCCGCCCGCGCCGCCCTGCGGCCGGGGGCGCCACTGGCGCTTGCCGAGGGCCTGACCGACCTGCTCGCCTGGCTGCGGCCGGGGCTGCCCTTGGCGGTCTGATCGCGCCTCAGCGGCGCCGGGGCAGCTGCGCCTTCAGCACGCCATAGAGCCGTTCGTCCTCCTCCGGCAGGTCGAGATGGGCGGCGCCGCGGTTCTCGTCCTCGGGGTCGCGCATCCAGTCCTGCGGGAACAGGGCCACCGTGGTCTCGGCGAACGGCTTCGGCGCGATCGGGAAGGCGTTGGTGACGGCGGCAAGCAGCGCCGCGCAGAGATCGCCGCCGGCGAGATGGCCGAGATGGGCCACGGGAGTCGGGCGGGCGTTGAACTTCAGGAACCACAGCTTGCCGCTGGCCTCGTCGCGCACGAAGTCGAGCCCGCTGAAGCCGGTGAAGCCCATCCGCCCGGTGAGCTTGCGCGCCGCCTCGGCCATGGCGGGGTCATCCACCAGGCGCACCACGGTCGCCGCGCCGGTGCCCGGCGGGTGCACCCGCTCCGCCAC
>JBGAIK010000120.1:7008-8429 GCA_044225615.1 Acetobacteraceae bacterium | reverse complement strand
ACGGTGGTGTAGGTGGCCGGCCGCCCCGGCGCCACCGCCTCGATGGCAAGCAGCGGGCCGTCCTGCAGCGGCCGGGTCAGGTCGCCGGCCAGATGCAGCCCGGTCAGCACCGACCACAGCGCGTAGCGGGCCATGTGGGCGAAGCCGCCGGTCTCCACGTCGGGCTGGGTCAGCACCGCGTAGGCGGCGCGCAGTTCCTCGGCATTGGCGCAGACCCGCACGCGATCGCCGCCGGTGCGCCCCTCGCGCGTCAGCACCACCGGCCAGCCATGCTCGCGCGCGAAGGCCTCCGCCACCTGCAGGTAGGGCACCGGCGCGCTGGGCGGCGAATCGATGCCCAGCATCGCCGCCATCCGCCGCGATTGCGGCCGGCTGGAGCGGACCGGATAGGTCCGCGCCTCGCCCAGCGAGCGCAGCAGGATCTCGCGCACCAGCGGCGGCATGGCCACGCGGAGCTGGCCGCCGGGACCGCGCGCGCCATCCCACGCCAAGGCGAGGTTCTGCAGCAGATGCGCCGCCGCCTCGTCGCAGGGCACCACCAGCCGCGGCGTGAACTCCCCCACCGCGCGCAGCACCGGGCCGAGCACGCCGAGCCGCACGTTGTCGGCGTTCAGGCTGAACCGGTAGTCGATATGTCGGGACTGCGCGAGCAGCCCGTTCGGGTCGGCCAGCATGCCGACCTCGAACCCCGCCTGCCGCAGGGCGCGGGGCAGGCGGGTGGGGCCGAACCAGTCGGCAAGCGCGACGAGAAGGATGCGGGGACGCATCGTGCGAGGGATTCCAGAGCGCCGGAACGGTGGGAGCAAAGCCCATCGCGCGATGCCGCGGCAAGCGGATTTCCACGGATGGTCAACAAGTTGCTATCACCATCGGCCGCGCTTTTGCACTGCACAAGACGATGATGCGATATACGCTCGCAGTCTGGCGACCCGATCGAAGGTGATGATGGACGCAACGTGGCTCGGCCTGGTGGACTGGCGCTTCAGCCTGTCGGGGTTCCTGGTGGGCTTGCTGGTGGGGCAGACCGGCGTCGGCGGCGGCTCGCTGATGACGCCGCTATTGGTGCTGGCCTTCGGCGTGCATCCGGCGACCGCGGTGGGCACCGACCTGCTCTACGCCGCGCTGACCAAGAGCGTGGGCACGCTCGCGCACGGCATGCACGGCACGGTCAACTGGCGCGTGACCGGGCGGCTGGCTGCCGGTTCGATCCCGGCCACGCTGCTGACGCTGGTGGCGATGACCCGGTTCGAGACGCTGGGCGCGAACAGCGCCAGCCTCCTGTCCGGCGTGCTCGGCGTGGCCCTGGTGCTGACCGGCATGGCGCTGATGGCCCGCCGCCAGGTGCTGGCCTGGACGACGCGGCGGATGGACCGGCTGCAGGACGCCACCGTCGCACGGCTGACGGTGCTGACCGGCGTCCT
>JBGAIK010000120.1:5098-6978 GCA_044225615.1 Acetobacteraceae bacterium | reverse complement strand
GTCGGCAGCGACATCGCCCACGCGGTGCCGCTGACGCTGATCGCCGGTCTCGGCCACTGGCTGGTGGGCTCGGTCGACTGGGGCATGCTGGCCTCGCTGCTGGTCGGCTCGGTGCCCGGCATCGTGGTCGGCACGCTGCTGTCGGTGCGCCTGCCCGACACGGTGCTGCGCCCGGTGCTGGCCATCACGCTGCTGATGGTGGGCGGCAAGCTGCTGCTCTGAATTGATCGCACGATTCACGCTTTGCCGCCTTCGGCCGCACGCTATCGCGCTCTAGCCGCCGCCCCCGCCGGGTGTTACGCACCCCGCAGCGAAGGGGAGACATCCGCATGAAACTGTTCGACCTCACCGGCAAGGTCGCCGTCGTCACCGGCGGCAATGGCGGCATCGGCCTGGGCATCGCCGGCGGGCTGGCCGCGGCCGGCGCCACCGTGGTGCTCTCGGGCCGCAACGTCGAGAAGGGCGAGAAGGCGGCCAGGGGCCTGGGGGGCAGCGCCTGCTTCATCGCCGCCGACGTCACCAAGAAGGCCGAGTGCGAAAAGCTGGCCAACGAGGCCGCGTCCCGCTTCGGCCGGCTCGACATCCTGGTCAACAATGCCGGCATCGCCATCCGCAAGTTCCCGCACGAATATGCCGAGGCCGAATGGCACAAGGTCATGGACACCAACATGACCAGCGCCTTCCTGATGAGCCAGGCCGCCTATCCGCACATGGTGAAGGCCGGCGGCGGCAAGATCATCAACATCGGCTCGGTGATGACCTGGTTCGGGGCCCCGCATGCCGCGCCCTACGCCGCGAGCAAGGGCGCCATCTCCCAGTTCACCAAGGCGACCGCCGCCGCCTGGGCGCGCGACAACATCCAGTGCAACTGCATCATGCCCGGCTGGATCGACACCGAGCTGACCGTCGGCGCGCGTGCCCAGGTGCCGGGGCTGAACGAGATGGTGCTGGCCCGCACCCCCGCCGCGCGCTGGGGCGTGCCGGACGACCTCGCCGGGCTGGGCGTGTTCCTTGCCGCCCCGGCATCCAATTTCGTCACCGGCGCGGATATTCCCTGCGACGGCGGGTACATGTCGCGGGGGTAAACTCCACGTCCTACTGCGCGTAGTCCGGCTCTTCCTTGTCCAGCACCCGCCGCCAGGCGTCGAGGTAGAGCCGGGAGTCCAGCTTGTCGCCCCAGCGGCCCTTGTAGCCCCATTGCAGCTCCGTGGGCTGGGCGCGGAGCGGCTGGCCGGTGGCCATGGCGCGGAGCTGGAAGCCGCAGACGTCTTCCACCACGGTCAGCTCGTGGAACGCGTCCTCCACGGTGGGGCCGACGGCGAGCACGCCGTGGTTGGCCATGACCATGATGGTCTTGTCGCCGAGCACGCCGGCGAGGCGGTCGCCCTCGCCGGCGGCGAGCGCCGGGCCGGTCATCGCGTCGTCGTAGCAGATGCGGTCGTTGACGATCAGGTTGTCGTGGTGGGCCAGCGCGAGGCGGCCGTTTTCCAGCATCGACAGCGCGGTGATGTTGGGCGGATGGAGGTGGATCAGGCACTTCGCCTTGGGGTTGGCGCGGTGGATGGGGGCGTGGATGTTGTAGGCCACCGAGCGCACCGGGCGGTTGCCGGCATGCACGCGGCCGTCGAAATCAACCACCAGCAGGTTGCTGGCGGTGATCTCCTGGAACAGCAGGCCGCGGGCATTGACCAGGAAGCGGTCGGTGCCGTCGGGCAGCATGAGCGAGAAATGGTTGCCGATGCCGGCGTTGAGGCGGAACCGCCACGACAGCCGGAAGGCGGCGGCGAGGTCGCGGCGCAGGTCCCATTCGGTGGCGTGGTTCAGGGTGCTTCCGTCGGCGGCGATGGGGACGACGTGGTTCATGCGGGGGCCTCCTGGAG
>JBGAIK010000120.1:0-5059 GCA_044225615.1 Acetobacteraceae bacterium | reverse complement strand
TGGCCAGCGCGCGCTGCAGCGCGCCGGGCAGGTCGGCGGCGTGCTCGACCAGCTCGCCATGGCCGCCGAGGGCGGCGACGACCCGGTCGTAGCGGGCGGGCAGCAGCTCGCAGCCATGGGCGCGGTCGGGGCCGTAGTCGCGGAGCTGGATGTTGTGCTCGGCGTTCCAGCGCGCGTCGTTGCCGACCACGGCGACGAAGGGGAGGTTGCGGCGCACGGCGGTCTCGAACTCGGCCATGTGGAAGCCGAAGGTGCCGTCGCCGAGGACGGCGATCACCGGGGCGTTGGCCTCGGCCATGCGGGCGGCGCCGGCGAAGGGCAGCGAGGCGCCGATCGCGCCGGCCACGCCGTTGACCACGCGGCGGTCGCAGCGGAGCAGGCTTTGCGCCCATTGCGCGAACTCGCCGCCGTCGGCGATCAGGATCGTGTCGGGGTCGGCTTCCACGAACGGCTTGAGGGCGCGGCAGACCTCCAGCGCGTGCAGGCGGTTGGGGGTGGTGGAGGTTGTGTTGGCCCAGGCGGCGGGGCGGCCGAGCAGCTCGCGGGTCGCGGCCCGGTGCCAGCCGGCGTCGCCCTGGGTGGCGCGGGCGGCGAGCGCCTCGCCGGCGGCGTGGGTGCCGGCGAGGGCGGCGAAGACGAGGCGGGGGCCGAGCTCGCGCTGGGCGCGGGCGATGGTTTCCGCCTCCGGATCCAGCATGACGAAGCGGCAGCCGGGCGCGGCGGCGGCGCCGAATTTGAGGGTGAAGTCGAGCTTCTTGCCGAGGAGCACGATCAGGTCGGCCGATTTCGCCACGTCGGCGAGCGCGCCCCAGGTGGCGTCGTTGAGGCCGCGCGGGCTTTCCATGATGACCCAGGGCAGGTTCAGCGCGGCCTCGATCCGGCGCAGCAGGGCGCGGCCGGGGCGGGTGGCGAGATGCGGGCCGGCGACCAGGAGCGGGCGTTTCGCCGCGGCGATCAGGGCCAGGGCGGCATCGGCCGCGGCATCGCCGAGCGGCATGGGCGTGGGGGCGAAGTCCGCCGGCTGGGCCCAGGCGATCTCGTTGCCGCTCACCGCGGCGTCGAGCAGGTCGGAGGGGAGGCTCAGATGCACCGGGCCGGGTCGGCCGGATGCGGCGAGGCGCCAGGCGCGGGCGACGTCCTGGCTGAGGGCGGCGGCGTCGGTGGCGGTCCAGGAGGCCTTGGCGACCGTCGCCGCCATCTCGGCCTGCGGGAGCTCCTGGAATCCGCCGCGGCCGGCCTCCCAGGTGGCGTGGCTGCCGGAGAGCAGGATGACGGGCGAGTCCTGGGTCAGCGCGGTGTAGAGGGCGGGGACCGCGTTGGCGTGGCCCGGGCCGCCGGTGGCCATGGCGATGCCGGGGGTGCCGGTGAGGCGGCCCCAGGCATCGGCCATGTGGACGGCGGCGGCTTCCTGGCGGACGTGGACGAGGTCTAGCCTGGTGCCGATCGCGGCGTCGAACAGCGACATGATGTGGTTGCCGGAGAGGGTGAAGACCGGGCCGGCGCCGGCCATTTCCAGGGTGCGGGCGACGATGTCGGCGCCGCGGAGCTTCGTCTCGGTCATGCGTTCCTCATGCGGGCAGTTCGTAGCCTGCCGCCTTCGCCTCGGTGTCCCAGCGCATGGTGGGCGCGTAGTCGTCGCGTGTCACGGGCAGGAAGCGGTGCAGGCGCAATGCGGCGGCGAGGTCCGCGAACCAGGGGGCCGCGTGGGCGGCGGCGAAGGCTTCGCGGAGAGCGGCCACGTCGCGCGCAGCCAGGCTTGGGGCGGCAACGAAGGCGGGCATCGGGGCGACGGCGGTGCTCTCCACCACGCGGATGCCGGCGGTGAGTTCGGGGCGGTATTTCGCGATCAGCATGTGCCAGTAGGCGTCGAGCGGGCCGACGTCGATGCTGCCGTCGAGGACGGCATCGAGGATGCGCCGCGCGGTGACGAGGTGGCCGACCGCCGCGCGGTACAGCGGCTTGCCGTGGCCGATGCCGAGCAGATGGTGGCGGAGTGCGTTGAAGCCGGAATGGGAGTGCTCGACCGTCCAGCCGATCCGGCCGCCGAACGTGTCGGCGAGGGTGCGGAAGGGGCTGTCGGCGCGGACGATCAGGTCGGAGCGGTAGACCGCCCTGCCCTGCGCCCAGTCGGCGTCGGGCACCGGGGCGGCGATGGGGATCACGGGCGCGATTTCCAGCGCGATCGGGTAGCCGCACATGAACACGCAGCCGAGATCGGGGCGGCGCCAGAGGTCTTCCAGCGGCTGCGGCGCGGGATAGGGCGTGTAGTCGAGCGCCACACCGGCGGTGGCGGCGATGCGGGCGAGCAGGGATTGCCAGGCCGCCTCGGCCTCCGGCGCCACCGCATACATGCGGGCATTGGCGATCATGCGAAGCGCAGCCGCTGGCCGATGCCGAGGCGGGCGGCCTTTTCCAGCATGGCGTGGCCGAGCGCGATGTCGGACAGGGACAGGCCGCGATGCCAGAACAGGATGGTCTCGTCGTCGCGCTCGCGGCCGGGCTTCAGCCCGGCGACGATCTGGCCCATCTCGGCGTGAAGGGTTTCCTTCGTCAGCTTGCCGGCCTGGACGTGCTGGCGCATGGCGCCGAAATTGCCGGCCGAGACCTGGCCCCAGTCGTCCACCACCAGCTTGGCCATGATGTCGGTGAGCGAGAGCTCCAGCGCCGACATGGTGCCGTAGGGCATGACCAGGGCGCCCGGCTTGATCCATTCCGTTTTCAGCAGCGGTGCGGGCTCCACCAGGCGGGAGGCCTCGATGACGATGTCGGCGCCCTCGATGCAGGATTGCCAGTCGTCGGTGACGACCACCTTCTTGCCCAGATCGGCGCGGAGGCGCTCGCCGAAGGCGTCGCGGCTTTCCTTGCGGCGGGAGTGGACGCGGATCTCGTCGAGGTCGAACAGGCGGTCGATCAGGCGGACGTTCCAGTAGGCGGTGCCGCGGGCGCCGATATGGCCGAGCACCTTGGCCCCTTTCGGGGCGAGGTATTTGGCGCCGACGGCACTGACGGCGCCGGTGCGCATGTCGGTGATGTGGGAGGCATCCAGGATCGCGGTGGGCTTGCCGACCTTGCGGTCGAACAGGGTGAGCACGGCGAGTTCGGACGGGAAGCCATGCAGGTAGTTGTCGACGTAGTCGCTGACCACCTTCACGCCGGCGGCATCCACCTTGCCGCCGATGCTGCCGCGCAGGACGTTGAAATGGCCACGCACGCCGTCGCCGGGGACGAGATGGGTGCGGGGCTCGATCACCGTTTCGCCGCGGCCCTGGGCGGCGAGCTGGGATTCGATGGCGTCGAGGATCTCGTCGTCGGTGAGGGCGAGTTCCTCCACGTCGAAGCGGTTGAGGAAGGTGACGTAGATCGGCGGCATCCGTGCGGACATGCGGCGTTTCCCCGGGGATGCCGGATCAAACCACAAGCCTGGACGCGCCTCCAGGCCGGGGACATCCTGGCGCATTGCACGGAGCACGACATGACCCTGTATGCCGAGATCGGCGACCTTCCGTTGGAGCTTGGCGGCTCGCTGCCGCGGGCGCGGCTGGCCTACGTCACCTATGGCCGGCTGGCGGCCGACGGGCGCAATGCGATCCTGCTGACCCATGGCTATACCAGCAGCCATCTGTTCGCCGATGGCGGGGCGGCGGCCTCCGAGGGGTCGTGGAGCCAGCTGGTCGGGCCGGGGAAGGCGATCGACACCGACCGGTACTACGTCGTCAGCTCCAACATGCTGGGCTCCGCCTTCGGGTCCACGGCGCCCGCCAGCCCGAACCCGGCGAGCGGGCGGGCCTATGGGCCGGATTTTCCCGAGATCACGCTGGCCGATATCGTGGGCGCGCAGAAGCGGATGCTGGACGGGCTGGGGGTGAAGGGGCTGGTGGCCGTGGTCGGCCCGTCCTATGGCGGGTTCCAGGCCTTCACCTGGGGGGCGCAGTATCCGGGCTTCATGCGCGGGCTGGTGCCGGTGGTCACCGGGCTCAGGGCCCCGGGCATGGATGTGGAGGGGTTGCGGCGCCGGCTGGCGACCGATCCGAACTGGAATGGCGGGCACTATTACGAGGCCGGCGGGATCGTGGCGACCATGGCGGCGATCCGGGCGGAGACGTTGCGGCGGTATGGCGCCGAGGAGGGGCTGCGGCCGCGACTTGCCGACCAGGCCGCCATCGATGCCGAGATCGCCCGCCAGGCGCGGGCCTGGGCGGAGGCGTTCGACGGGCATTCGCTGCTGGTGCTGGGCCGTGCCGCCAATCGGTATGATGCGCGGGCCGGACTTGGCCGGATCACGGCGAAGGTGCTGTTCGTGCTGTCGCGCACCGATGCGCTGTTCCCGCCGTCGCTGGCGGGGTCGGTGATGCCGGCCCTGCAATCGGCCGGGGTCGATGCGGCCTATGCCGAGATCGACAGCATTCATGGCCATATCGCGTCCGGGGCGGATGCGGCGAAATGGGCGCCGGCTTTGAAGGCATTCCTCGAGGGGCTTGCGTAGCGGCACCGCAAGCGGCGCGTGCCTTTCGGCTCGAACAGTGCAATGATGCACGAAAGAACCAACAGGGAGCAACGATCTTGGCAGACATCACCGAGACCGCACGGGCGTTCTTCGACGCCTGCGAGACGGGCGGCGGCTGGGCCGCGTGCAGCCCGCATTGCAGCCCCGGCGCCACCTTCGCCGCGCAGGCCGAGCCGCTGGATGGCATCACCACGCTGGAGGCCTATACCGAGTGGATGAAGGGCCTGCTGACCGTGCTCACCGACGGGCGGTACGAGGTGAAGTCGTTCGCGACGGACGCCACCCGCAACAATGTCTGCGCCTATGGGGTGTTCATCGGCACCCACCTGGCCGGCGGCCCGGTGCCGCCGACCGGCAAGACCACGCGGGCCGACTACGTCTACGTGATGCAGTTCAACGGCGGGAAGATCGTGCACATGGACAAGATCTGGAACGCCGGCATAACGCTGAAGGAGCTTGGCTGGGCCTGAGGCGGGCGGCTACGGCGTCGCGCGGAAGCGCTGGCCGAGCTCGACGTAGTGCGGCGCGGTGCGGTCGAACCGCGCCCGCTCGGCG
>JBGAIK010000119.1:0-14219 GCA_044225615.1 Acetobacteraceae bacterium | reverse complement strand
TGTTCACCGTCGGCATCGACGTGCAGATGACCGAGAGCATGCAGCTGTGTGACATCGTGCTGCCGGGCGCCTCGCAGTTCGAGTACGACGACATCTATGCGGCGTACGGCCACCACTGGCTGCAGCGCGCCGAGCCGGTGATCCGGCCGCTCGGCGAGGCGCTGCCCAATACCGAGATCTTCCGCCGCCTCGCGGCGCGGTTCGGCTTCGACGAGCCGTGCTTCAGGGCGACCGACGCGGAGCTGATGGACGACGCGCTCGACGCCGGCGACCGGCGCATGGAAGGGCATCGCCCGAGCGCACTTCCGACCGGCGAGGCGTTGCGCATGACCGCCGCGGACGGCCGGCCGATGGCGATGTTCGACAACGTCCGGCCGGCCACGCCCTCGGGGAAGGTGGAGCTGGTTTCCGATGTGCTGGCCGGGCGCTGGGGGCCGCACGCGCGGCTGCCGCAGTATCGCGACGCAAGGGATGGCTATCCGTTGATCCTGATCTCGCCCGCGTCCGACAAGCGCATCTCGTCGACGCTGCTCGGCGCCGGCGGCGGGGCGGGGGAGGCACCGCCGCTGCTGATGAACCCGGCCGATGCCGCGGCCCGCGGCCTTGCCGGCGCCGGGGAAGTGCGGGTGTGGAACGATCTCGGCGAGGTCTACCTGCCGCTGCAGGTGACGGACGCGGTGCCGCCGGGCGTGGTCGCCTCGGAGAAGGGGGCGTGGATCGCCACCAGCCGCACCGGGCAGACGATCAGCGCGCTGTCCTCGGCCGATGATCGCGCCGACCTTTCGGAGGGCGCCTGCTACAACGACACCCGGGTCGAGGTGGCTGCGGCCTGAGCCGGGCTAGAGCGTGATCGCTTGAGGCCGAAGGCCGCAAAGCGTGAATCGCACGATCAAACAAAGACTTGCTAGATCAGGATTGGTTCGACTTGAACCAATCCTGATCTAGCGGCCGAGGAAGGCGGCGTAGGCGGCGATCGTATCGGCGACCGCCGCCGGCGGCTGGTGCGGATACCAGACCGTGGCCGGCAAGGGCTGCACGGTGACCATGCCGGGTGCCAGGGTGCGGGCGATTTCCAGCCCGTCGGCCAGCATGTCGGCCGGGCCGGCGCAGACCAGGGCCGGGCGGGACAGGCGGGCGAGGGCGGCGCGGGTGTCGTATTCGAAGGCGGCGCGGTAGCTGCGGTCGTAGGTGGTGCCGCTCTTGAGCAGCCCGACCGTCCAGTCGTGGAGGAAGCCGGCATCCGGCAGGCGCAGCGGGCGGACGGCGTTGCGGGCGGCGCGGTACCACGGCCAGAACAGGAACATGTCCCGGCGCATGTTCCACGCCTGCTGGAGATGGAGCCCCCAGGGGTCGGGGCGCAGCCTGGGCAGGTAGTTGGCGAGGATGTCGGCGGTGAAGCCGGGCGGGAGCAGCGGCGGCGCCTCGAGGATCACGCGGCCGACGCGGCCGGGCGCCTGCAGGGCGGCGTCGAGGGCGATCAGGGCGCCGGTATGGGTGCCCCAGAGGTCGAAGTCGCGCGCGCCGAGAGCGTCGGCGAGGTCGAGCACGTCGCGGGCGAGGCGGACGATATCGACGGGTGCGTCGGGCCGGTCGCTGTCGCCGTTGCCGATGTAGTCGGGTGCGACGACGCGCCGGACCGGGGCAAGACCCGACAGCAGCGGCGCCAGCGGCGCGGCCGATCCCGGTGCCGATTGCAGCGCGATCAGGAGACGGCCCTGGCCACCGGCCAGCCGCAGGTGCTGGCGGCCGCGCGGCAGGTCGGCATGGTCGCACCAGATGCCTGGCGCCGGCGGGGTCGCGGGCAGTGCGACGGTTGCCCGCTTCAGCCCGCGCAGGCTTGCCAGCGCCGCCTGCGTGGCAAGGTCCCGGGCGGGCAGGGGGCCGGCCAGGCAGCGCGCCCATAGCGCGGCGTTGGCCTCGGGCCGGACCGCGGCCGAGACCACGGTCGAGTCGAGCTCGGTCGCGTCCGGCAGCGTCTCGCCCTCGCGGGCCGCCAGGCCCGGATCGGCGGGGTCAAGCACGTGGCGGTCACGGATATGGGCGAACAGCGCCGTCAGATGGGTGCCGTCGGCGCGCGGCGTCAGGTCGGGCGGTGCGAGGCCGAGGCGCGCCCATTCGCGTGCGGCGCGGGTTTCCGCCGCGACGACCGGGGTGCCGAGCTGCCCGGTCAGCGCGCCTGCGAGGTCGAAGGCGAGGACCGGCGCGTCGTGCAGCCCGGCCGCCTGCGCCGCCGCCGCGATGGCCACCTCCGCCGCGGCGACCGGCACGCCGGCCGAGCCGCCGATGCCCGGGAGCTCCAGCACGTGGAAGCCGATGTCGGGCGCCATCGAGGCGAGCCGGGCGGCCAGCATCGCCGCGCCGCGGATCAGCCCCGGCAGCACCAGCACGGCGTGGCCGGCACCGGCCGAGAACAGGCGGAACTGGCCGTGCGGCGTGGAAACGTAGTGGGGGCGCGGCATCAGCCGGGCAGACCGAGCGAGCCGGGATTCATCAGGCCGCGCGGATCGAGCGCGCGCTTGAGGGCGTCCAGCATGGCGCGCGTGCCCGGCTGCAGCAGCTCGCGGAACGGATAGTCGCGCGCGACCTGCCAGGAGACGCCGCCCATGCCGGCGTAGAGCTGCTGGGTGCCGGTGCGCAGGCGCACCACCGCCTCGCGCGCCGCCACGTTGGCGGGGCGGTTGCGCCAGGGGCGCACGACGTCCTCGCCGAGGCTGGCGGCATGCAGGGGCGTGATCTCATCCATCCAGTAGAAGGCGGGTTCGAGGAAGAACTCGTTGGCGGTGGTCATCGTCATCACCGAGTAGACGATGCCGTGGGCAGCCATCTCGGCCTTCTGGCCGGCGAAGAAGGCGTCGTTGGCATCAAGCACGCGGCGCGCGTCGCTGAGCGGGAAGACGGCATGGATCGGCACCCAGCGTTCGCCGTCGCGTCCGAGCATGCCGCGCACGGGGCCGAACGGGCGCGAGCGCATGACCCGTGGCACCGAATTGTCGAGCTTCGCCCCACCATGGCGCGCGGCGATGGCGACGACCCGGTCCATTGCCGCGTCGAGCGCCGGGGCGCCGTCCCGCTCCACCACCAGGTGCAGGGTGAAGGCGTGGTCCCTGAGGAAGCCGGTGCCGGCGGCGGCGACCCCGATCGCGTCCTTGAGGCCGCCCAGCAGCGACTTCGCGGAGGTGGCGACGTTGCCGAGGATCTGCAGCCCCTCGCTGATGCGATTGACGCTGGCGGAGTGCTCGGCCTTGGTGCGGTCGATGCCGAACCCTTCCGAGACGAGGCGGGCGCGACCCATCTCCACCTGCGCCTCGGCCATCGCCTGGATGGTGGGGAAGCCGAAGGAAAGATAGCCGGTGTCGCTGGGCACGGGGACGAGACGGATGGTCGCGGACAGCTTGACGCCGAAGGCGCCGTTGTCGCCGAGGAACAGGCCGGTCAGGTCGGGACCGCCCTCGCGCGTGAACGGCCGGGCGCCGAGGCGGCCGCCGGAGCCGGTGGTGACGAGGCTGCCATCGGCGAGGACGGCAGTGACGCCGAGCACGCTTTCCGCCACCGTGCCGTTGAGGGTGGAGCCGAAGAAGGCCGAATTCTGCGACAGCGCACCGCCCACCGTGGCGTTGATGCCGGAGAGCGGGCCCCAGTAGGGCGAGCGCAGGCCGGTGCCTTCGAGGGCGGCGTTGACCTGGGCCCAGGTGCAGCCGGCCTCGGCGGTGACGTACATGTCGGCGGCGTTGACCTCGACGATGCGGTTCAGCTTGCGTGCGTCGAGCACGATGGACTGCGCGTGCGGCGGCAGGTAGCCCTTGGTGTAGGACATGCCGCCGCCGCGCGGGACGACGGCGCATCCGGCCGCGGTGGCGATGCGCACGGCGGCGGCGGCCTGTTCGGGGCTATCCGGCTGGACGATGGCGAGCGGCGCGATGCCCGGCTGCCAGAAGATGTCGTTCGCGTAGTAGGCGCGGCTGGCGGCGTCGCCAAGCACGGCGCCGGCGCCGAGCGCTTCCTGGAGGGTGGCAAGCACGGCTTCGGTCATCCTGGGTTCCTCTCCTCCGGTCGCGGCGCCAGTATTCCAGGGCGGTGAGCGCAGGACTACTGGCTGGCCCAGACGATGCGATGGATCCAGACGATGTCGGACAGGTCGAAGCTGTAGTCGGAATGCGCCGGGTTGAGGCTGCGCAGGTCGACGCGGCGGGCGGAGCGGCGGGCGAGCTGCTTGGCCATGACCTCGCCGCCGCTGGTGCGGACGACGACGCGGTCGCCGCGACGGACGGGGGCGTTGGGCGAGACGATGACGAGGTCGCCGTCGCGGAACACCGGCTCCATCGAATCGCCGCTGATCTCGAGCGCGTAGGCGTTGGGGTCGGTGACCTCGGGCAGGGCGACCTCGTCCCAGCTGCCGCCGACGGGGAAGCCACCGTCGTCGAAATAGCCCTCGCCGCCGGCCTGGGCGAGGCCGATGAGCGGGATGCGGCGGGCGACGGGCGAGTTGCCGCGGCCGGTGGCGGGCGAGGGCGCGGGCGCCGTAGACGAGGGCGGCGAAGGCGTCGAGCGTGGTGTTGGTGGCGTCGAGCACCTTGGCAAGGCTTTCGGTGCTGGGCCAGCGGGCGCGGCCGTCGGGCATCCGCCGCTTGGACGGGTTGAAGGTGGTGGAATCGAGCCGGAGCGCTTGGCGAGGCCGGAGGCGGAGTAGCCCCGCTCGGCGGCGAGCGTATCGAGTGCGCGCCAGATGTCCTCGTGCTTCATGATGGGGTGTCCATGCTGGGTGTTTTCAGTCGGTTGTGGGGCGACGTTGACGACTCGGTTGCGGAGCGCAGTTTGCTAGGAAAATGCGCGGAAAGAAATAGGAAAATTTTACGAAATTTTGGTTGCCCGTTCGATCGGGGTGACGTATGTTCTTATTATGTTCTTGTTTGTCGCGCGAATTGGAGCCGCCATGACAGCCACCGCCCCGCCGCGCCGTGAGCCCGCGCGCGCAAGCGAACCCTTTGCCGACGCCGAGCAGGCCTGGTTCTGGACCATGGCGGCGCTGCGTGCGCGCCACGAGGGTGCGAGCCGCCGGTCGGGGACGGCGCAACCGAGGCCGTGCGACCCGGACGATGTGATCCGGTGCCTGGACCAGCTGTACCGGCGACGGCGGATCGACCTGGCACACGGGGTGGCACTGCGGGTATGGGGCGAGCGGCAGGTGCCGCCGCGGGCCGGGCATCGGGATGCGGCGCTGTGGCACGAGGCGATGGACCGGCTCGGCGGCGCGCTGCGGAGCAAGGGAATTGTCTCCATGAAAAGCAAATTTTCCTTGACTCGTGAGGTGATCTCCGCCTAGATGCGATCTGCCGGCGGCCGCACTGCGTCCGCCGCATGGGTCTCTCCCTTCCGGCCAGGCCGCCCGCATGGGCGGCCTTTTTTCGTTGACCGACCAGGAGTTCACGATGTCCTTTGCGATCCGCAACCTTTCCGTTCTCGCCTATGCCCAGGGGTTCACGCTGTGGCACTACCGCGCAGGAGCGGCGCGGCTGGACGACACCGGCACGGCCGGGTTCTTCGACGCGGCGGCCGACATGTTCGCGGTCGGCGACATGCTGATGATCTCGGCGCTGGACGGCGGGCGGATGGTGTGCGTGGCTGCCACCGGGCAGACCGTGCGCACGGCGCCGATGGGCTAGAACCGAACCCGGTCGGATCGACGCCCGACTGCCGCGCGGGCTTGTTGTTCCGGCGCGCACAGCCGCAGGGGCTCGTTGCCGCCGGATCGGCTGTTGCTCTAGGCTGGCGGCAGGGCGCCCAGCGGCACGGGGCGCGGAGGCGCGCCATGGTCTGTCTGTCACCGCCGCCGGTGCGCGGCTTCCTGCGGTCGACGCGGATCGTCACCCTTGCAGGCGAGATGGAGGCGGGGCGCCTGTCGGCGGGAATGCGGGTGCTGACGCTGTCCGGCGAGGGGGCGCCGTTGCGCCCGGTGCAACAGGTGCGGTCGGGCGACGGCGCGGATTGCGTGCGCATTGCCGCGGGGGCGATCGACGACGGGGTGCCGATCCGCGCGCTGCGCGTCCGGCCGGGCCATGGGCTCGGCGTGGACGATGGTTTCGCCCGGCGCTGCGTGGTGCCGGCGGGCCTGCTGGTGAACGGCGCGACGATCTGCGCCGCGCCGGCGCCGGAGGCGCACGTGGAACTGGTGCTGGAGGAGCACGCGCTGGTCATGGCCGACGGCATGCCGGCCGAGTCGACTCCGCGGGAGGCAGCAGGGCTGCGCCCGCTTGCCGGCGCGGCGTTGTCCGGCGTCAGGGCGCGGCTGCTGGAGCGGGCGCTCGCCGCCGGCTGGGCGCTGACCGAGGATGCAGCGCTGGAAGTCGTCGCGGACGGCAAGGACGGCGGGCTTCCGCGCATCGAGGGCGGGCCGGCGGCGCCGCAGGCGTTCCGGGTTCCGGCAGGTTGCAGGGTGGTTCGCCTGCGATCGCGCCGTTTCGTGCCGGCGCATACCGATCCCGCCGGCGGCGACGGCCGGGTGCTCGGTGTTGCGCTGGAGCGCATCGCGTTCGGCGGGACGGAGGTTGCGTTAGACGGGCCCGGCTTCGGGGCCGGATTCCTGCCGGTCGAGGGGGTGCCGGGCCGCCTGTGGCGCTGGACGTCGGGCGATGCCGAATTGCGGCTGCCGGCCGGTCCGGCGGATGCGGTCCTGACGCTGTGGCCCGCGCAGGGCTGGAGCCGCTACTGGCGCGCCCCGGGCGAATGATCGCCCGGGCGCGCGCGGGTCAGTGGACCAGGCTCGGGTGCATCTCGTGCTGCACGATCGCGGCGAGCGCGAGGTCCCGGTTCTCGGCCACGGCCATCGGCGTGCCGTCGGCGGCATGGATCGCAAAGGCGGTGGCGCCGTTGACCAGGACCGGCTTGACGTAGGCGATCTGGGACACGCCGAGGCGCTGGAGCTGGTCCTGGCTGATATCGTGGATGTCAAAGGCCATGTGGTCCTCCTTGAAAATGCGCTGGCGGGCTAGTGTCCCAATTCCGAAGTTCGTTGCCACGAGTAGCGGTCGGAATCGGGACACTAGCTCTTTGTTTTCAGTGTCCTGTTCACCCCTACGTCCGCCATGAAGGATGGCGAACTTCGGGGACAGGACACTAGGCGGCCGGGTCGGGCTTGCCGTCCACCATCCTGAGGCCGGGCCGGGTTGCGCCGGCCGCCGCCGGGCGCGTGATGCTGATCGTGCGCACACGCCCTTCCGGCTGCGGACGCGCGAGGTCGATGTGCAGCAGCCCGTTGTCCAGCCACGCGCCCTGCACGTCGATGTTCTCGGCGAGCACGAAGCTCTTCTGGAACTGCCTTGCGGCGATGCCCCGGTGCAGGAACACGCGGCCGGCGGCATCATCGGCCTGCCGGCCGCGGATGATGAGCTGGTTGTCCTCGTGCGTGATGTGGAGATCGTCCATCGCGAAGCCGGCGACCGCGAGCGTGATGCGCAGGCTGGAGGGGCCGGTCTGCTCGATATTGTAGGGTGGATAGCCGTCGGAGCTCTTGCTCGCGCGCTCAAGCAACTGCTCGATATGGTCGAAGCCGAGAAACAGTGGCGACGTGAATACCCGCGTGGTCATGGGGCCCCCTCATGCGAGCGAAGCGTTGTCGCGGGTCCCGCAATGGCAACCCGCTGCCGAAGTATCTTGGCGCGCCCGATGGAGGTTGCAAGGGGCTGAATTGATTGCGCCGGCCAGCCTCGCTACATGAGCGCGATGGCTTCCCAACCTGCCCCCGACGTGCCGCTGCCGATCCTGATCGCGCCCCAGGCAATCCTGAAGGCGCGTACGCGGCCCGTGGGGCCGGGGGATTCCGACGCCGTGCGGGCGCTGGTGCCGCGCATGTTCGCGAGCATGTATCGCGCGCCGGGGATCGGGCTGGCGGCGCCGCAGGTGGGCGTGGGTTTGCGGCTGGCGGTGATCGACCTGATGCCGGAGGAGCGCAAGTCGCCCATCGTGCTGGTCAATCCGGAGATCGTGGCGGTGAGTTCCGAACTGGCGACGCGCGAGGAAGGATGCCTGTCGCTGCCGGGGCAGTATGCCGAGGTGACACGCCCGGCCCGGGTGAAGGTGCGCTATCACGACGTCGGGGGGGGGCGGCAGGAGATCGAGGCCGACGGGCTGCTGGCGACCTGCCTGCAGCATGAGATCGACCATCTGGATGGCGTGCTGTTCGTCGACCATCTGTCGGCACTGAAGCGCAACATGCTGATGCGCAAGCTCGCGAAGGAACAGCGCGCAAAGGCGCAGAAGGACGGCTAGCATGGCGCGGTTGCGGCTGGCCTTCATGGGTAGCCCGGACTTTGCGGTGCCGGCGCTGCTGGCACTGCACGGGGCCGGGCACGAGATCCCGGCCGTCTACTGCCAGCCGCCAAGGCCGGCAGGGCGGGGACAGGCGGTGCGCAACTGCCCGGTGCACGTGGCGGCGCTGGGGCTGGGGCTGGAGGTGCGCACGCCGGCCCGGCTGCGGCGTGACGAGGCGGCGCAGGCCGCGTTCGCGGCCCTGCGGCTGGATGCCGCGGTGGTGGCGGCCTATGGGCTGATACTGCCGCCGGCGATGCTTGCTGCGCCGGTGCGCGGGTGTCTGAACATCCATGCCAGCCTGCTGCCGCGCTGGCGCGGCGCGGCGCCGATCCAGGCGGCGATCCTGGCCGGGGATACGGCGACCGGCATCACCATCATGCAGATGGATGCCGGCCTCGATACCGGGGCGATGCTGCTGGTCGGGCAAGTGCCGATCGGCCCGCGCGAGACGGCGGCTGGGCTGCATGACGCGCTGGCGGCGCTGGGGGGGCGGCTGATCCTGCGGGCGCTGGACGAGGCCCCCATGCCGAGGGCGCAGCCCGAGGAGGGCATGACCTATGCGCCAAAGCTGACGCGCGAGGATGGGCGGCTCGACTGGACGCGGGACGCGGCGATGCTGGACCGACAGGTGCGGGCGCTCAATCCCTGGCCGGGCACGTTCACGATGCTCGACGGCGTGATGCTGAAGGTGCTGGCGGCCGAGCCCGCGGCGGGGTGCGGCACGCCGGGGACGGTGCTGGACGACGCGCTCACGGTGGCGACGGGCAAGGGGGTGCTGCGCCTGGCCCGGGTGCAGGCGCCGGGCCGGGCGGCGCTACCCGCGGCGGACTTCCTGCGCGGACGGCCGGTACCGGCCGGCACCCGGCTGGGCTGATGCCGAACTTCGCGCTGCTGATCGAGTATGACGGCACCGGCTTCGTCGGCTGGCAGCGACAGGCGGCAGGTATCTCGGTCCAGGCGGTTCTGGAGGCGGCGGCGTCGCATCTGGCGGGCGGCGAGCCGGTGGCGTCGGTGGTGGCGGGACGGACCGACGCGGGCGTGCATGCGGCGGGGCAGGTGGCGATGATAACCCTGGAGCGGGCGATCGCGCCGGAGCGGCTGCGCGAGGCGCTGAACTTCCACATGAAGCCGCATCGCGCGGTGGTGGTGCGGGCCGCGGCGGCGCCGGCCGCCTGGAACCCGCGGTTTTCGGCCATCGGGCGGGTCTACCGCTATACCATCCTGAACCGCCGGGCGCGACCGGCGCTGGAGGCGGGGCGGGCGTGGCATGTGCCCCAGCCGCTCGATGCCACGGCGATGGCGGTGGCGGCGCGCGGCCTGCTGGGACGGCACGATTTCACCTCGTTCCGGGCGGCGGCATGCCAGGCGAAGTCGCCGCTGCGCACGCTGGACCGGCTGGACGTGGCGCGGGATGGCGAGCGGATCGTGGTGACCTGCGCGGCGCGCAGCTTCCTGCATCACCAGGTGCGCAACATGGTGGGGACGCTGAAGCTTGTGGGGGACGGGGCGTGGCCGGCGGCGCGGGTGGCGGCGGCGCTGGCGGCGCGCGACCGGTCGGCGGCCGGGCCG
Source organism: Acetobacteraceae bacterium (assembly GCA_044225615.1). Taxonomy (GTDB): domain Bacteria; phylum Pseudomonadota; class Alphaproteobacteria; order Acetobacterales; family Acetobacteraceae; genus CAIYPH01. The sequence continues at coordinate 4,346 of JBGAIK010000119.1, read as the reverse complement.
ACCGCGCCCGCGGAGGGGCTGTGCCTGGAGGCGGTGCGCTATCCTGAGGACCCGTTCGCGCCAGCGTTTCCGCCGGGGCAGCTTCCGGGCTAGATTGCCGCGTCACGCCACGCGCTCACCGGCCGATACGGAGGTTCCATGTTCCGACACGCATGCCTGCTGGCTGTTTCCCTGGTGCTGCCCGCTGCTGCGGGCGCCAAGACACTCGAGGTTGGGCCGGAGAAGACCTACAAGATGCCGTCGGCGGCGATCGCGGCGGCCAGCGACGGCGACAAGGTGCTGATCGATGCCGGAGAATATTTCGACTGTGCCGTGGTCGGCGCCAACAACCTGACGATCGAAGGGGCGGGGCAGGACGGCAGCGCGGTGATGACCGACAAGACCTGCGGCGGCAAGGCATTGCTGGTGACGACTGGCGACAACATCACCATCCGCAACATCACCCTCACCCGGGCCCGGGTGCCTGACGGCAACGGCGCCGGCATCCGCGGCGAGGGCAACGGGCTGGTCGTGGAGCGGGTGAAGTTCATCAACAACCAGAACGGCATCCTGGCCAATTCCGGTCCCGACGGCACGGTGGTGGTGCGTGACAGCGAGTTCGTTCGCAACGGATCCTGCCAGGGCGGCTGCGCCCACGGCATCTATGTCGGGTCGATGAAGATGCTCCAGGTTGTCAATTCGCGCTTTTCCGACACCCGGCAGGCGCATCACATCAAGTCCCGCGCCGCGCGGACGGAGGTGATCGGGTGCACGATCATCGACGGGCCGACGGGCACGGCGAGCTATCTGATCGACGTGCCCAACGGGGGCTCCGTGGTCGTGCGCAACACCACGATGGAGAAGGGACCGAAGGCCGAGAACCGGTCGACGGCGATCATGATCGGCGCGGAGGGCATCACCCAGCCAACGCGGGAAATCACGATCACCAACAACACCTTCCGCAATGCCGGCAGCTACCGGACCTTCTTCGTGATCAACCACACGGCGACGGAGGCGATGCTGAAGGGCAACAAGATCAGCGGCCAGGTGGAGCCGCTGCGCGGCGACGGCGAGGTGCAATAGCGCGCGAACGGCCGGCCGCTATCTGATCCAGGGCCGCGAGGGCGGGGGGGCGATCCATCGTCCGGCGGGGATCGGTGAGGCGGCTACGGGGGCGGCGGCCCGCGCCGGGGCGCTTTCCTCGATCGAGCGACGGAGCATCGAGATCAGCGTCATCTGGATGTAGAGCACCTCGAAATATGAAGCGCTGAGCGCGGCGCCGACCACGACGTAGACGATCATGCAGGCGTGGAATGCGTTCGCGAGGGCGAAGGCCCAGGCGAGTTCGGGCCGTCCACGGGTGAGCAGCCTGACCTTTCTGATGTTGACGAACGTCGCGGCCAGCATCGCCAGGAACAGGATGAGGCCGATGAAGCCAAGGTCGCCGAGCACGGAGAAATAGATGCTGTGCGCGGCGAGCGGGCCGATTGGCGCCGGAGTCGGGATGAAGTCGAGCATGCTGAACATGGGGGCGTAGATGCGGTGGACCTGCCCATCCTCGAGGGCCGAATAGCCGCCGCCGAGGAATGGACGGTCTAGCGCCAGGATGGTGTTCATCTTCCAGGCGACGACGCGGTTCATGAACGAATCGTCCTTTTCCGCGGTCTGGATCGTCTCCATGCGGTCGGTCCAGCGTGTGGGGGCCAGCATCACGAGACCGATCGCAACGACGACGAATGCGGCCGAGAGGAGGCCCTTGCGCCGCGACCGCACGAAGGCGATGCCAGCGAGGACCATCAGCCCGATCAGGCCGCCGCGGGACGCCGTGGCGACCACACCGACGAACCCTGCCACGCCGAGGCCGAGCAGGCCAAGCCGCGCGAGGCGGTTGGCCGACTGCCGATGGAGGTAGACGATCAAGGGCAGTGCCATGAGCAGCGAGAGCGCAAGATAGTTGTTGTCGCCGATCAACGAGGACGGGTTGACCTTGTGCCCGCCGGCGCTGGCCAGGTATTTCAGGCCCTCGATCACGCCATGGACTGCCAGCGAGAAGGTGGTGATGATGACCATTGCGTGCAGCTGAAGCCGGTCGCGGCAGGCGATCTTCATGATGATGCAGAGCAGCCAGATCTTCACCATCTTGTCGAGCAGGGTGTAGACGCGATCGAAGCCGGTCAGCGCGAAGGCGAATGACGCGAGGCCCTGCAGCAGGAACAGGGTCAGAAGCAGGAAATAGCCGTCGACGAAGAAGCGGCGCTTCGTCCTGTCGGCGAGCACGGCGACCGCGGTGACGATCACGGCGGCCTTGTTGAACGGGAAGTCGACGCCGACGCCGTAGAGATAGGCACCGGGCGTGGCGAGGGCGGTCCAGATCCACAAACTGACGCTGAGATGCACGTGGCGCACCGCAAGCAGCATCATGCCGCAGAAGAAGATCAGGATCGCAATGTCGCGCATGGCTAGCGGTGTTCGGACCGGCGGACGTCCGCGGCGGCCGGTCCGGATCCGGCGGCGCTGCCGGATCGCCCCGGATCGGGCCTCCAGGCGAAGAGCCCCGTCAAAGGCGATTGGGGTTTGGCGCCCGATCTGAGCATGCACCAGTAGAGCGCCCAGGCACAGAGGACGGTATTGGCAAGATAGACGACAAACTCCATGCCGATCGGCTCCGCCTCTGTGCGCGCATCGATGGCGCGGGCGCCCCGGCAGCGCGGTCTGCCGTCCCGATAGAGGCGAGGGCCGGGACGGGGGCCGCGTGCGCGGTGGCCTGGTTGATCCCTGAGCAGCCACGATTGAAGGCGTGATGCCGGGGCGCACAGACTAGCACGTCGTGCGGCGGCCGATCCAGGATGGCGCGGCGATTCTTGCCTTCGCGGCGACGGCTACCTAGAGTCGCGACGCTGCGCAGCGGCCTCGGTGCGCGAGAGCCGTGCCTCGGGCGAGGCCGCGGAAGGGGCGGGAAAGACGGAATGAAGCTTCTCGGCGTGGAGGCCGCCCGCGGATTCGCGGCGCTGCTCGTGGTGCTGGTGCACGCGTCGAGCATGCTGTCGGCAGACAAGTATTTCGGACGGCTTCCCTTCGCCGGCGTGTTCAAGTTCGGGCATGCCGGGGTGGATTTCTTTTTCGTCCTCAGCGGGTTCATCATCTACTACGTGCATGCCCATGAGATCGGCAGGCCGGACCGGCTGGCAGGGTTCGCCCGCAAGCGGTTCCAGCGCATCTTTCCGACCTATTGGGTCGTGCTCGCCGTCATGGGTGCGCTGCTGGCCGTGAGTCCGACCGCTCACCGCGGCGAGCGCGAGCTTGGCAACCTGGTGACCAGCATCCTGCTGCTGCCATGGCCGACGGGCCCGATCCTGGAGGTGGCCTGGTCGCTCAAGCACGAGATGATCTTCTACGCGCTGTTCGGGCTGCTGTTTGTCGACCGGAGGCTCGGACAGGCCGCCCTGTCGATCTGGGCGATACTGGTTGCGGCCAATATCGCGAGCAGCTGGATCACCGGTGCCCCGCTGTTCGGCGGCGTCGCCGGCGCGCTGCTGTTCAGGATATTCAACATCGAGTTCTTCGTGGGCATGGGGGTTGCCCATCTGCTGCTGAAGCAGCGCATACATTGGCCGTTGGCGTGCGCACTGGCGGGGATGGTGCTTTTCATCGGGACCGGCTTGCATGAGGCATGGGGCCCGGTGCGCGCGCCCGAGTGGCCGCCGCGGCACATGTGCTACGCAATCGGGGCAGGGCTGATGCTGTATGGGCTGGCGGGCACCGAGCTGACGGGCCGTTTGCGCGTGCCTCGGGCACTGGTCGAGCTCGGGACGGCTTCGTATTCGATCTATCTCGTGCATACCATCGTGCTGATTGTTCTGCAGCAGGTCGTGCTGCGGCTGCGCCCGCATGTGTGGCTGACCGCCGAGCTTTGGTTCGTCGTCTTCGTCGTCGTCTCGGTCGCGGCTGGCATCGTGTTCTCGCGCACGGTCGAGCTGCCGTTGCTGCACCGGGTGAGGCGGGCCCGGCTGCGGCCGGCGCCGGGCTGATCAGTCCTGCGTGGCCTTGCCGGTGACGCCCCAGGTATCGGCGACGAGGTAACCTTCGGGATACGGATCGTCGGGGTCGAGCAGGTAGGTGTGCAGGCCGGTGATCCAGGCGCGGCCGGTGAGCGCGGGCAGGATGGCCGGGCGGCCGGCGAGGCTGGCGGTGCCGAGGATGCGGCCGGTGAAGCGAGAGCCGATGAGGCTTTCGTGCACGAGCGTGTCGCCGACCTGCATTTGCCCGCGCGCATGCAGCACGGCCATGCGGGCGCAGGTGCCGGTGCCGGTGGGCGAGCGGTCGGAGCGGCCGGGCGAGACGATGCAGGTGTTGCGCGTCGCCTTGCC
>JBGAIK010000118.1:0-14085 GCA_044225615.1 Acetobacteraceae bacterium | reverse complement strand
TTCTCGCTGCCTCGCCGCCTCTTTGTTCATCTTCATGCCTGCGCCACGCGGCATGGTCGCCTATTCCCAAGCTTGATGTAGTCTCGCCCCATGTCCGACATCCTCATCGCCGCCGGCGACACCCCCTGCCTGCTCCACCTCCCCACCGCCAACCGCCACGGCCTGGTGGCGGGTGCGACCGGCACCGGCAAGACCATCACCCTGCAGGTGATGGCGGAGGCCTTCTCCGCCGCCGGCGTCCCGGTCTTCTGCGCCGACGTGAAGGGCGATCTCTCCGGCCTCGCCCAGCCCGGCAAGCCCAACCCGAAGGTCGAGGCCCGTGCCGCGAAGCTCGGCGCCCCGGGCTTCGCCTACCAGCCCGCCCCCGTCGTCTTCTGGGACGTGTTCGGCCGCCAGGGCCACCCGATCCGCGCCACCGTCGCCGAGATGGGTCCCCTGCTGCTCGCCCGCATGCTGGAGCTGAACGAGACCCAGGAAGGCGTGCTCGCCATCGCCTTCAAGCTCGCCGACGACGAGGGCCTGCTCCTGCTCGACTTCAAGGACCTCCGCGCCATGCTCGCCCACGTCGCCGAGCGGGCAGGGGAGCTTGGCGCCGAATACGGCAATGTCAGCAAGGCCACCATCGGCACCATCCAGCGCAAGCTGCTGATGCTGGAGCAGCAGGGCGCCGAGCATTTCTTCGGCGAGCCCGCCCTCGCCTTGTCCGACCTGATGCTCCTCGCCCCCAACGGCCACGGCGCCGTCAACATCCTCGCCGCCAGCGAGCTGATCCAGAGCCCCCGCCTCTACGCCACCTTCCTGCTCTGGCTGCTTTCCGAACTGTTCGAGGAACTCCCCGAGGTCGGCGACCTGGAAAAGCCCAAGCTCGTCTTCTTCTTCGACGAGGCCCATCTCCTCTTCCGCGACGCCCCCAAGCCGCTGGTCGAGAAGGTGGAGCAGGTCGTCCGCCTGATCCGCAGCAAGGGCGTCGGCATCTATTTCGTCACCCAGAACCCCAACGACCTGCCGCAAGCCGTGCTCGGCCAGCTCGGCAACCGCGTCCAGCACGCTTTGCGCGCCTTCACGCCCGCCGACCAGAAAGCCGTCCGCGCCGCCGCCGAGACCTTCCGCCCCAATCCCCGCCTCGACGTCCAGCAGGCCATCGGCGAGCTGGAAGTCGGCGAGGCCCTGGTCTCCCTGCTCGACGCCAGGGGCACGCCCGGCATCGTCCAGCGCGCCAAGGTGCTCCCGCCGTGCAGCCGCATGGGCGCGATCACCGACGAGGAACGCGCCGCCACGATGGGCCATTCCCCGATCGGCACCCGCTACGACGCGGTGCTCGACCGCGACTCCGCCTACGAGATGCTGTCCGGCCGGGTCACCACGGTGGCCGAGCCGGCGCCGCGCCAGGTGGAGACGCTGGCCGACAATCCCTGGGGCACCGCCGCGCGACCCGCCGGCGACCCATGGGGCCAGCGCGGCATGGCGCCGCCCCCGCGCCGGCTGCCGAGCATGCCGATGCCGACGCCCACACGCATGCCCACGCCGACGCGGATGCCGGCGCCGCCGCGCGAGGAACCGGGCCTGTGGTCGCAGGTTCTCGGCGGCAACGGCCGGCGCCAGGGCATCGGCGAGGCGCTGGCCAAGTCGGTGGTGCGCAGCGTGGGCAGCCAGCTCGGCAACGCGGTGGTGCGCGGCCTGCTCGGCTCGATCCTCAAGCGGTAGCCTGCGATCCGCCGCGCGCCATGATCGCGGCATGGCGCGCCAGCAGCGCCTCGGCGCGGCGCACGATCGGGATGTCGATCATCCGGCCATCCAGCGCCACCGCGCCGCGGCCCTGGGCGCGCGCCTCGGCATCCACCGCAATCACCTTGGTCGCGTAGGCGACTTCCGCCTCGCTCGGCGTGAAGGCGGCGTTCAGCGGCGCCACCTGGGCCGGGTTGATGCAGGACGCGCCTTCGAAGCCGAGCCGGCGGGAGCGCTCGGCCATGGCCTGGAAGGCGGCCGGGTCGCCGAACTGGGCCAGCGTGCCGGTCAGGCCCAGCGGCATCAGCCCCGCGGCGCGGGCGGCATGCAGCACCAGCGCCTTGGGCACGGCCAGCGCCGCCTCCGACGGCTCGGCGCCGATGGCGGTGGCGAAATCCTCCGCGCCCAGGCTCATCGCCACGGCCCGCGGGCTGGCCCGCCCGATCGCCTCGGCATGGGGCAGCGCCTCGGGCGTCTCCACCAGCAGGTAGAACCACAGCCGGCCTTCCGGCAGGCCGGCCCGCGCCTCGCATTCGCTCACCAGCTCGTCGAGCAGCTTCACGTGGTCGGGCCCGCGCGCCTTGGTCACGATGATGCCGTCCACGCCCGGGCACACGGCGGCCTGGATGTCCGGCACGGCCAGCGACAGGGGCGCATTGATGCGCACCAGCACGTCCGCCCCCCCCTGGCGGACCATCGGGGCGGCGCGCTCGATGGCGGCCCGGGCGCGCGGCTTCTCGGCGCGCCACGCCGTCCTCCAGGTCGAGCTGGATGCAGTCGGCGCCGCGGGTGTGGGCCTTCTCCACGAACTGCTCGACATGCGCCGGCACATACATCAGCGAGCGCTGCACGTGGGCGGGCGGTCGCCAGGTCTCGCGCAGCGCCGGCCTTGAACGCGACAAAGGAAGTCCTCGAGGTCGCGGTGCGGACTTGTCGCGCAGCAGCGTGCGCGACTGCCCCTCCCAGCCGCGCTGCTGGTAGTCCCGGCGGCCGACATGGCGCAGCATCAGGCGGCGGCCAGCAGCACGGCGCTGGGATTGGCGACGCCCTTGCCCGCGATGTCGGGCGCGCTGCCATGCACCGCCTCGAAGATCGCCGCGTCGGCGCCGATATTGGCACCAGGCGCAAGGCCGAGCCCACCGACGAGGCCGGCGGCAAGATCGCTCAATATGTCGCCGAACAGGTTGGTGGTGACGATCACGTCGAACTGCTCGGGCTTCATCACCATCTGCATCGCGCAGGCATCCACGATGCGGTCGTCCATCTCGATCCGCCCCGCATAGTCCGGGGCGATCTGGCGCGCGGTCTCCAGGAACACGCCGGTCAGCGCCTTCAGCACGTTGGCCTTGTGCACGACGGTCACCTTCCTGCGCCCGTTGGCCACCGCATACTCGAACGCATGGCGCAGGATGCGGCGGCAGCCGTCGCGGGTGTTCACGCCGGTGGACATCGCCACCGCATGCGGGTCGCCGGCAATCGGGATGTAGTGCTCGAAGGCGACGTAGAGGCCTTCGAGGTTCTCGCGCACGATGACGAGATCGACGTTCTCGAACCGTCCGCCCGGGATCAGCGTCTTGGCCGGCCGGATATTGGCGTAGAGGCCGAATTCCTCGCGCAGGCGCACGTTGATCGAGCGGAACCCGCCGCCCACCGGGGTCGTCAGCGGCGCCTTCAGCGCAAGCCTCGTGCGCTTGATGGAGGCGAGCGTCGCCGCCGGCAGCGGGTCGCCGTCCTGCGCCTGCGCCTCGATCCCCGCGCGCTGCACGTCCCAGGCGAAGGGGCTGCCCAGCGCGTCGAGTGCCTCGGTGACGCAGTCGATGATCTCGGGGCCGATGCCGTCGCCGCGGAGAAGGGTGGCTTCGATCTGGCTCGGCATCCTGCGTTCCTTGCTGCGGCGGAGCGGCCTCTAGCACGGGGGCGGGGGGAGTGTGCAACCGCAGCATCAGCCTGCGCCCGGCGAGTTGCCGGCGCGTGAATATCGCCGTTTCATTGCTGGGAACGCAGGAGGACCCGCATGGCTCAGTCCGATACCGTTTTCGCCGGGTCGGTTCCGGCACTCTACGATCGCTATCTCGGCCCAATGCTCTTCGCGCCCTATGCCGCGGACCTGGCCCGGCGCGTGGCGGCCCTCGCGCCAGCCGCGGTGCTGGAGACGGCCTGCGGCACCGGCATTGTCACCCGCGCCCTGCGCGCGGCGCTGCCTGCCGCGACCCGTCTGGTCGCGACCGACCTGAACCAGGGCATGCTCGACCATGCGGCGCGCGCCGACCTCGCCGGAGTCGCGTGGCGCCAGGCCAACGCGCTCGAATTGCCGTTCGACGACAGCAGTTTCGATGCGGTGGTCTGCCAGTTCGGCGCAATGTTCTTCCCCGATCGCGTCGCCGGCTATCGCGAGGCGCTGCGCGTCCTGCGACCCGGCGGCCGCTTCCACTTCAATATCTGGGGGCCGCTTGCCGCGAACCCGATGGCGGCGCTGGCGCATGACATCGCGGGCCATCAATTCCCCGCCGATCCGCCCGGCTTCCTCGGCCGCACGCCGCACGGCCACGGCGATCCGGACCGCATCCGCGCCGAACTCGCCGCCGCCGGCGGCCGCGACTGCGTGGTCGAATCGGTGGTGCTGCCCTGCCGCGCCGCCAGCCCGCGCGACGCGGCGACGGGCTACTGCCAGGGAACCCCGCTGCGCGGCGAGATCGAGGCGCGCGACGCGGGCCGGCTCGGCGCGGTCACCGATGCGGTCGCCGCGGCCTATGCGGCGCGCTATGGCGATGGCGCGTTCGAGGACGAGATGACGGCGCTGGTGGCAAGCGCCACGCGCTGATCCCTGCGCTACGCAACAAAAAACCCGCGGCCGCGGCCGCGGGTTTTCCAGCCGGAGAGGCAGGCCCGATCAGCGCGAGTAGAACTCGACCACCAGGTTCGGCTCCATCTGTACCGGATACGGCACGTCCGACAGCTTCGGCGCGCGGGCAAAGCGGCCCTTCATCGCGCGGTGGTCCACCTCGAGGTATTCCGGCACGTCGCGCTCGCCGCTCTGCGAGGCGTCCAGCACCATGGCGAGCTGCTTCGACTTCTCCTTGACCTCGATCACGTCGTTGTCGCGCACCTGGAAGCTGGCGATGTTCACCCGCCGCCCGTTGACCTGCACATGCCCGTGGTTGACGAACTGGCGCGCGGCGAACGGGGTCAGCGCGAACTTCAGGCGATACACCACCGCGTCCAGCCGGCGCTCCAGCAGCTCGATCAGGTTCTCCGAGGTGTCGCCCTTGCGGCGCACGGCCTCGTCGTAATACTTGCGGAACTGCTTCTCGCTGATGTTGCCGTAATAGCCCTTCAGCTTCTGCTTCGCCATCAGCTGCACGCCGAAATCGGTCGGCTTCTGCTTGCGGCGCTGCCCGTGCTGGCCGGGGCCGTAGTCGCGCTTGGACAGCGGCGACTTGGGGCGGCCCCACAGGTTCACGCCCAGGCGGCGGTTGATCTTGTACTTGCTTTCGGCGCGCTTGGTCATGCGCGTGGTCCTTCTTGTCGGCGCGGCACCGCTTCGGGTTGTCCGCTTGTTGCACCGGTAGGCCTTCGCCAACGGCAAAGGCGGGCGCATGCCCCGAAGGCATGTCCACGTTCCCGGCAATGGGCCGGGCGTATATGGTGGGGCAGCTCACTTGTCAAACCACCGACCGGTAATTAGGCAGCGCGCCCCATGATCACACGCGGCGACATCATCATGCTGGGCCTCTCGGCCGGCGTCATCGGCAGCCTGGTGGGCGGGCTGATGCTCGGCATCGGCATGAGCCTGGTGGTCGCCGGCGCCAATATCGGCTGGCTGCTGCTGCTGCCCGGCGCACCCGCGGGGGGCATCGCCGGATGGGTACTGGCACGGCGGCTGGCGCGGCAGATCGACCAGCAGGGGGATGCTTCATGATCATCGTCACGACCGAGAACATCGCGGGCTTCCGCGTGCGCGAGGTGAAGGGGGAGGTGTTCGGCCTCGTCGTGCGCAGCCGCGGGCTGGGCGGCAACATCATGGCCGGGCTGCGCTCGCTGGTCGGCGGCGAGATCAAGGAATACACCGAACTGCTGGAGGAGGCGCGGCGCCACGCCATCGAGCGGATGGTCGCCAACGCGCTGGGCATGGGGGCCAACGCCATCGTCATGATGCGCTTCGACAGCTCGGAAATCGGCCAGACCATGAGCGAGATCGTGGCCTACGGCACCGCCGTCGTCATCGAACCCGCCGCCTGAAACGCGGGGATCGCAAGAAACAGGGGAGCAACCGCAATGAACGACACGACCTGGCCGGCCAAGACGCGCGAGCTGCACAACCACCATTTCGACAGCACCGCATGGAACGGCTTCGCCTTCCGCGACGACGACATCGTGATTGCCACCTACGCCAAGTCGGGCACCACCTGGACGCAGCAGATCGTGGCCCAGCTGCTGTTTCCCGGCCAGGACGACCTGCCGGTGGCGGACATGTCGCCCTGGATGGACCTGCGGGTGCCGCCGACGCCGGTCAAGCACGAGGCCCTGGCGGCGCAGACGCACCGGCGGTTCATCAAGACCCACCTGCCGGTGGACGCGCTGGTCTATTCGCCGCGCGCCAGATACATCTATGTCGCCCGCGACGGCCGCGACGTGGTGTGGAGCATGTACAACCACCATGCCAACGCCAACGCGCTGTGGTACCAGATCCTGAACGACACGCCGGGCCGGGTGGGGCCGCCGATCGAGAAGCCGCCGGAATCCGTGCACCAGTATTTCCACGACTGGATGGACCGCGACGGGCATCCGTTCTGGCCGTTCTGGGAGAACGTCGCCTCCTGGTGGGCGATCCGCGGCCTGCCCAACCTGATGATGCTGCATTTCGACGAGCTCAAGCGCGACCTGCCGGGCCAGATGCGGCGGATCGCCGCGTTCCTCGACATTCCCATCGACGAGTCGAAGTTCCCGACCATGCTGGAGCGCTGCAGCTTCGCCTGGATGAAGGCCAACGCGACGAAAAGCACGCCGCTCGGCGGGGCGATCTGGGATGGCGGGGCGGAGGTGTTCATCAACAAGGGCGTCAACGGCCGCTGGCGCGATGTGCTGACCGCGGCCGACAACGCCCGCTACGAGGCGACGGCGGTCGAGAAGCTGGGTGCCGACTGCGCCCGGTGGCTCAAGGGTGGCGGATAGGCCTATCCTGGCCCGTCATCGCGAAGGTGCGCCATGAAGTTCGGCATCCACAATCCCTCCTGGATCTATGACGGGCCACCCACCGACCTGTTCAAGGGGCTCGCCGCCAAGGCGCAATGGGCGGAAGCGAACGGGTTCAGCTGGTTCTCGGTCATGGACCATCTGATCCAGATCGGCGTCGCCGGCGCCCCGGACGAGCCGTTCATGGAAGGCTGGACGGCGCTGGCGGGGCTCGCGGCGGTGACGTCGAGAATCCGGCTCGCGACGCTGGTGACCTCGGTGCACTACCGCCCGCCGACCTTGCTGGCGAAGATGGCGGCCGGCGTCGACCAGATCAGCGGCGGGCGGCTCACCTTCGGCTTCGGCGCCGGCTGGTTCGAAACCGAATACCGCCAGTACGGCTACGACTTCCCGGCCGAGCCGGCCACCCGCATCCGCCAGATGGTGGAGGCGCTGCGGCTGATCAAGGCGATGTGGACGCAGGAGCGCACCACCTTCCACGGCAGGTGGTTCCACGCCGAGGACGCGATCCTGGAGCCCAAGCCGGTGCAGCGCCCGCATCCCCCCATCATGATCGGCGGCAGCGGCGAGCAGATGACGCTGCGCGCCGTCGCGCGCCACGCCGATGCCTGCAACATCTTCGGCGACCCGGCCACGGTGCGCCGCAAGCTCGACGTGCTGGACCGGCACTGCGCCGAGAACAACCGCGATCCGGCCACGGTCGAGCGCAGCAACACGATCGCCCTGCTGCTGGCGCGCACCGAGTCCGAGCTGGCGGCGAAGCGCGCGCGGCTCGATCCCGGCGGGCGGTTCGGCGGCATCCTGGCCACGCCTGCGCAGGCGGCCGAGCTGGTCGGGCGCTATCGCGATGCCGGCGTCGGCCTGTTCATCTTCAGCGCCTGGCGCAACGACCAGGAAACCTGTGAGCTGATGGCGCGCGAGGTGATGCCGGGCTTCACAGGCTGAACAGGTCGCCCGAGAGATACTTGGTGCCGCTGTCGCAGATCACCGTCACCACGGAGCGGCCGGGACCCAGCCGCTCGGCGATGCGCAGCGCGGCGGTCACGTTGGCCGCCGCCGACTTGCCGCCGAAGATGCCCTCCTCGCGGGCCAGGCGGCGGGCCATCGCGTATGCCTCCTCGTCGGTCACCGCCTCGATGCCGTCCATCAGCTCGCGGCGGAACAGCACGCCCGGCGGGCCGTCGCCGATGCCGTCGATGCGGTGCACCCCCTTCGGCGCGCCCGATATGTGGCGATAGGCGGCGGGCTCCACCGCGATGGCCCGGGTGGCCGGATCATGCGCCTTCAGCGCGGCGGCGGTCCCCGAGAAGCAGCCGCCCGAGCCCACGCACATGGCGAAGGCGTCGATCCGGCCGGCCGCGGCGACGATCTCCCGGCCCATCGCCTCGTAGGCGCGCGGATTGGCCGGGTTGGCCATCTGATGCAGGTAGTGGTGGTTCGGCAGCCGGCCCAGCGCCTCGACGCGGGCGTGCATCTCCACGAACAGCTCGGGATAGGTCGCCTTGCCGTGGATGCTGGGCACGATGTCGAGGGTCGCCCCGAAGGCCGCGATCGACTTCAGCTTCTCGTCGGCGAAGGCGTCGGAGGTGACGATCGTGCAGTCATAGCCCCTGACGGCGCAGATCATCGCCAGCGCCGTGCCGGTGCTGCCGCCGCTGGCCTCCACCAGGCGGATGCCGGGGCCGAGCAGGCCCTTCGCCTCGGCGTCGGCCACCATCGACAGCGCGCTGCGGTCCTTGCTGCTGCCCGACGGGTTCTTGCTCTCCAGCTTCACCAGCACCCGGGCGCCGCCCGGCGCGGGCAGGCGGCGCAATTCCACCAATGGCGTGCCGCCGATCGAATCCAGCAGGCTCACAGCGGATTGGCACCCTGCTGGAGGAAGGATTGCAGCGAGTCCGGATCCACCGCCGACATGCCGCCATCGGCCATCAGGTTGGCGGCGGTCACGTAGCTCGCCTCGTCGGAAGCGAGGAACAGGATGCAGCTGGCGATCTCCTCCGGCCGGGCGGGGCGCTTGAGCATGCCGCCCTGGCCGAAGCCGGCCACGAACTCGGCCGTGGTCTTGCCGATCGCCGCCGCCCGCTTCTCGTGGAAGCGGGTGAACACCGGGCCGGGCGAGACGGCGTTGCAGCGGATGCCGTCCTTCGCATGGTCGTAGGCGAGCCCGCGCGTCAGCCCCACCACCGCGGCCTTGCTGGTGTCGTACTCCACCATGTTGCCGCCCGCATTGACCGAGCGGTTGGAGGCGATGTTGACGATGCTGCCCCCGCCCGCCCGGCGCATATGCGGGATCGCCGCCTTGGCGCACAGCGCATAGCCCTTCACGTTGACGGCCAGGATCGCGCTCCAGCTCGCATCCGTGCTGCCCTCCACCGTCTGGTAGAGCCGCATGCCGGCATTGTTGACCAGGATGTCGAGCCGGCCGAACGCCTGCGCCGCCGCTTCGATGAAGGCCGTGCAGTCGGCCTCCCGGCCGGTGTCGGCACGCACGAAGATGCCGCCGAGCTCGGCCGCGATCGCCGGCCCGCGCTCGGCGTCGAGATCGGCGATGGCGACGCGCGCCCCTTCGGCGGCGAAGCGCCGCGCGGTGGCCTCGCCGATGCCGGAGGCGCCGCCGGTGATCGCGGCGGCCTTCCCGGCAAGCCTCACTTCTCCACCGCGCCGCCGCCGGCGATCCAGTCCTTCAGGCCGCCGAGGCTGCGGACGTCGGTGTAGCCCATGTCCTTCAGCGTCTTGCCGGCCAGCGCCGCGCGCCCGCCGGAGGCGCAGTAGAGAATCACCGGCCGATCCTGGCGGAAGTTGGGATCGTGGGTCGGGGCGGTGGGGTCGGCCTTGAACTCGAGCAGGCCGCGCTGCACGGCGATCGCGCCCGGCACCTTGCCGGAGGCCGCGATCTCGGAACTGTCGCGGATGTCCACGACGAGGGCGCCCTTGTCGATGAGGGCCTGCGCTTCGGCGGTGTTCACGGTGGGGACCGCGGCGCGCGCGGCCTCCATCATGTCCTTGACGGTGAGGGCCATGGGTTTGCTCCTTACTGCGCGATGGCGGCCGACCAGGGCGAGGCGACGTCGCTGATGCCGGTGCGGCTGCCGTCCCTGTGCTGCACGATGATGTTGGGGCAGGCGAAGTTGATCGGCACGGCGCTGGCCTCCACCACCTCGGTCGGCCCGTCGGCGGCGAGCGCGCCCAGGATCGAGTCATCGAGCCGCTGGTCGGCGGTGGCCCCGTCGGCGCTGCTGACGTCGATGCGCGGGTGATGCGCGGCATCCTCCACCGACATGCCGAAATCGGCGAAGAACGACATCACCTGGAACACCGAGGCCATGATGCGCCGGCCGCCGGAGGCGCCGACGGCGATGATCGGCCTGTCGTCCTCCTTCACGATGATCGGGCACATGTTGCACAGCGGCCGCTTGCCGGGCGCGACCGAGTTGGCCTGGCCGGGCCGCGGGTCGAACCACATCATGCCGTTGTTGAGCAGCACGCCCGACTTGGGCAGCAGCACGCGGCTGCCCATCGAGGACATCAGCGTGGTGGTCATCGCCACCATGGTGCCGTCGGCATCGCAGACGGTCAGGTGCGTGGTGCAGGTCTCGGCCGCGTTGCGGTCCGCCTCGCCCAGGCCGGCCAGGCGCTCGGCATAGGCCGACTTCATGATCCGCGCCAGCGCCCGGAACCAGCCGGCATCGGGCTTCGCCCCCCAGGGCGCGGTGCGCATGTCCTCCAGCACCCGCGTCAAGGTCGGCGCGGCGGTCAGCCCGGTGGCAAGCTGCAGCGTGCGGCCGTTGCGCCAGGCGACGTCGGTGGTCGGCAGGATGCGCGCCTGGCAGGTGCGCAGGTCCTCGGCATCGATATGCGAGCCGACGGTCCTGAAATCGTCCACCAGCGTCTTGGCCAAGTCGCCCTCGTAGTAGTCGCGCAGGCCGGCGTGCTGCAGGTGCTCCAGCGTGTCGGGCAGGTTGCCCTGGCGGAAGAAGCCGGTCGTGCCCTGGTACGGCGGCAGCGGCGGCAGTCCGTTGCGCAGGTAGACGCGGGCGCTCTCCTCGTACTTGGCCAGCACCGAGGCGGAAAGGGCGATCTTCAGCGCGGTCACCCAGTCCTGCGGCAGGCCGCGCTTGGCCAGCGCCACGGCCGGGGCCATCACGTCCTTCAGCGGCAGCCTGCCCCAGGTGGAGTGCAGCTTCTCGTAGCCGGCCACCGAGCTCGGGATGGCGACCGAGATCGGGCCGTGGATGTTGGCGTCGTTCTCCACCTCGGCCCAGGCGAACAGGTCGGTGGTCATCCGCCCGGTCAGCTTGAACTGGGCCGGATCGGTCTTGCGCGGCGCCACGGGTCCGAAATCCACCACCTGCGCGTTCTTCTCGCCGGCGCGATGCACGATGCAGAAGCCGATGCCGCCGATGCCGGAATTCCACGGCTCCTGGCTGGCCAGCGCCAGCGCGGTGCCCACGGCCGCGTCGATCGCATTGCCGCCGGCCTCGAGGATGGCCACGCCCGCCTGCGCGGCAGGGCGGGCCTGGGACACGACGATGCCACGCCTGCCGTTCGCGGCCGGCTTGGTGATGTGCCAGTTCTGCGTGAGGTGCGGGGGCGGGGTGAAGTTCATGACGGGTGTTCCTCCTGCGCGTGGCAGGGAGTGTTCACCCGGGGGGCCGCGAGGGCAATGGGGGGTGCCGCCGGAGCGGCGGCCCCTCCGGCCGAGGACCGGAAGGCGATCAGTCGGGGAACTGGAAGCTGCGGCGGGCCTTGGCCTTGCCGTATTTCTTGCGCTCCACCGTGCGGCTGTCGCGGGTCAGGAACCCGGCCACCTTCAGGATCGCGCGCAGATCCGGCTCGTAGTAGGTCAGCGCGCGGCTGATGCCGTGCCGCACCGCGCCGGCCTGGCCCGACAGCCCGCCGCCGGTGACGGTGCAGAACACATCGAACTGGTTGTAGCGGTCGGCCACCAGGAACGGCTGCGTCAGCAGCATGCGCAGCACCGGCCGGGCGAAATACTGGCCGACGCGCTTGCCGTTCACCAGGATCTCGCCCTTGCCGGGCTTGATCCACACGCGGGCGACGGCTTCCTTGCGCCGGCCGGTGGCGTAGCTGCGGCCCAGCGCGTCGCGCTTCGGCTCGGCCTTGGGGCGCTCGGTCGGGATCGCGGTGGCGACGGCGAGATCCTTGAGGTCCGCCAGCGTGCGGGTGGATGCGGACATCTTCTCAGCCTCGCTTGTTCTTCGGGTTCATGGCGGCGACGTCCAGCGGCTTGGGCTGCTGGCCGGCATGCGGATGCGCGGCGCCGACATAGACGTGCAGGTGCTTCATCTGGGTGCGCTGCAGCGGGCCGCGGGTGATCATCCGCTCCACCGCCTTGCGCACCACGCTCTCCGGGTTCTTGCCCGCCAGGCGCTCGGCGATCGAGCGACCCTTGATGCCGCCGGCATATCCGGTGTGGTAGTAGAAGATCGACTGGCTCATCTTGTTGCCGGTCAGCTTCACCTTGTCGGCGTTGACGACGATCACGTTGTCGCCGCAATCGACATGCGGGGTGAAGCTCGGCTTGTGCTTGCCGCGCAGGCGGTTGGCAATGACCACGGCGAGGCGGCCGAGAACCAGGCCCTCCGCGTCGATCAGCAGGATCAGCAGCCAGTCCTTCTGCACCTCCGCGGGCTTGATCGAGGCGGTGGTCTTCATCAGGGCCATTCCTTGTTGCGTGCCGTTGCGCCGTGCTGCGCGCAGAGCGGCGACAGGCGGCGGCTTATGGCGTCGCATGCACGCTGCGTCAAGGGATTTCTCAAGTGGTAACATGATACCGCAGAGTCCGAATATCGTTGCGACGCGGCGACCAAATGCCTACTGATGGCGCATGTCGGTGCTGGGTCATTTTCGTGACTGACGCGGCGTTCGTGGTCGGCGCAACCGGCCGGGCAGGGGCAGCGCTGTGCCGCCATTTCGCGGCGATCGGCCGGCCCTACGTGCCGGTGGTGCGCGACGCGCTGAAATGGAAGGAACTCGGCCTGCCGGGAGAGCGGCGGGTGATCGACCTGTCGGATCCGCGCTGGATCGGCGACACGCTGGCGGACGCGACGGCGATCATCTCCTGCGCCCATGCGCGCTACACCGCCTCGCTGCTGGAGGGCGGCCCGGAGGCGGCGGTCTACGTCCTGCTCGGCGGCTTCCGGCGGTTCGCCCGCGAACCCGACGGCGACGCCCTCGGCGTGCAGGCCGGGGAGGCGGCGTTCCTCGCCTCCGCCCGGCGCGGCGCGATGCTGCATCCGGCACTCACCTACGGCGCCGCGTGGTGCCGGGCGCTGGCAACAGCGCTGCGCGGCCGGCCGGTGGTCCTGCTGCCCGGAGGCGGGCGCGTGATGGTGCAGCCGCTGCATGAGGCCGACCTGGCGCGCAGCCTGGCGGCGGCGGCCGACCTCCGCTGGGAGGGGCCGCGGGCGATCGCGCTGCCGG
Source organism: Acetobacteraceae bacterium (assembly GCA_044225615.1). Classification (GTDB taxonomy): domain Bacteria; phylum Pseudomonadota; class Alphaproteobacteria; order Acetobacterales; family Acetobacteraceae; genus CAIYPH01. Next base: position 723 of record JBGAIK010000118.1, on the reverse strand, counting down.
GGCCGGAACGGCTGAGCTATGCGGCGTTCCTGCGGCGGGTTGCGGTGGCGTCCGGGGGGCGGGCGCCGGTGGTGGTGGCAGCGCCGGCGCGGCTGTGCGGGGTGCTGGCGGCGGGAATGCCGCATGACGACCAGGGCTTTCCGGCGGCGTCCGTGCTGGGGGTGGCGCCGCTGGGCGTCGATGCCGGGCTGGCGCGGAGTTTCGAAGGTTAGCCAACCATCCTCTGCTTCTTCGCAACAGGAGCATCCCTACTTCACCGTCGTCCCCCCATGCCCCCGCTGCATGGCGGCCCGTTCGGCGGCCGCCAGCCGCCGCGCCGCGTCGGCGGCCATCGCGACCGGCGTGGTCGCAAATCCCATCACCACGCCGCGCAGCCGCGGCGGCCCCACGAAATAGGCGCCGAGCGAGGAAACCGCGAGGCCGCGGGCGCGGGCCGCGGCCACCAGCGGGGCCTCGTCGGTCGTGGCGTGGCCGACCAGATGCAGCCCGCCGGGCGCCGATTCGGGGCGGATGCCCGGGCAGTGGCGGCGCAGCGCCGCCAGCAGGGCGGTGCGCCGGCGGGCGTATTCGGTGCGCATGCGGCGGATATGCGGGCCGAGGCGGCCGGCGGCGATGAAATCGGCCAGCACCGCCTGGGTCAGCGTGCCGGGGCCGCGGTCCGACAGCGCGCGGCAGCGCACGAAGGCCGCCGTCAGCGCCGCGGGCACCACGGCGAAGCCCATG
>JBGAIK010000117.1:0-15211 GCA_044225615.1 Acetobacteraceae bacterium | reverse complement strand
GCGCCCCCCGCCTTCCTTCCCTACCGCCGCGCCCGCAACGCCGCCGCCAGCGTGCCGTCGTCGAGGATTTCGAGGGCGCCGCCGATCGGCATGCCGTGGGCGATGCGGGTCACGGTGATGCCCAGCGGCCTGAGCCGGTCGGCCAGCCAGTGGGTGGTGGTCGCGCCGTCGACGGTGGCGCCGAGGGCCAGGATCACCTCCTGCACCCCGTCCAGCCGGGCGAGCAGGCCGGCGGTGTTGAGGTCTTCCGGCCGGGTGCCGGCCAGCGCCGACAGCGTGCCGCCGAGGACGTGGTAGAGGCCGCGATGGACATGCGCGCGCTCCAGCGCCCACAGGTCGCCGACGCCCTCCACCACGCAGACGATGCCGCGGTCGCGGTGCGGGTCGGCGCAGATCGCGCAGGGGTCGTGGCTGTCGAGGTTGCCGCACAGGCTGCAGGTCTTCACGGCGCGCGCGGCCTCGGCCAGCGCCGCGGCCAGCGGCAGCATCCGGGCCTCCGGCTGCTGCATCAGCTTCAGCGCCGCGCGCCGGGCGCTGCGCGGGCCGAGGCCGGGCAGCTTCGCCAGCAGCCCGATCAGGTGCTCGAGCTCGGGTCCGCCCATGCGCTCAGAAGGGCAGCTTGAAGCCCGGCGGCAGGTTCAGCCCCCCGGTCAGCTTCTGCATCTCGGCCTGGGACGCCGCTTCCGACTTGCGCTTGGCGTCGGCATGGGCGGCGACGATCAGGTCCTGCAGCATCTCGACCTCGGCCGGATCGGCCAGCTTGGGGTCGATGCGGATGCCGCGCAGCTCGCCCTTGCCGGAAAGGCTGACCGTGACCATGCCGGCGCCGGCGGCGCCCTCGACGACGGTGGCTTCCAGCGCGGCCTGCAGCTGCTCCATCTTCTTCTGCATCTCGGAGGCCTGCTTGAGCATGCCGGCGATGTTCTTCATGGGTCAGGATTCCTCGTAGGGGTCGTCGACGAATTCGGCGTCATCGGGGGCGAAGCCGGGGCCCTCGGGATCGCCGAGCGGCTCGGGCTCGCCCGCCAGCGGCGCGGGCGCGATGATGCCGTAGGCGTCGGCGCGGGCGTCATGCACCGAATCGATCCGCGCGCCGGGGAAGGCCGACATGATCGCCTTCACCAGCGGGTGGTCGGCCGCCGCGCTGCGCCGGGCGGTGTCGGCGGCGTTGCCCTGCTCGGCCAGCGTCGCCTCGCCGGGTGCTGCCGACAGCGCGATCGTCCAGCGCGTGCCGGTCGCCGCCTGCAGCAGCCCGGCCAGCCGCGCGGCGAGGTCGCGCGGCGCCTCCGGCTGGGGGCGCAGCTCGATCACCGGCGGCGCGTAGCGCACCAGGTGCACGGAATGGACGAGATGCCCGTGCAGGCTCGCCTCGCGCTGCTCCGCCACCAGCGCCGCGACCTCGCGGAAGCTGGCCGGCAGCGGCGCGGCGGCCGGCTGGCGCACGGCGGCGGCCACCGCCCCGCCGCCCGCGCTGGCCCGCGCGCCACCGCCGGCGGGGCCGGGTGCCGGGCGCCGGCGGCGGATCCGCCCTCCGACAGCCGCCGCACCAGCTCCCCAGGCGGCGGCAGGTCGGACAGGTAGCAGAGCCGGATGATGACCATTTCCGCCGCCGCCCGCCGGTCGGGCGCCTGCTCCACCTCGGCCGTGCCCTTGAGCAGCATCTGCCAGGCGCGGCCCAGCGCCGCCATCGACAGCCGGTCGGCGAAGCCGGCGCCGCGGGTGCGCTCCGCCTCCGGCAGGTCGGCGCTGTCGCGCAGCGCGGGCACCGATTTCAGCCGCGTCACCGTGTGCACCAGCTCCAGCAGGTCCTGCAGCATCACGCCGAGATCGGCGCCGCGCGCATGGGCGCGGTCGGTGATCGCGAGCGCGGCCGCCGGCTGGCCCGCCATCGCCGCCTCGAACAGGTCGAACACCGCCGCCCGGTCGGCCAGGCCGAGCATCTCGGCCACCTCGTCGGCGGCGATCGGCGCCCCGGGCGCGGCCTGCGCGATCGCCTGGTCGAGCAGCGAAAGCCCGTCGCGCGCCGAGCCGTCGGCGGCGCGGGCGATCATTGCCAGCGCCTCGGGGCAATGGCCACCTGCTCCTTCTCCGCGATGCGGGCGAAATGCGCGGCGAGCTCGGCGGCCGAGATGCGGCGCAGGTCGAAGCGCTGGCAGCGCGACAGCACGGTGACCGGCACCTTGCGGATCTCGGTGGTGGCGAAGATGAACTTCACATGCGGCGGCGGCTCCTCCAGCGTCTTGAGCAGCGCGTTGAACGCGTGCCGCGACAGCATGTGGACCTCGTCGAGGATGAACACCTTGGTCCGCGCCTGCATCGGGCGGTAGCGCACGGCCTCGATGATCTCGCGCATCTCGTCGATGCCGGTGTTGGAGGCCGCGTCCATCTCCACCACGTCGGGGTGGCGGTCGGCCAGGATCGCGGTGCAGTTCGGGCACACGCCGCAGGGCTCCACGGTCGGCCCGCCGCTCCCGTCGGGGCCGACGCAGTTGAGCGCGCGGGCGATGATCCGCGCCGTGGTGGTCTTGCCCACGCCGCGCACGCCGGTGAGCATGAAGCCGTGCGCGACCCGGCCGGCGGCGAAGGCGTTGCGCAGCGTGCGCACCATCGCCTCCTGCCCGATCATGTCGCCGAAGCCGGTGGGCCGGTATTTGCGCGCCAGCACCCGGTACTGCGCCGCCGCCGACGCGGCCGGTGCCGGCGCGTCGCCGAACAGGCCGGGGCCTTCCGGCTCCGGCGCGGGCAGCTTGTCGTCTTCGCCGAACAGGCCGGACATGGGGCGGCAGGGGTCCAGTATGCTGGACCGCCACACGGCAACGGCGGCCGGGTTGATGGGGTGGGAGGCCGAACGAACGACCCGAGCGGAAACTCGTTGCGGCTGCTTCCTTCCGGACCTGACCGGGTTGGCGAGGCGCCCGTCCGCCGCCGACCTCCCGCCCGACATATCGTCCATCGGGCCCGGCGGTGCAAGGGGAGGACGCGGCCGCTACCCCCCGACGAGGCGCCCGGCGACCGCGTCGAGCCTGCGCATCAGATCCGGGCTGCGCATCCCGGGAGCGGTGATGATGGCGTGGTCGAGCGCGCGGTCGCACCCGGCCGGGCACAGGCCGCGCGGCTTGCCGATTTCCGGCACCACCGCCTTGACCAGCGCGCGGGCATGCTCGGCATTGCCGAGCAGGGTCCTGACCACGACCTCCACCGTCACCGCGTCGTGCTCGGGGTGCCAGCAGTCATAGTCGGTGACCATGGCCACGGTCGCGTAGCAGAGCTCCGCCTCGCGGGCGAGCTTGGCCTCGGGCATGTTGGTCATGCCGATCACCGCGCAGCCCCAGGAGCGGTACAGCTCGCTCTCGGCCTTGGTGGAGAATTGCGGGCCTTCCATCACCAGGTAGGTGCCGCCGCGGGTGACCGGCAGGTTCAGCCCGCGCGCCGCCGTCTCCAGCGCGTCGCCGAGGCGGGGGCAGACCGGATGGGCGACCGAGACATGGGCGACGCAGCCCTCGCCGAAGAAGCTCTTCTCGCGGGCGAAGCTGCGGTCGATGAACTGGTCGACGATGACGAAATGCCCGGGCGGCAGCTCTTCCTTGAGGCTGCCGACGGCGGACAGCGACAGCACGTCGGTGCAGCCGGCGCGCTTCAGCGCGTCGATATTGGCGCGGTAGTTCAGATGGGTCGGCGACAGCGGGTGGCCGCGGCCGTGGCGGGGCAGGAACACGCAGCGCACGCCGGCAAGGGTACCTTCGAGCAGCGCGTCCGACGGATCGCCCCAGGGCGTGGTGACCTTGCGCCAGGCCTTGTCCTCCAGCCCGTCGATGTCATAGAGGCCGGAGCCGCCGATGATGCCGATCACGGGCTGGACGGTGGGCGGGTTCATGCGCTGTCCTCCAAATGAAACCGCCGCATCCTTGCGGGATGCGGCGGGGCTCGTCACTGGCTGGCGGGGGCCTCAGTGGTCCACGTCGGCCCAGACCTTGCGCTTCACCGCGTAGGTCAGGCAGGTCATGATGCCGAAGAACAGCACGATCTTCACGCCCATCGCCTTGCGCTGCTCGGTCTCGGGCTCGGCGATGTAGGCGAGGAAGGTGGTCACGTCCTTGGCCATCTGGTTCACCGAGGCCGGCGTGCCGTCGGTGTAGGTCACGCGGCCCTCGCTGAGCGGCGGCGGCATCGCGATCTGGTTGCCGTGGAAGTATTTGTTGTAGTTCATCCCGTCGCCCATCTTCATGCTGGCGGGCGGCTGGGAATAGCCGGTCAGCAGGGCGTAGAGATAGTCGGCCTCGCCCTCGCGCGCCTTGATGATCAGCGACAGGTCGGGCGGATAGGCGCCGTTCTGCGCCGCACGGGCCGCCTTCTCGTTGGCGTAGGGCTCCTTGAACCGGTCCGACGGCAGGCCGGGCCGGTCGATCGGGGCGCCATCGTCGCCGATATCGGGCACGGTGACCGAGGCGGCAACCGCCTTCACCGCCTCCTCCGACAGGCCGATGCCGGTAAGGTTGCGGTAGTAGGCGTGCTTGAGGCCGTGGCAGGCCGAGCAGACTTCCTTGTAGACCTGGAAGCCGCGCTGGGCGGCGGCACGGTCGAAGGTGCCGAACGGGCCGTGGAAGCTCCAGTTCTCCTTCGGCAGCTTGGGCATCTCGGCCTCGGCGGCGAAGGCGGGGGCGGCGGACAGGGCGCCGATGACGGAAGCGGCGGCGGCGAACAGGACCCAGCGCATCATGCGTGCTCCATCGGCTTGGCCGCGGCACCTCCCGGCAGGGGCCCTCCCCCGCGCGGCATGACGGGCTTGCTGATGCTCTCGGGCAGCGGCAGCGGGCGCTCCAGCTTGCCCAGGATGGGCAGGATCACCAGGAAATGGGCGAAGTAGTAGATCGTCCCGATCCGGCCCAGCACCACCCAGATGCCTTCCGGCTTGTGGGCGCCGACCATGCCGAGGATCACGCACATCACGAGCAGGATGAACAGGAAGATGCGGTAGACCGGGCGGAACTTGCAGGAACGCACCGGCGAGGTGTCGAGCCAGGGCAGCACGAACAGCAGGCCGATCGAGCCGAACATCATCAGCACGCCGCCGAGCTTGGACGGCACCGAGCGCAGGATGGCGTAGAACGGCAGCAGGTACCATTCGGGCACGATCTCCGCCGGGGTGACCAGCGGGTTGGCCGGGATCTCGTTGTCGGCGGCGCCGAAGAAATTGGGCGCGAAGAACACGAAATAGGCGAAGATCATCAGGAACAGGCACAGGCCGACGCTGTCCTTGATGGTGTAGTACGGATGGAAGGGCAGCGTGTCCTGCGGGCCTTTCACGTCGATGCCGAGCGGATTGTTGGAACCCGTGATGTGCAGGGCCGCGACATGCAGGAACACGATGCCCAGCAGCACGAAGGGCAGCAGGTAGTGGAGCGCGAAGAACCGGTTCAGCGTGGGATTGGCCACCGAGAAGCCGCCCCACAGCCAGGTCACCACCGGCTCGCCGACCACCGGGATGGCGGAGAACAGGTTGGTGATGACGGTGGCGCCCCAGTACGACATCTGGCCCCAGGGCAGCACGTAGCCGAAGAAGGCGGTGGCCATCATGACCAGCAGGATCACCACGCCGAAAATCCACAGCAGCTCGCGCGGCGCCTTGTAGGAGCCGTAGTAGAGCCCGCGGAAGATGTGGATGTAGGTGACCAGGAAGAACATCGAGGCGCCGTTGGCGTGCACGTACTGGATCAGCCAGCCGTAGTTCACGTCGCGCTTGATGCGCTGCACGCTGTCGAACGCCATCGAGACGTGCGGCGTGTAGTTCATCGCCAGGAAGATGCCGGTCACGATCATGATCATCAGGGTGACCATGGCGAGCGCGCCGAAATTCCAGAAGTAGTTGAAATTCTTGGGAGTCGGGAAAACCCCGTACTCCTTCTGCATCATCGTGAAGACGGGCAGGCGGGTATCGATCCAGTTGATGATCGGGTTCTGGAATTCGCTCTTGTGCAGGCCGGCCATTGTGCGTGTGCTCCGGTGAGACGGCTGTTGCGTTGGCAGGATCAGCCGTCAGCCGATCTTGATCTTGGTGTCGTTGAGGAACGCGTACGGCGGCACGGGCAGGTTGGCCGGGGCCGGGCCGTGGCGGACGCGGCCCGAGGTGTCGTACTGGCTGCCGTGGCAGGGGCAGAACCAGCCGCCGAACTCGCCGCGCTGGTCGGTGGGCTTGTTGCCGACCGGCACGCAGCCCAGATGGGTGCAGATGCCGATCACGATCAGCCACTGGTCGTGGCCGGGCTTCACGCGATCCTTGTCGGCCTGCGGGTCGATCAGCTGGTTGAGGGGCGTGGTCGCGGCCGCCTTGATCTCCTCGGGCGTGCGGTTGCGCACGAAGATCGGCTTGCCGCGCCAGACCACGGTGATGGCCTGGCCGAGTGCGACCGGCTTGAGGTCGACCTCGATGGAGGACAGCGCGAGCACGTCCTTGGCGGGGTTCATGCTGTCGATCAGCGGCCAGGCGATGGCCCCCGTACCGACTGCCGCCGCGGCCCCCGTGACCAGCTTCAGGAAGAAGTCGCGCTTGGTGACGCCATCACCATGCCCGCCATGCGCGGTCGCTGTCGTCGAATCGGCCATCACATCCTCATTTCCGGCACCAGGTCACGCCGCCGGCTTCTCATGCGACAGACCGCCGGTGCCCGTCCAGCCCAGCCCCGGGGGCAGGCGGACAGCAGCCGGACGCGATCTGGCGGCAGCGTCGCCGGACGGGGCATTCTATAGGCCCCACCCTTCGCCCCTGCAACATGGCCCCAGCGCCGCGCCACACCGAAACCCCCTTGCCGGACACCAGAAAATGACCGCTGACGACACCCCCGTCCCCCATCTCCAGCTGCAGGCGCCCGCGCGCGCCTGGTTCGAGCAACTGCGCGACCGGCTCTGCGCGGAATTCGAGGCAATCGAGGACGCGCAGGGCGGCGGCACCCCCGGCCGCTTCGCGCGCACCGCCTGGGAGCGCCCGACCGCCGACGGCTCGCCCGGCGGCGGCGGCGTGATGAGCGTGATGCGCGGCCAGGTGTTCGAGAAGGTCGGCGTCAACGTCTCCACCGTGCAGGGGGAGTTCAGCCCCGACTTCCGCGCCCAGATCCCCGGCGCCGCGGAGGATCCGCGCTTCTGGGCCTCCGGCGTGTCGCTGGTGGCGCATATGCGCAGCCCCAAGGTGCCGGCGGCGCATTTCAACACCCGCATGATCGTCACCACCCGGGGCTGGTTCGGCGGCGGCGGCGACCTGACCCCGATGCGCCTCGACGCGCCCGAGGCGCAGGAAGACGCCGCCAGCTTTCACGCCGCGTTCAAGGCCGCCTGCGACCGCCACGACGCCGACTACTATCCGCGCTTCAAGGACTGGTGCGACCGCTACTTCTTCCTGCCCCACCGCAACGAGCCCCGCGGCGCCGGCGGCATCTTCTTCGACCAGCTGAACGCCGGCGACGTCGCGGCCGATTTCGCCTTCGTCCGCGACGTGGGCGAGGCGTTCCTGTCCGCCTTCCCCGCCATCGTCCGCCGCCGCATGGCCGAGCCCTGGACCGACGCGGACCGCGAGCACCAGCTGGTCCGCCGCGGCCGCTACGTGGAGTTCAACCTGATCCACGACCGCGGCACGCTGTTCGGGCTCAGGACCGGGGGCAACACCGAGGCGATCCTGATGAGCATGCCGCCCGAGGCCAAGTGGCCCTAGTGTCCTGTCCCCGAAGTTCGCCATCCTTCATGGCGGACGTAGGGGTGAACAGGACACTGAAAACAAAGAGCTAGTGTCCCGATTCCGACCGCTACTCGTGGCAACGAACTTCGGAATCGGGACACTAGAGCAACAGCCGATCAGGCTGCACCCCAGCCCCCCGCCTTCAGACCGGCCTGTCCCCCAGCACCGTGACCCGGTTGCCGCTGCGCGTGTGCGGCCAGTAGTCCCACATGGCGCGGTGCTGGGTGCAGCGGTTGTCCCAGAAGGCGATCGCGTTCTCGGTCCAGCGGAAGCGGCACTGGAACAGCGGGTTCTCGGCGTGCTCGAACAGGTAGCGCAGGATGCCGTCGCCTTCGTCGCGCGGCAGGCCCGGGATGTAGCGGGTGAAGCCGCGGTTCACGTACAGCGCCTTGCGGCCGGTCACCGGATGGGTGCGCAGGATCGGGTGTTCGGCGCGCGGGTAGACCGGTTTGTCGGCGACGCCGTGGTTGGCGTAGGTGCCGCGGTAGACGTCCTCGCCGTCATGCACCGCGGTCAGGCCGTCGAGATAGGTTTTCATCCGGTCGGACAGCGCCTCGTAGGCGGCGTACATGCTGGCGAACAGCGTGTCGCCGCCGCGCGGCGGGCATTGCCTGATGTAGAGGATGCTGCCCATGGGGGGGCGTTCGTCGCAGGAGACGTCGCTGTGCCAGAACTCGCCGTTGGCGCGGGGCGAGTCGCGGTCGGCGTGGATTTTCATCAGCGCCGGCTCGCCCTCCTCGTGCGGGGCGGCGGGATGGATGTGGAGCTCGCCGAACAGCCGGCCGAAGGCGAGGTGCTGCTGGGGCGTGAGCGTCTGGTCGCGGAAGAAGATCACCTGGTTCTCGGCCAGCGCGCGGTGGATCTCGTCGAAGGTCGCGTTGCCGAGCGGTTTCGAGAGGTCCACCCCCGCGATCTCGGCGCCGATCACCGGCGTCAGCTTGTCCACGGTGATGGTCTCGTAGGGCGCTTCCTCGCCCGGCGCGTGCTTGTAGCGCGGGCCCTTGGTGCGTGCCGCGACTTCCATGGCTGCGTTCCTCCGCCTGCGGCGAATCCTAGCGCCCGCGCTGGCGGGGGTCCAGCACGAGGCTGAGCCGGTCGCCGACCAGGTTCACGGCCATGACGGTCAGGAACAGCGCGAGGCCGGGGAAGATCATCGTCCACGGCGCATAGCGCACGTATTCGCGCCCGGCGTTGAGCATCGCCCCCCATTCCGGCGTGGGCGGCTGGGCGCCGAGGCCGAGGAACGACAGCGTCGCCGTGAACAGCACCGCGCCGCCGAGGTCGAGCGTGGCGATCACGATCAGGATCGGCGCGAGGTTGGGCAGCAGGTGGCGCATGACCACGCGGCCATGGGTGGAGCCGATGGCGCGCGCCGCCTCCACGAAGTCCCGCGCCACCAGGCTCAGCGTGGCCGCGCGGGTGATGCGGGCGAAGCGGGGAATGCCCGACAGCCCCACCGCGAGGGCCGCGTTCCACAGCCCCACGCCAAGCACGGCGACGATCAGGATGGCCAGGATGATCGGCGGGAAGCCGAGCATGGCGTCGATCACCCGCGTCCCCACCGCGTCCACCCGCCCGCCGGCATAGGCGATGACAACGCCCAGCATCGCGCCGAACACCAGGCTGATCGCCACCGTGGACAGGCCCATGGCCAGCGAATAGCGGGCGCCGACGATGACGCGGCTGAAGATGTCGCGGCCGAACAGGTCGCAGCCGAACCAGTGCTCGGCGGTCATCGGCGCCAGGCGCCGGCACTGGCTGGTGGCGGCCCAGTCGAACGGGGCGACCAGCGGGCCGAGGGCGGCCATGACCAGGATGGCGACGATGACGATCGCGCCCACCACGGCGCCCGGGGCGCCGAACAGCCGGGCGATGGCGCTCTGCCCGCGGGGTTTTGCAACGGCGAGGGCGGCGGCCCCGGCGCTTGTCTCAGCTCCGCTCATGCTTGCACGCGCGGGTCGATCAGCCCGTAGGCGGTGTCGATGGCGAAGTTGATCAGCACGTAGGCCGCCGTGGTCAGCGCCACGATGCCCTGCACCATCGGGAAGTCCTTCTCCAGCACCGCCAGCACCAGCAGCCGGCCGATGCCGGGCCGGGCGAACACCGTCTCGGTCACCACCGCCCCGCCGATCAGCAGGGCGAACTGGATGCCGAGCAAGGTCAGCGGCGGGATCACCGCGTTGCGCAGCGCGTGCTTGGCCACCACCCGCAGCCCTGACAGCCCCTTGGCCCGCGCGGTGCGGATGTAGTCCTGGTTCATCACCTCGATGATCGAGTTGCGCGTCAGCCGCGCCAGCCCGCCGGCGATGAACAGTCCGAGCGAGATGCTGGGCAGGATCAGCGCGTCGAGCCCGGTGCCCAGCACCGGCACCCAGCCGAGCTGGGTGGCGAAGACCTGGATCAGGATCATGCCGATCCAGAAGCTCGGCAGCGACAGGCCGGCGAGCGCCGTGGTCATGCACAGCGTGTCGATCCAGCCGTTGGGCCAGACGCCGGCGATCATGCCGAGCGTCGCCCCCATCACCAGCCCCACCAGGAACCCGCCCGCCGCAAGCTGCAGCGTGAACGGGAATTCGGCCGCGATCTGCTTCGTCACCGGCTGGCGGGTGCGGAAGCTGTCGCCGAAATCGCCCCGCGCGGCATTGGCCAGGAAGCTCACGTACTGCACCACGAGCGGCCGGTCGAGCCCGAGCTTGGCGCGGCCGGCCTCGACCGCCGCGTCGCTCACCGGCGTGCCCTGCAGCATCAGCAGCACCGGGTCGCCGGGCACGAGGCGCATGGCGCCGAAGACGAAGGTCCAGGTGATGAGCAGCGTGGGGATCACGCCGAGCAGCCGGCCGAGAAAGCGTCTACCGCTCATCGAGCATCCATCAATGCGTTTTGGGGGACGTGGCGGCGAGCATAGGCGGGCGGACCGGCGGCACAAGCGCGAAAATGCGGATTGCACCCTGCCCGGCCCCGCCGCAGAGTGCGCCGCACAAAACAACCCGGCATGGAGACTCATCATGGCTGGCCGCAAACTCGACGGCGTTTCCCGCCGTGCCGTGCTCGGGGGCGTGCTTGCCGCCCCGATGCTCAACCGCGGCGCCGACGCCCAGGCGCCGCTCACCGTCACCTGGGGCGAGGACGACGCGGTGCCGCGCACCTACGACCCGCGCGTGACCAGCTCGCGCCACGAATACCAGATCATCGGCAACGTCTTCGACACGCTGATCGCCTCCGACGGCAGCAACAAGCTGATGCCCGGCCTCGCCACCGCCTGGGAGGTCGCGCCCGACGCGAAGAGCGTGACGCTCAAGCTGCGCACCGATGTCGGCTTCCACGACGGCACACCGTTCGACGCCGAGGCGGTGAAGTTCACCTTCGACACCATCGTCGACCCGAAGACGGCGAGCGAGGGCGCGATCACCCAGCTCGGCCCCTATGACGGCTGCGAGGTGATCGACGCGCATACGGTGAAGGTGAAGTATTCCAAGCCCTTCGGCGCGGCGCTGGCCAGCTATGCCGAGGGCACGCTGGCCCCGGTCTCGCCCACCGCGGTGAAGAAGATGGGCAACCAGGATTTCGCCCGCGCCCCGGTCGGCGCCGGCCCGTTCAGGTTCGTCTCCTGGGAGCAGGGGCGCCAGGTCACGCTGGAGCGGTTCGACAAGTACAACTGGGCGCCCGGCTACAACGCCAACAAGGGCCCGTCGGCGGTGCAGAAGGTGGTCGCCCGCTTCATCCCCGACGCCTCCACCCGCGTGGCCGCGCTCGAGGCGGGCGAGATCGACATATCGGACATCACGCCGATCCTGGACATGAAGCGGCTCAAGGACACCAAGGGCTACGCCACGATGATCGGCAACGCCGCCGGCATCCCCTTCGGCCTGGAGCTGAACGGCAGCAAGGGCATCTTCAGCGACATCCGCGTGCGCCGCGCGCTGGCCATGGCGGTGGACCGCCAGGCGCTGTGCGACAACCTGTTCTTCGGCCTGATCGCGCCGACCTATGGCTGCCTGTCGACGGACACGTTCGGCTACTGGGCCGGCTGCGAGGAGATGTACAAGCCGGACGCGAAGGCCGCCGCCGCCCTGCTCGACCAGGCCGGCTGGAAGCCCGGCCCCGACGGCATCCGCGTCAAGGACGGCCAGCGCCTGTCCGGCTTCTACGGCGCCCCCCCGCCGCTCGAGCCCGACACGGCGGTGGAAATCCAGGCCGTGGCCAAGCGGGTCGGCTTCGACCTCAAGGTGGAGACCATCACCTTCGCCCGCAACCAGCAGATGGTGTTCGACAACACCTTCGACATGCTGCCGGTGCGCTGGATCCAGGCCGACCCGATGTGCCTGGAGAACCTGTTCCACAGCTCCAACATCCCGGCGCCGGGGAAATACCGCTACAACTGGATGCAGCTCAACGACCCGAAGCTCGACCAGCTGTTCGTCGACGGCCGGGCCACCGCCGATCCCGCGAAGCGGGCCGCGATCTACGGCGAGGCGCAGAAGATCATCATGGACACCGCGCTGTGGTTCCCGGTGCACAACCAGGTGCAGACCTTGGCCTACCGCACCGACAAGAAGGGCTACCACTTCGCCCGGGCATCCTGGGTCGCGCTGTTCTACGACGTGACCAAGGCGTAGGGCGGCCGCGGGCGGGCGGGGGCACCGGCCCCCGCCCGCCGCGCTACTTCCGGCGAAAGACCATGTCGAAGACCGTCGTCGCGATGCTCATCAGCGCGAGGTCGCGTTCCATGCCGGTCCAGATCTCGCGCCGCAATGCCAGCGCCGCCTGCTCGGCGCGGCCCGGGCGGCTGCGGGCGGCGACCAGCGCGAGCCCGACCGCGATCACCACGTCCGCCGCGGCCACGATCAGGCTGGCCGCGATCAGGCTCATCGAGCCCAGCAGCTGCGCCACCACGGCGACGTGGATGCAGGCCAGCGCCCCGGCCGCGAAGACCAGCGCGATCGCCGCCCAGGCCACCCTCAACGCGGTGCGCTGGGCCTGGGCGGACAGCCGCAGCAGTTCCGCCTGGATCGCGGCTTCGAGCAGGCGGACCAGGCGCATCTCAGCGGAACATGCGCGCGAGCAGGAAGCCGGCGACGCCCGCCACCACGACTGCGGTCAGCGGCTGGTCCTTCACCCGGTTCGACACCGCGTCCACGTTCTCACGCGCCGCGTCGTAGCCGCGCCGGGCGACGTCCTCGGCCTTGCCGGCCACGTCGGCGATGTACGGGGCGGCACGCTCGGAGATCAGCTTCTCCACCTGGGCGCGGAGCTGGCTGATCTGGTCGTGCACGTTGGCCTCGGCGTTGCCGAGGGCGGCGCTGGTGGCCTTGGAGAAATCGGTGCTCGCGTTCATCTGCTCGATCCTTTTGCGATGTGCGTGTCTGCCCCCGACAACGCGGCAACCCGCCTTCGGTTGCGTGCCCCGCCGGCCGGCCCTACCTCAGGAAGCGTCAAGGAGGAGCCGTCCGCATGCCCCTGGAAATCACCGTCGGCTCGCCGCAGCTGGTCGTGCACCACGGCCTGACCTTCTGGGTGTCGGAGCCGGACGGGCAGATGCTGGCCACCGACCGCAAGGGCCTGTTCTTCCGCGACACGCGGCTGATCTGCCACTGGCAGCTCTACGCCAACGACGTGCCGTGGGAGCTGATGAACGGCGGCGCCACCAGCCATTTCGCCGGGCGCGTCTTCCTCGCCAACCGCCTGATCCCGACCATCGCCGGCGACATCGCGCCCCGCACGCTCTCGCTCGTGCTCAGCCGCTGGATCAGCGGCGGCATCCACGAGGACATCGACGTCACCAACCACGGCATGCTGCCGGCGCGCTTCAACCTCGAGCTCGCCATCCGCTCCGACTTCGCCGACCTGTTCGAGGTCAAGACCGGGCGCGTGGTGCGGCGCGGGCGCATCGACAGCGAATGGTCGCACCTGGCGCAGACCCTGCGCACCGAATACGTGAATCAGGATTTCCGCCGCGGCGTGACGCTGAAGATCAACGCCGCCACCCCCGTCGTCTACGCCAACGGCCGCATCACCTTCGACATCGACCTCGCCCCCGGCGCCAGCTGGCATGCCTGCCTGCTCTACGACGTGATCGACGGCACCGAGACCCATGCCCCGCCGCAGGGCTGCATCGGCGAGGCCGCGCAGTCCCCCGCCGCGGCCAGCCTCGCCGCCTGGCAGCTGGCCGCGACCAAGCTCTCGGTGCCGAACCACGTCCTGTCCGAGCAGTACACCCAGGCGGTGGCCGACATCGCCGCACTGCGCATGCCCATCGTGCAGGACGGCCGCGAGTGGGTGCTGCCCGCCGCCGGCCTGCCCTGGTTCCTGGCCCCGTTCGGCCGCGACAGCCTGATCGTGGCGCTGCAGACCCTGCCGGTGACCCATGAATTCGCCCGCGGCGCGCTCGCCGTGCTCGGCGCCCTGCAATCGGCCGGCCGCGACGAGGCGCGCGACGCCGAGCCCGGCAAGATCCTGCACGAGCTGCGCCTGGGCGAGCTCGCCCATTTCAAGCTGATCCCGCACACGCCCTATTTCGGCACCGCGGACGCGACGCCGCTCTACCTGATCCTGCTCCACGCCGCCTGGCGCTGGACCGGCGACGACGCGCTGCTCGACGCGCACATGCCAACCGCCGAGCGCTGCCTCGCCTGGATCGACCAGGAGGGCGACCGCGACGGCGACGGGTTCCAGGAATACCAGACCCGCGCGGCGGTCGGCGGCTACGAGAACATGGGCTGGAAGGATGCCGGGGACGCGGTGCTCTACCCCGACGGCACGCTGGTGCGCGGGCCCAAGGCGCTGTGCGAGCTGCAGGCCTATGTCTACGCCGCCTGGCGCGGCATGGCGGAGCTCTACGCGGCGCGCGGCGAGGCGGGGAAGGCGGCGGCACTGACGGCCCGCGCCGCCGATCTGTTCAACCGCTTCAACGACGCCTTCTGGGACGAGGAGACCGGCTTCTACGCCTTCGCGCTCGACGGCGGGAAGCGGCGCGTGATGTCGGTCGCCTCCAACGTGGGCCACTGCCTGTGGGCCGGCATCGTCCGCCCCGACCGCGCGCGGCGCGTGGTGGAGCGGCTGATGGCGCCCGACATGTACAGCGGCTGGGGCATCCGCACCCTCTCGGCCCATCATGTCGCCTTCAACCCGTACTCCTACCACGACGGCTCGGTCTGGCCGCACGACAACGGGCTGATCGCCCAGGGCTTCGCCCGCTACGGCTTCCATGCCGAGGCGGCCCGCCTGGCCCGGGCGATCAGCGAGGCGGCCGGCTTCTTCGCCCAGCACCAGGTGCCCGAGCTCTATGCCGGCATCCCGCGCGAGGAGGCCGGCTTCCCGGTGCAATGCCTCGGCGCCAACGTGCCCCAGGCCTGGGCGGCGGGCTCCGCCTTCTCGTTCCGGGCGGCCCTCGGCGGCTTCACCCCCGACGGCGCGGCCGGCACGCTCGGGCTCGACCCGCATCTGCCGGACTGGGCGCCCGAGATGACGCTGCGCGACCTGACGGTGGGC
>JBGAIK010000116.1:0-14340 GCA_044225615.1 Acetobacteraceae bacterium | reverse complement strand
CGTCGACCGCCAGCCAGCCGCCCGGCTGCCAGACCGGGGCGCCCAGCAGCAGATAGGCGAGCGCCGCCGCCGCCGCGAGCAGCGACGCCAGCGCGAACACGGCGGAGGCGTCGGGACGGGTCACGCCGCATGCCTGCCACGATGTAACCGAGTCAGCCAAGCGCGGCGCGCGCGGCCGTGCTTAACTCGCCGGATGAACAAGTTCCTCCTGGTGGTCTTCGACGGGCTGCGGCCCGACATGATGCGGCCCGACACCACGCCGAACCTGATGCGCTTCGCCGCGGCCGGCATGCGGTTCAGCCGCGCCCGCTCCGTCTTCCCCTCGGAGACGCGGGTCTGCTCGGCCAGCGTCGCCACCGGCTGCCTGCCGCGCCGGCACGGGCTGGTCGCCAACCGCATCCCGCATCCGCTCGACCCGGCGCGCAGCATCGATACCGGGCACAAGGCGCTGCTCCAGGCGCTGGAGCAGGAGACCGGGGCCGCGCTGCTCGACGCGCCCACGCTGGCCGCGCGGCTGGCCGCCGCCGGGCGCAGCTTCGCGGTGTTCAGCAGCGGCACCACCGGCCAGACCTACGTGCTGAACCCCGAGGCCGACGCGCTGGGGCAGGTCACGCTGTCCACCCATGGGCCGGAGGCGTGCTCGGCGGCCGGCCGGCGCCTGCTCGCCACGCTCGATCCGCCGCCGGCGACGCCCGCGGCGCGGGCGGTGTGGCTGGCGGACATGTTCCGCACCCGCATCCTGCCCGACCCGCCCGATGCCGGGGTGCTGTGGCTGTGCGAGCCCGACACCGCCGGGCACTACGAGGGGCTCGGCAGCCCGGCGCAGCTTGCCGCGCTGGCCGAGGTGGATGCGGCGTTCGGCCGCCTGCTCGATGCCTGGCAGGCGGGGCCGTGGGCGGAGCGGCTGCAGGTCATGGTCGCCTCCGACCACGGCCATGCCGCGATTTCCGGCCTGGTCGACATCGCCCCGCGGCTCGCCGGCACGCCTGCCGCCGGGATGACGTTCATGGCCGGGTCCTCCTGCGGGTTCGCGATGGCCGAGCCGTCGCCCGAGCGGGTCGCCGCGGTCGCGTCCTGGCTGATGCGGCAGGACTGGTGCGGCAGCGTCTACGTCGCCGACGCCGACGCGCCGCCACCGGGGGCGCTGCCGCGCAGCCTGCTGCTGGCCGACCACGCCCGCGCCGCCCCGGTGCTGTTCACCCTGCGCGGCGGCCCGGCCCCGGGCGCGACCGGCCTGCCCGGCATCACGCTCTACGACGGCGGGCTGGCCGCCGGCGGCGGCACCCATGGCGGGCTGCTGCCGGCGGAGCTGCACACGGTCATGCTGCTGGCGGGCGCGGCGATCGCGCCCGGCGAATCCGACTGGCCCGCCGGGCTGGTCGATATCGCGCCCACCGTGCTCGCCCTGCTCGGCCTGCCGGGAGCCGAGACCATGGACGGCCGCGTGCTGGGCGAGGCGCTGGCGGGCGGCGCGGCGCCCGACGTGCCGCCGGCGGCCGATCGCTGGGAGGCGGCCGGCCCGGGCTATGGCCAACATCTGGCGCGCACCCGGCTGGGCGAGCACATCTATCTGGATGGCGGCTGGCGCGGCTGAACCCCTGGCAGCGGGCGCGCCATTTCGCTAGGACGCGCGGATGCCGGACACCATTCTCGTCACCGGGGCCACGGGCTTCGTGGGCTCCGCGGTCGCCCGCGCCGCGCTGGCGCGGGGGCTCGCGCTGCGCGTGCTGGCGCGGCCGGGCGGAGACCGGCGCAATCTCGCGGGGCTCGACTGCGCGATCGCCGAAGGGGACCTGACCGACCCGGCTTCGCTGGCGCGCGCGGTGCGGGGCTGCCGCTTCGTGGCGCATGTGGCGGCCGACTATCGCATCTGGGTGCCGGACCCGGCGGCGATGGCGCGGGCCAATGTCGAGGGCACCGTGGCGCTGCTGCGCGCGGCGCAGGCGGCGGGGGTGGAGCGCAGCGTGTATTGCAGCAGCGTCGCCGCCCTCGGCCTGACCGGCACCGACGCGCCGGCCGACGAGGCGACGCCGGTCGATCCGGCGCGGATCGTCGGGGTCTACAAGCGGTCGAAATACGCGGCCGAGCAGGCGGTGCTGGGCCTGGTGCGGGAGGGGCTGCCGGTGGTGGTGGTGAACCCGGCCGCCCCGGTCGGGCCGCGGGACGTGAAGCCGACGCCGACCGGGCGGATGATCGCCGATGCGGCGGCCGGGCGGATGCCGGCCTATGTCGATACCGGGCTCTGCGTGGTGCATGTCGATGACGTGGCCGAGGGGCACATGCTGGCGCTGGAGCGGGGCATGCCGGGCGAGCGCTACATACTGGGCGGCGAGAACCTGGCGCTGCGCGACCTGCTGGCGCTGGTGGCCGAGGTGGCGGGGCGGCGGGCACCGCGCATCCGCCTGCCCAACGCCGCGCTCTGGCCGGTGGCGCTCGGCTTCGAGGCCTGGGCGCGGCTGTCGGGACAGGTGCCGCTGGTGACGCGGGACCATTTGCGGATGGCGCGCAAGAAGATGTTCTTTTCCTCGGCCCGCGCGATGGCCGAGCTCGGCTATGCGCCGCGCCCGGTGCGGGCCGCGGTGGCCGATGCGGTGGCCTGGTTCCGCGCCAATGGGATGCTGCGCGGATGAGCTGGCTCGCTTTGCCCGCGCTGCTCGCCTGGCTGTACCTGACCCTGCTGCACGGCCGCTTCTGGCAGGCCGGCCCGTTCATGCCGCTCGCCCGCCCCGCCACGGCGCCGGCGGTGGACGTGGTGGTGCCGGCCCGCGACGAGGCGGCGGTGGTGGAAGCAAGCGTCGGCGCGCTGCTGGCGCAGGACTATCCGGGCGAATTCCGCGTGGTGCTGGTGGACGACAACAGCACCGATGGCACCGGGGACATCGCCCGCGCGCTGCCGGGCGCCGCGCGGCTGACGGTGCTGGCCGGCGCGGCGCGGCCGCCGGGATGGGCCGGCAAGCTGTGGGCGGTCAGCCAGGGCGTCGCCGCCGGGACCGCACCGCTGGTGCTGCTGACCGATGCCGACATCACCCACGCGCCCGCCCATCTTGCCGCCCTGGCCGCGGAGCTGGAGCGCAGCGGCGCCGACATGGTCAGCGAGATGGTGGAACTCAACTGCCAGAGCCTGCCGGAACGCGCGCTGATTCCGGCCTTCGTCTATTTCTTCGCCATGCTCTACCCGTTCGCCCGCGTGAACGACGACCACAGCCGGGTTGCGGCGGCGGCCGGCGGTACGGTGCTGATCCGCCGCACCGCGCTGGCGCGGATCGGGGGCATCGCCGCGATCAAGGGGGCGCTGATCGACGACGTGGCGCTGGCCACCGCAGTGAAGCGGTCGGGCGGCGGGGTTCGCCTCTACCAGTCGCGGCTCGGGCGCTCGATCCGGCCCTATCCCGCATGGACCGACATCTGGCGGATGGTGGCACGCTCGGCCTATGTGCAGCTTGGCTATTCGCCGCTGCTGCTGCTCGGCACCGTGCTCGGCATGGCGCTGGTCTACCTGGTGCCGCCGGTCGCGGCGCTGGCGGGGTCGTGGGTGGGGCTGGCGGCCTGGGCGGCGATGGCGGGCAGCTTCATCCCCACGCTGCGGCGGTTCGGCCTGTCGCCCGCCTGGGCCCCTGCCCTGCCGCTGATCGCGGCGTTCTACATGGCCGCCACGCTGGCGCCGCGGCCAGCCATCATTTCGGCCGCGGCGTCGCCTGGAAAAGGCTGCGCCTACCAGGCCGGCCGCGCATGACCCTGCCCTGCAATGTCGAGACCTGGTCGGGCAAGTCCCGCACCGACGAGAACTTCCCGGTCGGCGTGCTGGTGGCCGGGCATCTGCGGCCGCATGTCCACGCCTTCTACGCCTTCGCCCGCAACGCCGACGACATCGCCGACAGCGACGCGCTGGCGGCCGAGGACGCCAGGTGGCACGGCTGGACGTGATGGAGAGCCTGCTGGAGCAGCGCGCGAAGGGCTCGCCCAGCGCGCGCGCTGGCGAGCCTGGCGGAGACCGGGGTCGCCCCGGCACGCCTGCGACCTGCTGGTGGCCTTCCGGCGCGACGCGACCAAGACGCGGCATGCGGACTGGGACGAGCTGGAGGACTACTGCCGCTACTCCGCCATGCGGTCCGGCCGCCGATGCTGGACCTGCATGGCGAGCGCGCGACGTGGCCCGCCTCGGACGCGCTGTACCGCGCTGCAGGTGCTGAACCACCTGCAGGATTGCGGCAAGGACCTTGCCGGGCTGGACCGCTGCTACCTGCCCGACGACCTGATGGCCGCATGGCACCGGGATCGGCGACCTGCGCAAGGAGGCGCTGACGCCGGGCATGCGGGCGGTGATCGATGCGCTGCTGGATCCTTGCGACGCGCTGAACGCGCGCGCCGTGGACCTGCCGCGCGGGGTGCGCGAACGCAGGCTGCGGCTGGAGACGGCGGTGATCGTGAACCTGGCGCGCCGCCTGTCGCGGCTGCTGCGGGCCGGCGATCCGCTGGCCGCGCGGGTGAAGCTGCGCAAGCCGGATGCGGTGCTGGCCGTGCTGGCCGCGATGCGGTTCCTGCCGTGACGGCGCTGGGCGCCGACCAGGCGGACCTGGATGCCGTGGAGGCGATCGTGCGCGCCGCCGGCACCAGCTTCCATCGCGGCATGGCGATCCGCCCGACCGGCGCCATGCCATGTATGCGCGGATCTACGCGTTCTGCCGCATCGTCGACGACATCGTGGACGAGCCGGGGAGCTGGCGGAGAAGCGCGCCGCGCTCGACCGGTGGCGCGCCCGGATCGCCGGACTCGAGGCGGTCTCCGGGGGTGGCCGACGATGCGGTGCGCCTGGGCTGCGGGCCGCGCCTATGGGCGTCCGAGGATTTCGTCGCCGTGATCGACGGGATGCGATGGACGGCGAGACCATCGTCGCGCCGACGCTGGCGGAGCTCGACCTGGTGGCCGCCGCGACCAGGGCGGCTGTCGGTGCGCGCCTTCGGCGACGGCTCGGCCGCGGCGGACCGGGTGGCCTTCCATCTCGGGCGGGCGCTGCAGCTGACCAACATCCGCTGCGCGACGTGCACGAGGATGCCGGGCGCGCGCGGCTCTACCTGCCGTGCGAATATCTGAAGGCGGGCGTGCCCGCCGATCTTTCCGGCGCTGCGCCACCCTGCCCTGCCCCGGGTCTGCGCCCGCCTCGCGCTGCTCGCGCATGGGCATTTCCGCGATGCCCAGGCCGCCTGGCGCGCGACCGCCGCGCGATGCGCGTGGGCGCCAACTCGCCCTGCTGGAACGGCGCGGCCGGACGGCGTGATGAAGCTGCCCAAATGGCGCAAGAGATCGCGGCCGAATGCTGCTGGGATGAAGGTGCATGTCGCGTGCGGGGCTCGCGGGGCTGTCCGCCGCGCTCGCGCTGCGCGCGGCCGGGCATGAGGTGGCCGTGCTGGAGGCGGGGCCGCAGGCGGGGGGGCGCTGCCGGTCGTATTTCGACCCGGTGATCGGGGCGCGGATCGACAACGGCAACCACCTGGTGCTGTCGGGCAACTCGGCGACGATGGCGTATCTGGATACGCTGGGCACGCGGCACCTGCTGGGCGGGCCGGGGCGGGCGCTGTTCCCGTTCTACGACGCCGCGACCGGCGAGCGCTGGGTGCTGGAACCCGATCCGGGGCGGATTCCGTGGTGGGTGTTCCGCCCGTCGCGGCGGGTGCCGGGCACGCGGCTGGGCGAATATCTGCAACTGATCCGGCTGCGCGGGGCGCGGCGCACGGTGGCCGAGGCGCTGGATACCGGGAGCACGCTGTATCGCCGGCTGCTGGAGCCGCTGGCGGTGGCGGCGCTGAACACCAGCCCGGAGGAGGGGCTGGCCCGGCTGCTGGACGTGATCGTGCGCGAGACGCTGGGGCGCGGCGGGGCGGCCTGCGTGCCGCTGTATCCGCGCGATGGGCTGTCGGAGGCGTTCGTCGATCCGGCGGTGGCACGGCTGCGGGCCGACGGCGCCACGGTGGAGATGGGGCGGCGGGTGGCGGGGCTGGCGATCGCGGACGGGCGGGTGGCGGCGCTGGAGACCGGCGAGGGGCTTGTGCCGGTGGAGGCGATGGTGCTGGCGGTGCCCGCGCCGGTGGCCGGCCAGCTGTTGCCCGGACTGCCGGTGCCCGGCGCCTTCGAGCCGATCGCCAACGTGCATTTCCGCCTCGATGCCACGCCCACCGGGGCGATCGGCGAGGCGGGGTTCGTGGGCCTGGTGGGGGCGACCGCCGAATGGGTGTTCGTGAAGCCCGGCGTGGTGTCGGTGACGATCAGCGCCGCGCGCCGGCTGGGCGAGATGACGGCCGAGGAGATCGCGGCGCGAAGCTGGGACGACGTGAAGGCGGCGCTGCGCCTGTCGGGCGACATGCCGCCGGCCCGCGTGGTGCGCGAGCGGCGCGCCACCTTCGCCGCCACCGCGGCACAGGAGGCGCTGCGCCCCGGCCCCGGTGCGGCGGGGCTGGCCAACCTCGCGCTGGCCGGCGACTGGACCGCGACGGGATTGCCCGCGACGATCGAAGGTGCCATCAGGTCCGGCCGCACCGCCGCGCAAGCGCTGATGGACGCAGGATGCTGACCGAAACCGTGATCTCCCCCGACGACCCGGCGCTCGCCGACGCGGTCGGCCGCGCCGCCGGCGCGCTCCGCCGCCGCCAGCGGCCGGACGGCCACTGGGTGTTCGAACTCGAGGCCGACGCCACCATCCCGGCCGAGTACGTGCTGCTGCGCCACTTCCTCGACCGGCCGGACCCCGAACTGGAGCGGAAGATCGGCACCTACCTGCGCGCGGTGCAGGGCGGGCATGGCGGCTGGCCCCTGTTCCACGACGGCGCCTTCGACATTTCCGCCAGCGTCAAGGCCTATTTCGCCCTCAAGATGATCGGCGACGATCCGGATGCGCCCCACATGGCCCGCGCCCGGGCGGCGATCCTGGCCGCCGGGGGAGCGGAGCGGACCAACGTGTTCACCCGCGCCCAGCTGGCCCTGTTCGGCGAGGTGCCGTGGCGCGCGGTGCCCAAGATGCCGGTCGAGCTGGTGCTTCTGCCGAAATGGTTCCCGTTCCACCTGGACAAGGTGTCCTACTGGTCGCGCACCGTGATCGTGCCGCTGGCCGTGCTGATGGCGCTGCGGCCGGTGGCGCGCAACCCGCGCGGCATCCATGTCCCCGAGCTGTTCCGCACCCCGCCGGCGCAGGTGACCGACTGGATCAGGGGGCCGTACCGCTCCGCCTGGGGGCGGATGTTCAAGGGGCTCGACGCGGTGCTGCAGCGGGCGGAGCCGTTCTTTCCCGGCGCCATCCGCCGCCGCGCCATCGACCGGGCGGTGCGCTTCGTCACCGAACGGCTGAACGGCGAGGACGGGCTGGGCGGCATCTACCCGGCCATGGCCAACACGGTGATGATGTTCGACACGCTGGGCTACCCGCCCGACCATCCCGACGCGGCGATCGCCTGGCGCTCGGTGAACAAGCTGCTGGTGGTGGAGGACGACCGCGCCTATTGCCAGCCCTGCCTGTCGCCGGTGTGGGACACGGGGCTCGCCGGCCATGCCATCGCCGAAGCCGAGGGTGCCGCCGCCCCGGCGGTCGCGGCCGCCAACCGCTGGCTGCGCGGCAAGCAGATCCTGGACGCGGTGGGCGACTGGCGGGCGGCGCGGCCACGGGCGGTGCCCGGCGGCTGGGCGTTCCAGTACGAGAACCCCCACTATCCGGACGTGGACGACACCGCCGTGGTCGCCATGCTGCTCGACCGCCAGGGCGACCCGACCCATGCGGAGTCGATCCGCCGGGCCGAGGCGTGGATCCTGGGCATGCAGGGCAGGGATGGCGGCTGGGGCGCCTTCGATGCCGACAACAACCACCACTACCTGAACCACATCCCCTTCGCCGACCACGGCGCGCTGCTCGATCCACAACGGCGCCGACGTGCACCGCGCGCGCTTGCGTGGAGCTTCCTGGCTCCAGATCAAAGGAGTCCGGCGGACAGCCTGGCGATGGCGCGCTGGCCTGGCTGCGGACGGAGCAGCGGTGGACGGCAGGTCGTGCGCTCCGGCCGCTGGGGCACCAACTACATCTACGGCACCTGGTCAACCCGGCAAGCTGGCGCTGAACGGCATCCCGCGACGCGCAGGCGGCGGGTTCCTGCTGGATACGCAGCGCGACGATGGCGGCTGGGGCGAGGACAATGAGAGCCATGCACAAGCGCTGCTGCAGCCGGCATCATCGGAGCAACCCGAGCCAGACCGCCTGGGCGCTGGGCTGATGGCGGCCGGCGAGACGGCGCATCCGGCGGTGGCGCGGGGCATCGCCTGGCTGGCTGCGGTGCAGAAGGCGGACGGGAAGTGGGACGAGGCGCCCTATACGGCGGTGCGTTTCCCGCGCGTGTTCTATCTGCGCTACCACGGCTACAAGCTGTTCTTCCCGCTGCTGGCGATGGCCCGCTACCGCAACCTGCTGCGCGGCAACGACCGCAGGGTGGCGTGGGGATTCTGAAGCGGCACCCGGGAAATCCCGATTAAGGAATAGGTGTTGCAGGAGCCACTGGCACCGATCGGGAGCATGACCAGTACGATCCTCGACAACCGCACCGAGACCACCCTGCGCACCATGGCCTGCGCCGGCTGGTGGTGGATGGTAGCCCGCCGCGGCCTGGCCAACAGCCTCGGTTGCCGAAGCCGACGCCGCGCGCGCGAGCGTGACGCCGCCGAGGCCATCGCCCGCGAGCATGCGCTCGCCGCCGATCCCGCGGCGGGCGACGCCGCGGTGGAGGCCTACGGCCTGGCTGCTGGCCGGCCGCGCCAGGCCGGAGGACGCGCGCACCACCCGCGACCGCGCCGATGCCGCCGTCACCCAGGCCCGCGCCCGGCTCAACGCCGCCCGGCTCGCCGACGAGGCGGTCCGCCGCCGGCTCGACGCGCTCGCCGCCGCGGCCCGCGCGGAGGGCCTCAAGCGCGAGCAGGCCGAGCTTGACGAGCTCGCGCGCCGTCCCCGCCCCGCCGGGTAGCCGCGGCCGTGCGCGGCCCGCGCACACGCATTGCTTGCTGGCGCCGGCCGGGCTTTCGCGCCACCTTGCCGCCCCGCGGCGCAGCATGCCCGCGCCTGGAGACAGATATCCGACATGCCGGCCTATGCTGACATCCACAATCCCGACCTGCTGGACCGCATTCCCGTCACCGCCCGGCGCGTGCTCGATGTCGGCTGCGCGACGGGCGCGCTCGGCCACGAGTTCAAGCGCCGCAACCCGTCCGCCCGCATCTACGGCATCGAGCCCGACCCCGAGGCGGCTTCCGTCGCCAGCGGCCGGCTCGACGCGGTCGCCTGCATCGACGTCGAGACCGAGCCGTTCCCGTTCAGCGACGGGCCGTTCGACTGCATCATCTTCGGCGACGTGCTGGAGCATCTGCGCGACCCGTGGGCGGCGCTGAAGGAGCATGCCGCCCGCCTGGCCGAGGGCGGGGTGATGCTGATCTGCATGCCCAACGCGGAGCACTGGAGCTTCGCCGAGCGCCTGCTGCGCGGCACCTTCGACTACGACGCGCAGGGGCTGTTCGACCGCACCCACCTGCGCTGGTTCACCGCCGAGACCACGCGGCGCGCCCTGCGCGAGGCGGGGCTGGCGGTGCTGGACGTGACCCCACGGGTGTTCGCCGCCCCGCTGGCCCAGGAATTCGCCCGCGCCATGCGCCCGGCGCTGGAGGCGCTGGGCATCGACCCGGCGCGCTACCTGGAGCGCGCCACGCCGCTGCAACATGTCTGGCGGGCCACCCGCGCGCCGGTCCGCCCGATCAGCGTGACCTCCTCCATGCTGGCCCCCGTCGGCGGGGTCAGCCACGTCCGGGTGGTGGAGCCGATGGCGGCGCTGGCCACGCTGCCGGGCTTCATCCCGCGCATCATCGACAATTTCGACCCCGACGAGGCGCCGCCCGACGGCCCCCGCATCTTCATCTTCCACCGCCCCCTGCTGGCCGGCGACCAGGGGCTGGCGCGCATCCGCCTGCTGCTCGACCGCGGCTACGTGGTGGTCTGCGAGTTCGACGACCATCCCGACTACATCCCGGTGCTGCAGCGGCCCGACGTGCAGAACTTCCGCGCCGTCCACGCGGTGCAGACCTCCACCCGTCCGCTGGCCGAGGTGCTGCGGGCGCAGAACCCCGAGATCGCCGTGTTCCCCAACGGCATCAGCCGCCTGCCGCCGGTGCGCAACCACGCCGTCCCGGGCCGGCTGACCCTGTTCTTCGCCGGCATCAACCGCGAGGACGAGTGGCCCGCCTACCTGCCGGCGCTGAATGCGGTCGCCGCACTCGCCGGCCCGCGGCTGCAATTCCGCATCGTCGCCGACCGCGGCCTGTTCGAGGCGCTGCAGACCCCGCACAAGCAGTTCACGCCGCTCTGCGACTACGCGACCTACCAGGACCTGCTGGCGCAGTCGGAGATCTCGTTCATGCCGCTGGCCGACACGCCGTTCAACCGCTGCAAGTCGGACCTCAAGTTCCTGGAGGCCTCGGCCCACCGGGTGACCGCGCTGGCCAGCCCCGTGGTCTACGCCGATACCATCGAGGACGGGCGCACCGGCCTGATCTTCCGCGATCCGGGCGAGCTGCAGCAGCGGCTGGCGCGGCTGGTGGCCAATCCCGAATACGGACGGGGCCTGGCCGATGCCGCGCGCGGCCGGATCGCCGGACACCGCATGCTGGCCTACCAGATGGACGACCGCGCCGCCTGGTACCGCGCGCTGTGGGCCAGGCGGGAGGAGCTGAACGCCGCCCTGCTCGCCCGCGTGCCCGAGCTCGCCCGCCCGCTTGCGCATCCGCCCGCCGTGCTGCATGCCGGGCGCTGAACCGGGCTGACAGGGGGCGGGTGCGATGGACGTGCTGCTGGCGCGGCTGAAGGTGCTGTGGGTGATGTTCCGCGGCAAGGTCTCGGTGCTGCTCTCCTACGTGGAGTACGGGCTGAGCTTTTTCCGCACGCCCAGCCAGATCGTGTCTGCCTGGCCCGAGGGCCCGGCGCCGGTGGGGCCGCGGGTGGCGATCTTCATCCATTTCGACGGCGCCGGCGGCGTGGGCGACCACACGCTGCACTACGTGCGGGCGCTGCACGCGGCGGGGCTGTCGGTGCTGTTCGTCACCAACTCGGGCAAGCTGCGGCCGGAGGCGCTGGCGGCGCTGAAGCCGGTCTGCGCCGGCATCCTGATCCGCCGCAACATCGGCTACGATTTCGGCGCCATGCGCGAGGGGCTGGAATACCTGAAGCTGCCGCGCGCGGACACCGAGATGGTGGTGCTGGCCAACGACAGCATCTACGGCCCGTTCAAGCCGCTCGACGACCTGCTGGCGCGGATCGATTTCAGCGAGGCCGACCTGTGGGGCGCCACCGATTCCTGGCAGCGGCGCTACCATGTGCAGTCATACTTCGTCGCCGCCGGGCGCAGGGCGCTGGAAAGCAAGGCCTGGGCCGATTTCTGGAAGCAGATCCGGCCGGTGAAGTCCAAGACCTGGGTGGTCAACAACTACGAGGTCGGGATGTCGCAGCGCATGCTGCGCGGCGGGCTGCGGCTGGCCTCGGTGTGGCGCTACCACGACCTGATCAGGGACGTGAACCCGGCCTGGCTGATGAAGCCGCAGCACGACGGCAGCCAGGGCGCACAGTCGGGCGAGCCGATCCGCGAGATGCGCTTCGTGCACGCCCACCGCATCCGCTACAACGTGGTGGCGCGCAAGCCGCTGAACCCGACCTCGGACCTGTGGCGCCAGCTGCTGCGGGCGGGCTTTCCGTTCATGAAGCGCGAGCTGCTGCGCGACAACCCGACCCAGGTGGCCGACGTGATCGAGTGGCGCGAGGAGGTGGAGCGCCATTTCGGCCCGGTGCCGGTGGCGATCGACCGCGACCTGCAGCGGGCGCTGCGCAACAGCGTGGTGTGATCAGGTTTCGCCGGCGACGATCCCGGAATCGTGCAGCCGGCCGATGGCGGCGGCCGGCAGCCCCAGCACGTCGGCCAGCGCCCAGTGGGTGTCCTGGCCCAGGCGCGGCGCCGGGCAGGGCGGGCGGTTGCCGCTGGCGAAGGAAAGCGGCGCGCGCGGCAGCAGCAGCGGGCCGATGCCGGGCTGCGCCATCTCGGCGAACAGCGGATTGGCCGGGGAGCAGCGCGGGTCCTCCTCCATCAGCTGGCGGAAATCCTGGTAGGGGCCCCACAGCACGCCCGCGCCGTCCAGCGCCGCGCGGATCTCGTCCAGCGTGCGGGCGGCGCACCAGGGGGCTATGACGGCGCCGATCGCGTCGCGCGCGAGGAAGCGCCCGCCCTCGTCCTCCATGTCCACGTCCAACAGGGGCCCGATCATGGCCAGCTTCGCGGCCAGCCCGGTGGCCTTGCCGAGCGCCCGCCACTGGCGGTTGGAGATCGCGACCAGCATCACCCGGCGTCCGTCTTTCGTCGGGAAATCCCGCCCGAAGGCGCCGAAGACGTCGTTGCCGATCGGCGCCCGCAGGGTGCCGTTCGCCCGCACCTCCGCCAGCAGGCCGAGATTGGCGACGGTGGCCAGCATCACGTCGGACAGCGCGAGCGTCACTTCCTGCCCCTGGCCGGTCATGCGCCGGCGCCGCTCGGCGGCCAGCAGCCCGGTGGACAGGTACAGCCCCGCCGCCACGTCCCAGGCCGGCAGGACGTGGTTGACCGGCGCAGCCCCGGTGCCGGTCGCCGCCGGGAAGCCGCTGGCGCAGTTGACCGTGTAGTCCACCGCGCCGCTGCCGTCGTGGTTGCCCACCAGCCGCAGCATCACCAGGTCGTCCCGCCGCGCCTTCAGCGCGTCGTAGCCCATCCAGCCGCTGGCCGGCAGGTTGGTGAGCAGGATGCCGTTGCCCGGACCCGGCGCGCAGATCAGCGCCTGCGCCAGCTCCCGCCCCTCCGGCCGGTCCAGGGCCAGGGTGACCGAGCGCTTGCCCTTGTTGAGCGACGCCCAGTACAGGCTGTCTCCCCCCGGCGCGAGCGGCCAGCGCTTGTGGTCGATGTTGCCGCCGATCGGGTCGATGCGGATGACCTCGGCGCCGAGCTGGGCGAGCGTCATGCCCCCCAGCGGGGCGGCGATGAAGGCGGAAACCTCGACGATGCGCAGGTCGGACAGGATGTCGCTCATGTCCCGCCCCTAGCGAAAATGGCCGGGCGCAACAAGCCGCCCTTCACCCGGCCGCCCCCCGGTGGCATGACGCCGGGACGAGGAGCCCCGCCAATGCCACCTGCCGACCTGCTCGCCCAGTGCGCCGCCCTGCTCGATGCCGCGACCGCGCTGCATGACGCGACCCGCCATGCCGTCGCCGGCCTTGCCGCGACCCCGGATCAGCTCGAAGCCCACCAGCACGCCGCCCACGGCCTCGCCTGGCAGGCCACCTATGTCGAGGCGCTGCGCCAGGCGCTGGGCTGGGCGCGCCGGCTGCCCGAACTCGGCCCCGCCGAGGCGGCGATCCTGCGGCTCGGCTTCGCCGAGTACGGCCAGCAGCTCGCCGGCGGCATCCCGATGAGCCAGGTCGAGACCATCCGCCCGGCCGACATGGACGTGCCCGCGGAGGCGATCGCGCGCTACGCCGCCACCCCCGCGCTGGCCGTGCTGTCGTCGCGCGCCGGGCTGGAGGCCGCCCGGCTGGCATTGCTGGGCGAGCTGGCCGAGGGACGGTTCGGCGCGCTCGGCCTCGACGATCCCGCGCTGGAGATGATGCGCGAGCAGTTCCAGCGCCTCGCCGCCGCCGAGATCGCGCCCCATGCCCAGTCCTGGCACCGCGACGACGCGCTGATCCCGCTGCCCCTGGTCGGGACGCTGGCCGAGATGGGCGTGTTCGGGCTGACGGTGCCGGAGGAACATGGCGGCCTCGGCCTCGGCAAGACCGCGATGTGCCTGGTTTCCGAGACGCTCAGCGCCGCCTATCTCGGCGTCGGCTCGCTCGGCACCCGCTCGGAGATCGCCGGCGAGCTGATCCGCCTCGCCGGCACGCCGGCGCAGCAGCAGCGCTACCTGCCCGGCATCGCCAACGGCGCGATCCTGCCGACCGCCGTGTTCACCGAGCCCGACACCGGCTCCGACCTCGGCAACCTGCGCACCCGCGCCGTCCGCGACGGGGACACCTGGCGCATCCACGGCGCCAAGACCTGGATCACCCATGCCGCCCGCACCGACCTGATGACCTTGCTGGTCCGCACCGGCGGCCCGGGCCATCGCGGCCTGTCGATGTTCCTGGCCGAGAAGCCGCGCGGCACGGCGGAGGACCCGTTCCCCGCGCCGGGCATGTCCGGCACCGAGATCCCGGTGCTCGGCTATCGCGGCATGAAGGAATACGAGCTGTCCTTCGACGGCTTCGAAGTTCCCGCCGAC
>JBGAIK010000115.1:0-15240 GCA_044225615.1 Acetobacteraceae bacterium | reverse complement strand
TTATGGGCGGCGGCCATCATCACCTCGCCGGGGGCGAGGCCAAGCAGGTCGGCGGCACCGAGATAGGTTTCGGGATCGGGCTTGTAGTGGCGGAACAGCTCGGTCGAGCACACCATGTCCCAGGGGATGCCGGCGCGCCTGGCCATGTTCACCAGCAGCGGCACGCTGCCGTTGGAGAGCGGGCCGATGATGTAGCGCGTCCGCAGGCGGGTGAGGCCGGCCACCGCGTCGGGCCAGGGGTCGAGCCGGTGCCAGCCCAGGTTGATGTGCGCCAGGTCCGCCTCGGTCAGGCCCTCGATGCCGTGCTCGGCCACCAGCCGGTCGAGCGAGGCGCGGTGCAGCGCGTCGAGCCGCGTCCATGGCAGCTCGCCCTTGCGCACCCGGTCCATCGACGGCGCATAGGCGGCGCGCCAGTCATCGACCAGCGTGGCCCAGTCGGCGGCGATGCCGCGGCTTGCGCCGTATGCCGAGAGGTCGCGGATCAGGCTGCCGCGCCAGTCGACGACGGAGCCGAAGGTGTCGAACAGGATCGCCTTGACGTCCGCAACCATCAGACCGGCCCCGCGCGGTCGAGGAAGGCGGCCACCTCCGGCACGGCGCGGAGCGCGGCCCGCTCCGCGTCGGTGGGAAGCTGCGGCCGGTCGCGCAGGGCGTTGACCATGCACAGGAAACCGAGCGGCTCGCCGGCCGTGGCGCGGAACTGGTGCCAGGCCCAGGGCGGGACGGATACGAGGTCGTTGGTGGCCACCGCGCGCACCGCGCTGCCCACCATCGCCTCGCCGCGGCCGCGCAGGATCAGCACCGCATGCGCGTGCTCGTGCCGCTCCAGCGTGGAGTAGCCGCCGGGCGCGACCTCGAAATAGCGCAGCTCGCAGCCCATGTCGGGCTCGTGGAACAGCACCTGGCGGGTGACCGCCCTGAACGGGGAACTCCCGTCCTCCTTGTAGGGAAGATGGGCCACGCCCTCCCAGCGCCAGTCGTCGAAGCGGCGGAACGGGGCGGAGCGGTCCTGGTCCATGGTCATCCCTGCGCGAAACGGTGGGCGGCGACGGCGGCGGTGAAGGCGGCGGCCTCGGCGGCGAGGCGCTGGCGGGCGGCGAGCAGCGCGCCGCCGATCAGCACTATGGTGTCGGGGCCGTAGAAATCCAGCATTTCGGCAATGCGCGCCGGCGTCATCCCGCCGGCGGGCACCGGCAGGGCCGGCCGCAGATGCGCCCAGGGCGCGCGGGCGGCGGCGGCCAGCGCGGCGCAGGTGGCGGGCGAATAGCCGAACCGCCCGCCATGGTTGGGATAGACCACGGCGTCGGCGCCGATCAGCCGGAACAGCCGGCCGTAGAACAGCGGCGGCGCGATCCGGGCGATGCCGGACAGGGTCGGGTGGGTCATGAACCCGGCCTCCGGGTATTCGCGCACCAGCGTCGCGAAGGTCGGCAGCCCCGCGATGATGGGCGCGATCAGGAAGCAGTCCACGCCCTCGGCCAGCGCCTGGTCGATCTGCCGGCGCATGGCGTCGAGATTGCCCGACAGGCTCGGGATGTAGCGGGTCAGCCTGCCGGTGCGTCCGGCCACGTCACGCAGCGCCGCGGCGACGGCGGCCAGGCGGGCGGCGAAGGGGCTGTAGGCCTGGTCGGCCAGGCCGTGGTCGTCCTTCAGATAGTCCATGCCGCCCTGGGCCATGCGCGCGGCGAGCGTGGCAAGCCCGTCCGGGGCAAGCCCCTGCGGCTTCAGCGCGCCGCAGGTCAGCGCCCGCCCGGCGGGCACGCCGGCCCGGGCGCGCAGGCCCTCGATGCCCAGGTTCGGCCCCGGGAAACTCGCGAGCAGCGTCTCCGGCAGCTCCACCGCTTCCAGCGTCACGTCGTCCTGGATCGAGCTGTTGCCGAACAGCATGTTGAACAGCTGGCCGGCGTCGGCCTCCACCGTCGCCGCGGCCAGCCCGATGCGCACCGCGAACAGGCCGGGGCCGGCGGGCGCGATGTCTTCCACGCGGCCGACGATCTCATCCAGCACGCGCGGGTCCTCGATGCCCTCCACCGGCATCTCGACGCTCTGCTCGACCGCGATTCCGCGGGCGCGGGCGGCGATCGCCTCGGGCGCGGCGCGGACATGGTAGGTGGCGATCAGGCGGTCGGGCATGGGCGGGAAACTGCCCGCAACGTCCGGATGCGGCAAGCCGGCGCGCCTTGCCTTCCCCCCTGCCCCCGACGCACCATGCCGGGCATGAGCGAGACGCTGCTGGACGTGAAGGGCATGAACTGCCCGCTGCCGGTGCTGCGGGCCAACCGGGCGCTGCGCGGCCTGGCGCCGGGCGCGCGGCTGCGCGTGCTCGCCACCGACCGCGCCGCGGTGGCCGATTTCCAGGCCTTCTGCCGCGAGACCGGCCATGCCCTGCTCGCCTTCAGCGAGGAGGCCGGCGTGTTCAGCTTCGTCATCCGCAAGAAGGACGCCGCATGACGGTCGCGCTCGTCACCCACCCCGCCTGCCTGGAGCACGACACCGGCGACTGGCACCCGGAATGCGCCGATCGCCTGCGCTACGTGCTGCGGGCGCTGGAGGCGGAGGAGTTCCATCCGCTGCTGCGCGAGCAGGCGCCGCTGGCGACCGAGGCGCAGCTGCGCCTGGTGCATCCGGCCGACTACGTGGCGACCATCCTCGGCATCGCGCCCGGCGAGGGCGAGCGGGTGCCGCTCGATGCCGACACGATCATGAGCGCCGGCTCGCGCGAGGCGGCGCTGCGCGCAGCCGGCGGCGCGGTGCTGGCCGTCGATGCGGTGCTGGACGGCTGGGCGAGGCGCGTCTTCGTCGCCACCCGGCCGCCCGGCCACCATGCCGAGAGCAACCGGCCGATGGGGTTCTGCCTGTTCGCCAACGCCGCCATCGCCGCCCGGCACGCGCAATCACGCGGGATTGAACGCGTCGCCGTGGTCGATTTCGACGTCCATCACGGCAACGGCACGCAGGAGATCTTCTACGGCGATCCGAGCCTGTTCTATGGATCGAGCCACCAGTACCCGTGCTACCCGGGCACCGGTGGCGCGGAAGAGCGCGGGGTGGGCAACGTGGTCAACGCGCCGCTGCGCCCCGGCGCCACGGGGGCCGAGTTCCGCGCCGCCTGGGACGAGACGATCCTGCCGGCGCTCGACGCGTTCGCGCCCGGCCTGATCATCGTCTCGGCCGGGTTCGACGCCCACAAGGCCGACCCGCTGGCGCAATTGCGCCTGGAAACCGCCGATTTCGGCTGGATCACGCGCCGCCTGCTGGACCTTGCGGCCACGCATTGCGGCGGGCGCCTGGTCTCGGTGCTGGAGGGCGGCTACGACCTCGACGCGCTCGCCGCCTCGGCCGCGTTGCACGTACGCACCATGCTCGCGGCATAAGCGCACCCGCGCCCGATTCGGGATTGGCGGGACACGGCGGAAGCGGTATCGACCGACATTTCGCGTTACAGTTGCATCCTGCCGGAGTCGCCTCACCTATGTCTGGCCCTGCCACCGCCGCCACCGACCCGCCGCGCGACCCGGTCGCCGCCCTCTCCTTCGAGGACGCGCTGGGCGAGCTGGAGCGGATCGTGAAGGCGCTGGAGGGCGGCCAGCAGAAGCTGGAGGACGCGATCGCGGCCTATGAGCGGGGCGCGATGCTGCGCGCCCATTGCGAGGCCAAGCTGGCCGAGGCCGAGCAGCGCGTGCAGGCCATCGTCGCCGGGCCCGCCGGCGCGGTGGGGCTGAGGGAGACCGAGTGAGCATGCAGGACGTATTGGCCGACGCGCTGGGGCGCGTGGCGGGCCAGGTGGAGCAGGCGCTGGACGTGCTGCTGCCGCAGCCGGAAGGCGCCGAGGCACGGCTGCTGGAGGCGATGCGCTACGCGACGCTGGGCGGCGGCAAACGCCTGCGCGGCTTCCTGGTGATGGAATCGGCGGCGCTGTTCGGCGTGGACCGCACCTCCTCGGCCCGCGTCGCGGCCGCGGTGGAGATGCTGCACGCCTATTCGCTGGTGCACGACGACCTGCCGGCGATGGACGACGACGACCTGCGCCGCGGCAAGCCCTCCACCCACAAGGCCTTCGACGAGGCCACCGCCATCCTGGCCGGCGACGCGCTGCAGACCCGCGCCTTCGAGGTGCTGGCCGAGCCCGACACCCATTCCAACCCCGAGGCGCGGGCGGAGCTGGTCGCGGCGCTGGCCCATGCCGCCGGCGCGCGCGGCATGTGCGGCGGCCAGATGATCGACATGCTGGCCGAGGGCCAGGCGCTGACCGCCGAGCAGGTCGCCCGGCTGCAGGCGCTCAAGACCGGGCGGCTGATCCAGTTCAGCGTCGAGGCCGGGGCCATCCTCGGCCGCGCCGCCCCGCAGCAGCGCCATCTTCTCGCCGCTTATGGCCGCGATATCGGCGTGGCGTTCCAGATCGCCGACGACCTGCTCGACGTGGAGA
Organism: Acetobacteraceae bacterium; assembly: GCA_044225615.1. Classification (GTDB taxonomy): domain Bacteria; phylum Pseudomonadota; class Alphaproteobacteria; order Acetobacterales; family Acetobacteraceae; genus CAIYPH01. The sequence continues at coordinate 10,814 of JBGAIK010000115.1, read as the reverse complement.
GCACGCCCGAGGAGACCGGCAAGGCCACCGGCAAGGACGCGGCGGCCGGCAAGGCGACCATGGTGGCGGTGCTGGGCGCCGAGCGTGCCCGGGCCCAGGCGGATTTGCTGGCGAAGCAGGCGGCCGGGCATCTGGACAGCTTCGGGCCGCAGGCCGATCTGCTGCAACGTCTGGCCGCCTACATGGTCACACGGCGGAACTGAGGGGTATCCCGATGAACGCACCGACCGCACCTGTTCCCCCCGCGAGCCGGCCGCGCACGCCGCTGCTCGACCGGGTGCGCGTGCCCGCCGACCTGCGCAACTTCTCGCCCGAGCAGCTGCGCCAGCTGGCCGACGAGCTGCGCGCCGAGACGATCGACGCGGTGTCCTCCACCGGCGGACATCTCGGCGCCTCGCTCGGCGTCGTCGAGCTCACCGTCGCCATCCACGCCATCTTCGACACGCCGGAGGACCGGCTGATCTGGGATGTCGGCCACCAGTGCTACCCGCACAAGATCCTGACCGGGCGGCGCGAGCGCATCCGCACCCTGCGCCAGGGCGGCGGCCTGTCCGGCTTCACCCGCCGGTCGGAGAGCGAATACGACCCGTTCGGCGCCGCCCATTCCTCGACCTCGATCTCCGCCGGGCTCGGCATGGCGGTGGCGCGCGACCTCAAGGCGGGGCGCGGCATCAGGAACGACCGCCACGTGATCGCGGTGATCGGCGACGGCGCGATGAGCGCGGGCATGGCCTACGAGGCGATGAACAATGCCGGCGCGCTCAAGTCGCGGCTGATCGTGGTGCTGAACGACAACGACATGTCGATCGCCCCCCCGGTCGGCGCGATGAGTGCCTATCTGTCGCGCCTGCTGTCGTCGAACTCCTTCCTCAGCCTGCGCGAGCTCGGCGCGCGCATGGCGCGGCGCTTCCCCAAGGGCATCGAGCGCACCGCGCGGCGCGCCGAGGAATTCGCCCGCGGCATGCTGACCGGCGGCACGCTGTTCGAGGAGCTGGGCTTCTACTACGTGGGCCCGATCGACGGCCACAACCTGGACCACCTGCTGCCGGTGCTGCGCAACCTGCGCGAGGCGGAGGAGCCGGACAGCGGCCGCGGCGGGCCGATCCTGCTGCACGTCATCACCAAGAAGGGCAAGGGCTACGGCCCGGCCGAGGCCTCGGCCGACAAGCTGCACGCGGTCAGCAAGTTCAACGTGGTGACCGGCGAGCAGGCCAAGGCGCCGCCCGGCCCGCCCACGTACACGAAGGTGTTTGCCGACGCGCTGATCGCCGAGGCCAAGGCCGACCCCGATATCGTCGCCGTCACCGCCGCGATGCCCTCGGGCACCGGGCTCGACCGCTTCGGCAAGGCCTTCCCCGCGCGCACCTTCGATGTCGGCATCGCCGAGCAGCACGCCGTGACCTTCGCCGCCGGGCTCGCGACCGAGGGCATCAAGCCGTTCTGCGCCATCTATTCCACCTTCCTGCAGCGCGCCTACGACCAGGTGGTGCACGACGTGGCGATCCAGTCGCTGCCCGTCCGCTTCGCCATCGACCGCGCCGGTCTCGTCGGCGCCGACGGCGCCACCCATGCCGGCAGCTTCGACCTCGCCTATCTCGGCTGCCTGCCCGGCATGGTGGTCATGGCCCCGTCGGACGAGCTGGAGCTGATGCACATGGTGGCCACCGCCGCGGCCATCGACGACCGCCCCAGCGCGGTGCGCTACCCGCGCGGCGAGGGCACCGGCATCGCCCTGCCGTCCCGCGGCGAAGTGCTCGAAATCGGCAAGGGCCGCATCCTGCGCGAGGGCGGCTCGGTCGCCATCCTCGCCCTCGGCCCCGCCTCGCCGAGGCGCTGAAGGCCGCCGACGAGCTCGCCACCCGCGGCCTCAAGGCCACCGTCGCCGATGCCCGCTTCATGAAGCCGCTCGATGCCGCGCTGGTCGAGCAGCTCGCCCGCCACCACGAGGTGCTGGTCACCATCGAGGACGGTGCCGCGGGCGGCTTCGGCGCTTCCGTCATGCACCATCTCGCCTGGAAAGGCCTGCTCGACCACGGGCTGAAGCTGCGCCCGATGGTGCTGCCCGACCGTTTCGTCGACCACGACAGCCCCGCAAAGCAGCTCGTCGAGATCGGCTTCACCGCGAAGGATATCGCCGCCACCGTGCTCGCCGCCCTCGGCCGCACGGAGGCGACGGGGGCGATCCGCGCATGATCGCCCGTCGCACGCTGCTGCTGGCCGGCCTCGCGCCGCTGCTCGGCGCGGCCGGGCCGGCCGATCCGATCGCCGCGTTCACCGCCGGCCTGCTCGCGGCGATGAAGGCCGGGCGTGCCACCCCGTTCGCCCAGCGCGCCGCGGCGCTGGCCCCGGCGGTGGATGGCGCCTTCGACCTGCCCGCCATCCTGGCGACCACGATCGGGCCGCGCTGGAACGGGCTGCCGGCCGACCAGCGTACCGCGCTGCTGGCCGCCTTCCGCGACTATACGCTGGCCAGCTGGGTGGCCAATTTCGACAGTTTCGAGGGTCAGCGGATCGAGGTGGCGCCCGCCACGCGCAAGGTCGGCAACGACGAGGTGGTGCAGACGCAGATCATCCCCGCCAGCGGTGCGCCCACCCGGCTCGACTACCTGATGCGCAACGGCGCTGCCGGATGGAAGGCAGTGGACATCCTGGTCGATGGTGCGATCAGCCGCGTCGCCGTCCAGCGATCCGACTTCCGCGCCATGCTGAAGGACGGCGACGCCTCGGCGCTGATCGCCAACCTCCAGGCCAAGGCGGCCAGCCTCGCGGGCGGCGCGAAATCCTGACCATGGCGTTGCTCGCCTGGATCGCGGCGGTCGCCGCCCTGGCCGGCATGGTGCAGGCGCTGGCCGGCTGGGCCGGTCTGCGCCGGTTTCGCCGCGGCTGCGCGGTGCCGGACCTGGCGGAGCTGCCCGGCAGGGCAGCATTGCCGCCTATGACCGTGCTCAAGCCCCTGCACGGCGACGAGCCGCTGCTGGAGGCGGCGCTGGCCTCGCTGTGTGCGCAGGACTATCCGCGCCTGCAGATCGTCTGCGGCGTGCAGCGGGCCGAGGATCCGGCGATCGCGGTGGTGGAGCGGCTGCGCGGCCGCTTTCCGGGGGTGGACATCGTCCTGGTCATGGACGCGACCCTCCACGGCGCCAACCGCAAGGTCGGCAACCTGATCAACATGCTGCCGGAGGCGCGGCACGATCTGCTGGTGATCGCCGACAGCGACGTGTGGTGCGCGCCGGGCTACCTGCGCGCGCTGGCGGCGACCCTGGCGCGGCCGGGCGTGGGGCTGGCCACCACGCTCTATGCCGGCCGGCCCGCCTTCGCGAGCTTCGCGGCGTGGCTCGGCACCGGCTGGCTCAATCACGTCTTCCTGCCCGGCGCCGTGCTTGCCCGCCTGCTCGGCCGGCAGGACTGCCTGGGTGCGACCATGGCGCTGCGGCGCGACACGCTGGCGCGTGCCGGCGGGCTCGAAGCCCTGGCCGACGAGATCGCCGACGACCATCTGCTCGGCCGCAACGTCCGCGCGCTGGGTCTCGCGGTGGCGCTCGCGCCGACCATCGTCGCGACCACGGTGCCGGAAGCCACGCTCGGCGCGCTGTTCCGCCACGAATTGCGCTGGGGCCGCACCATCCGGGCCCTGGAGCCGGTGGGCTTCGCGCTTTCGGCGTTGCAGCACCCGCTGGCCTGGGCGGTGGCCGCCGTCGCGCTGTCCGGCGCGGCGCCGTGGTCGCTGGCGCTGCTGGCCGCCGCCTGGCTCTGCCGGGCGCTGGCCGCCGCCGGCATCGACCGCGAGCTCGGCCGTGCCGAGGAAACGCTTGCAACGCGGCTGCCGATCTGGCTTTTGCCGCTGCGCGACCTCATGTCCATCGCCGTCCTGCTCGCGAGCCACGCCGGCACCCGCGTCGAATGGCGCGGCCAGGTCCTCGACACGGCCCAAACGGAACCGCACCGCCATGATGAAGACGCTCTTCCTGCAGCCTCCCTCCTTCGACGGCTTCGACGGCGGCGCCGGGTCGCGCTACCAGGCCAAGCGTGAGATCAAGAGCTTCTGGTTCCCCACCTGGCTGGCCCAGCCGGCCGCCCTGGTGGACGGCAGCAAGCTCGATCGACGCCGCCGGCCAACTCGGCATGGCCCCCGGATCGCCGAGGCCAAGAACCGCGACCTGTGCATCATCCATACCTCCACGCCGTCCTTCGCTTCCGACGTGAAGGTGGCGCAGGCGCTGAAGGACGCGAATCCGGGCATCAGGATCGGCATGGTCGGCGCCAAGGTGGCGGTGCAGCCGCAGGAGAGCCTGGAGCAGGGCCTGCCGATCGACTTCGTGGCGCGCAACGAGTTCGATTTCACCATCAAGGACGTGGCCGAGGGCCGCGACCTGTCGTCGATCGACGGCATCAGCTTCCGCAACGCCGCGGGCGCGATCGTCCACAACAAGGACCGCGCGATCATCCACGACATGGATTCGCTGCCCTTCGTCACTGACGTCTACAAGCGCGACCTGCGCATCGAGGACTATTTCATCGGCTACCTGCTGCACCCCTACGTCTCGCTCTACACCGGGCGCGGCTGCAAGAGCCGCTGCACCTTCTGCCTGTGGCCGCAGACCGTGGGCGGCCACACCTACCGCGTCCGCTCCCCCGGCCATGTGGCCGAGGAGATCCGGCTGATCCAGAAGCTGTTCCCGCAGACCCGCGAGATCTTCTTCGACGACGACACCTTCACCGACAACCTGCCCCGCGCCGAGGCGATCGCCCGCGAGCTCGGCAAGCTCGGCGTCACCTGGTCGTGCAACGCCAAGGCCAACGTGCCGCGCGAGACGCTGAAGGTGCTGAAGGACAACGGGCTGCGGCTGCTGCTGGTCGGCTACGAGAGCGGCAACCAGCAGATCCTGCACAACATCAAGAAGGGCATGCGCATCGAGGTGGCGAAGCAGTTCACCAAGGACTGCCACGAGCTCGGCATCAAGATCCACGGCACCTTCATCCTGGGCCTGCCCGGCGAGACCACCGAGACCATCCAGGAGACGATCAAGTTCGCCACCGAGATCAACCCGCACACCATCCAGGTCTCGCTGGCCGCGCCCTATCCGGGCACGTTCCTGTACGACCAGGCGGTGAAGAACGGCTGGCTCGATGCGGCGAATGCCGAACTGATCGACGACCACGGCATCCAGATCGCGCCCTTGCACTATCCGCATCTGTCGCACACCGAGATATTCGATTCGGTCGAGACGTTCTACAAGAAGTTCTATTTCCGCGCCCCCAAGATCGCCTCCATCGTCAACGAGATGATCCGCAGCCCCCAGATGATGAAGCGCCGCCTGCGCGAGGGCGTCGAGTTCTTCCAGTTCCTGCGCGACCGCCACAAGGCGGCGGCCTGAGCCGCCTGACCGTCACGGCCGACGATTTCGGCCTGTCGGAAGCGGTCAACGAAGGGATCGAGCGCGCCCATCGGGATGGGGTGCTCACTTCCGCGAGCCTGATGGTTGCCGGCGCGGCCGCGGCGGATGCGGTGGCGCGGGCGCGCCGGCTGCCGGGCCTGCGCGTGGGGCTGCATCTGGTGGTGATCGAGGGGCCATCGGTGCTGCACGATCCCCGGCTGACCGATGCGGCGGGCTGGTTTCCCTCGGACCAGCTCGGGCTTGGCATCCGCTATTTCTTCCTCCCCCGGATCCGTCGCGCGCTGGCCGCCGAAATCCGCGCGCAATACCAGGCCTTCGCCGCCACCGGCTTGCCGCTCGCCCATGCCGATGCCCACAAGCACATGCACCTGCACCCGACGGTCGGCGCCCAGCTCCTGTCCATCGGCCGCGAATTCGGCCTGCCGCGCATCCGCGTGCCGCATGAGCCCCCCGCCATCATGGCGCGCGCCGGGCTCGCCCCCACGCTTGGCGCCCGCGCCATGGCCGCCTGGTCCCGCGTTCTCCGCGCCCAGGCCGGCCGGGCCGGCGTCGCCGCCAATGACGCGATCTTCGGCCTGGCCTGGACCGGCGCCTTCACCGAGGACCGCCTGCTCCGTCTGATCCCGCATCTGCCGGAGGGCGACGTCGAACTGTACTTCCACCCCGCCGCCGCCCGCGACGCGGCGATCGAGCGCTGGATGCCCGCCTATCGGCACACGGACGAGCTTGCCGCCCTGACAAGCCCGGCGGTGCGGGCGGCGCTAAGCAACGTTAGTTAATGGCGGGCAGCGACATTTCAAGATGCGCCCGCACTGCCGGATCGCCGGCCAGGGCGATCGCCCGGGCCGCGGCTTCGCCCGCCGGCTGGCCCAGCCGGGCGAGCAGGGTTGCCCGCAAGGCCCAGTAGGGCGGGTAGCTCTCGGCACCGTGCAGCGTCTCCAGCGCCGCCAGCCCGGCGCCTGCCCCGCGGGCTTCCATCAGGGCCGCGGCCCGGCCCACGGCGACGCCCGTCGTCGGCGACAGCGCGAACAGGCCCTCGTAGAGCAGCGCCACCTCCTCCCAGTCGGTCTGCCCGGTTTCGGCCCGGGCGGCGTGGACGGCCTGGATCGCGGCTTCGAGCTGGAAGCGGCCGATGCGGCCCTGCGTGCCGGCCCGGGAGAGCGCCGATCGCGCCTCGGCCAGCAGCGCGGCATCCCACAGCGCGGGGTCCTGGGTGGAGAGCGGCACGAAGCGGCCGGCCGCATCGCGCCGTGCGCCGCGGCGGGATTCGCAGAACAGGACCAGGGCGAGCAGCCCCAGCGCCTCGGGGTCCGGCAGGAGCGTGGCGGCGACGCGGGCGAGCCAGACCGCCTCTTGCGCGAGCGCGGTCGTGCCGGGTTCCTCCCAGGCGGTGCCGTAGGCGGCGTAGATCGCGTCGAGCACCGCGTCGAGGCGGGCCGGCAGCTCTTCCGGCTCGGGCACACGAAAGCCGATGCCGGCGAGCCTGATCTTTTCCTTCGCACGGACCAGCCGCTGGCCCATCGCCGCCGGGGAGACCAGGAAGGCCCCGGCGATCGTCGCGGCGTCAAGGCCGAGGACGACCTGGAGCATCAGCGGCGCCCGGGCCGCCGGGTCGATCGCCGGGTGGGCGCAGACGAACATCAGTTTCAGGCGGTCGTCGGGGAAGTCGCCGATCGCTTCCACTTCGCCGGCGGTGGCGAGCAGGGTGGGTACGGCGGCGTCGCGGGTGCGGCGGCGGCGGGCGGCGTCGATCAGGCGGCGGCGGGCGGCGGTCAGCAGCCAGGCTTCCGGGCGGGCCGGGACGCCGGTGCGGGGCCAGGATTCGAGGGCGGCGCGGAAGGCGTCGGCCAGCGCGTCCTCGGCGCCCGCGATGTCGCGGGAGCGGGCGCCGAGCCAGGCGACGAGGCGGCCATAGGCGTCCCGCGCCGCCCGCTCGACGGCGCGGGTGGCGGGGTCAGCCGGCAACCGGGCGGACCTCGATGGTGCCGTCGAGCGCGCCCGGGCATTTCGCGGCCCAGTCGAGTGCCGCGTCGAGATCGGGGACGTCGATCAGGTAGTAGCCGCCGAGCTGCTCCTTGGTGTCGGCGTAGGGGCCGTCCTGCACGTGCCGCCTGCCGTCGCGGAGCTTCACCGTGGTGGCGGCGGAATGGGGGGCGAGGCGGTTGCCGCCGACCATGACGCCGGCTTCGCGCAGCGCCTGGGTGTAGGCGATCCAGGGCTGCGAGATCGGCGCCTGCGGCCCGGGCGCGGCATCCTGGTAGATGAGGATCATGTAGTTCATCGCGTGCTCTCCACTGGCGGCGCGGAGGGAGTTCCGGGCCTGGCCGAGTGACGTTCGGGCGCCGCGGATTTCGACACTCAGCGCGGGGGATGCACCGTCACCTGGCCCTGCCAGCGATTGTGCAACACGTCGCGCGGGCCGTCGCCCTGGAGCAGGCCGCGTGGGGCGGGCTCGCCGCGGAGGATGTCGGCCGGTTCGGGGGCGGGCTCGGCCTGGCAGAGCGTGCCGTGCATGGGGACCTCGCCGAGGTCGATCGGGACCCGGCCGCGGGGCGCCCGGGGGAGCGGAAGCTGCGGGACGAGGCGGATGTCCGGGCCGACCGGGACGGCGTCGCAGTCGGCCGGCTGGGCATGGGCCGTCGGGGCCAGAAGCAGGCAGAGGAGGAGGCGCCACATCGCCCCAGACTGCGCCGGGGCGATGAAGGACGGGTTACCCGCGGACGGTGGCGGCGAACTCGATCAGGCGGCCCCAGCGGGCGGCGGAGTGGAGATGGGCGTAGAGCGGGCCGATCCAGCCGCGGCGGCGCCATTCGAGGAAGGTGTCGTCGCTGACCTGGTCCAGCCGCTCGGCCTTGAGGATCTTGAAGCCGCGGATGCGGGTGCCGCCGCCGGCGGCGAAGTTCACGGTGGCTTCCTCCTCCTCCAGCAGGCCGGCGGCATCCAGCGCGCGGGCGAAGGCGTTGGCGGCGGCGAGGTTGTCGCGGAAGGCGGAGCAGAAATTGATCGACTCGGTGAGCGCCGCGGTGGGCTGGCCGTCCTCGAACATCGGGGCCCCGCTGTCCTCGCGCAGGCACTCGGCTTCGGATTCCATGCCGACATAGACGGTCTTGGTGTTCGCGTCCTCGACGAAGATGAAGGGGTAGGCGCGGACATAGGCGGGGATGTACGAATCCTTGCGCCAGGTGTTGTCGGGCATCAGGAACAGGTTGTTGCCGTCGCCGAGGCCGAGCAGGGCGACCGGGGCGGGGTTGGGGCCGCTGGCGAAGACGATGGGGAAATGCTGGGCGACGACGTCGAACTCGCCGAGGCCGATGGGGACCGACTGGGCGCCCTTGCTGAAGGCGTAGCCGAGGCTGCGGTCGAGCTTGAGGCCGGCATGGGTGGCCGGGTTCACGCCGACGACGCGGTGGAAGAATTGCGGCATCTGCGGCGCCGGGGCCGGCGGTTCGGCGGTGGTGCCGTTGGTTGCGCCGGCGAGGGTAGGATCGGACATATGGCGTTCCCGGTGGATAGAGGCCCCGCAAAATGCCTGACCCGGCCCGCGAGGCCAAGTGAGTTCAGGCGGGCAGGCGCAACAGTTCCGTGCGCCGGTTCGCAGGCACGAAACAGAAGATGAAGACGTAGGGGTCCGAGGCCTCGAAGCTGGCCGGCGAGGGGGAGGCGCGCTGGAGTTGGGCGGCGTCGAACTGATCGGCCGGGTGCCAGGCGCCGTCGAGGGCGTAGAAGCCTTCGAGGCCGAGCCGGGCGAGGAGGGCCGGGACCGTGCGGGTGCTGCCTTCGCGGTGGCGTTCCTCGATCTCCACGGTCATGGCCGGGCGGTCGCGGGCGATGGTGGCGGCGGCGCCGAGAATCGCCTCCTCCTCGGCGCCTTCGACGTCGAGCTTGATGGCGGTGACGTTGGTGAGGCCGAGATCGTCGAGGCGGGCGACCTGCACGGTGTGGCGGGCGATGTGGCCGACGCGGGGATCGGCGCGGCGGATCGCCTCGTAGTCCTTGGCCAGCGAGGCCCATTGCTCCTGGGCGATGCCGGCGACGGAGGGGACTTCGAGCAGGGCCGTGCCGGGGGCGGCGCCGAGGGCGATGGGGTGGAGGGTGACGTTGGGCAGGTGGCCGGCGGCGGCGCGGAGGCGGGCGAAGGCGGCGGGGAGGGGTTCGAAGGCGTGGACCGCGGCACCGGGGAGAGCGGCGAAGGGGAGGGTCAGCAGGCCGTCATGGGCGCCGATGTCGACGAGGGTGCCGGGGCGATGGAGGGCGCGGTGGAAGGTGAGCTCATCCACCGAGGGTTCGCTCCATGAGCTCGAGGGCGGCACGGGCGAAGGCGCGCATGTTGGCCTCGCGGTCGCTGCTGCCGGTCTCCAGGATCAGGGTGGCCTCGCGCGGGCCGGCGATGCCGAGGGCGGCGTGGCCGGCGGGGTCGCCGTAGCGGTTGCCGGCGGGGCCGGTGGCACCCGATTCGGCAATGGCCCAGGTGGCGTCGAACTTCTCGCGGGCGGCGCGGGCGAGGAGGCGGGAGTATTCCTCGGTGGCGGGGCGGACGCGGCCGAAGGCGTCGTCGGCGAGGCCGAGCAAAGCGCGGCGGGCAACGCGGGTGTAGACGACGGCGCCGCCGAGGAAATAGGCGGAGGCGCCGGGGACGGCGAGGAGGGCGGCGGAGATCAGGCCGCCGGCCGAGCCCTCGGCCACCACGATGGTCTCGTTGCGCGCCTTGAGTGCTTCGCCGAGGCGGCGGGCGGTGGGCAGCAGGGATTGCATGGCTCTCTCCCGGTGGGTGGGCGCGACCATGGCGCGGGCGGGGGCGGGCTGGCAAACTGGGGGGAACCAGGACGGGAGGGTTCGATCATGTCCGGCTTCGCCTCGACCAATGATCTTGCGGAAAAGAAGGTGTCGTTCGACGAGCTGGCGCCGGGGCTGTTCGCCTATACCGCGGAGGGGGACCCGAATTCGGGCATCATCGTGGGGCCGGACGGGGTGACGGTGGTGGATGCGCAGGCGACGCCGGCGATGGCGGCCGAGGTGCAGGCGCGGATCGCCGAAGTGACCGACCGCAAGGTGAACCGGATCATCCTGTCGCACTACCACGCGGTGCGGGTGCTGGGGGCGAGCGGGTATCCGTATCACTCGATCGTCTGCTCCGACGTGACGCGCGACCTGATCGTGGAGCGCGGGCAGCAGGACATGGACAGCGAGATCGGGCGGTTCCCGCGGCTGTTCCGGGGGCGGGACGGGATTCCCGGGCTGACCTGGCCGACGGAAACGTTCCATGGCCGGATGTCGTTGTGGCTGGGGGAGCGGGAGGCGCAGGTGATCCATATCGGGCGATCGCACACCGCCGGGGATACGGTGGTGTGGTTCCCGAAGGAGCGCGTGCTGTTCGCCGGAGACACGGTGGAGTTCGGGGCGACGCCGTATTGCGGGGAC
>JBGAIK010000114.1:0-14401 GCA_044225615.1 Acetobacteraceae bacterium | reverse complement strand
CGGCAATGAGGAACATTGGCCGATCGGATTGGCGGGCCAGATTGGAGAGGTTGCCACCCCTCCCCCGCCCCCACCCACAAGGGGAGGGGAGACGATGACCGATATGTTTCCGAAGCATCGCATTCGCGGCCTGACCAAGCGGTTCGGCGACAAGACCGTGCTGGAGGGGATCGATCTCGACGTGATGCCGAACACCTCGATGGTGGTGATCGGGGGGTCGGGATCGGGCAAGTCGGTGCTGCTGAAATGCATCCTGGGGCTGATCGTGCCGGACGAGGGCACGATCGAGCTGGACGGGCAGGACCTGCTGGCGATGGACGCGGCGGCGCGCGAGGCGGCGCGGGCGCGGATCGGCATGCTGTTCCAGAACGGCGCGCTGTTCGACAGCCTGCCTGTGTGGGAGAACGTGGCGTTCGGGCTGCTGGCGCGGCGGATGATCGGGCGCGACGCGGCGCATGCGCGGGCGGTGGAAATCCTCGCCCAGGTGGGGCTGGCGGCGAACGTCGCCGATCTGTGGCCGGCGGAGCTGTCGGGGGGGATGCAGAAGCGCGTGGGGCTGGCGCGGGCGATCGCCGCGCGGCCGGAAATCCTGTTCTTCGACGAGCCGACCACGGGGCTGGACCCGATCATGGGCGCGGTGATCGACGGGCTGATCGTGGACTGCGTGAAGACGCTGGGCAGCACGGCGATCGCCATCACCCACGACATGCTGAGCGCGCGGCGGATCGGCGACCGGGCGGCGATGCTGTTCAAGGGGCGCATCGTCTGGCAGGGCGCGGCCGCGGCGCTGATGGACAGCGGCAACGAAATGGTGGACCAGTTCACCCATGGCCGCCGCGAGGGGCCGATCCAGATGGAGCTGCGACGGTGACGCTTCCGCCACCCGGGCTGCTGCCGCGCCTGGTCGCGCATGAGGCCGCCTATACGCGGCAGCGGCAGGCCTGCATCGCGGCGCGGCCGGGCAACCCGTTCGGGGCCGCATACCGGCAGGAGGGCGCGGCGCATGGCTTCATCACCAAGGGGGTGCCGACGCCCTGGCTGAACAGGGCGCTGGGCGCGACGGCGGCCGAGGTGCCGGCGCTGGCGGCCTGGTTCCGCGCCGCCGGCGTGCAACCGCGCTTCGAGACCCTGCCCTCGCTGCATGACGTGGCGCTGGCCGACGCGCTCGCCGTCGCCGGCTGCCGGCAGACCGAGTTCGGCACGATCAATCTCGGCCGGCCGCGCCGCGCCACCCCTGCCCTGCCGGTCGAGACCGTTTCGGCGGGCATGATGGATGCCTGGCTCGACTCGCATCTCGCCGCCTGGTCGATGCCGACGCAGCATTGGGCGGGGGCCAAGGTGAACATGGGGGGATGGCTCGGCCTGCCGGGCTGGACGCTGTTCGCCGCGCGGGTCGATGGCGCGATCGCGGGGACGGCGGTGCTGCACGTGCAGGACGGGCTTGCCTATGTCGCCGATACCGCGACGCATCCGGATTGGCGGAACCGCGGCGCGCAGACGGCGCTGCTCGCGGCCTGCCTCGACCTGGCCGCCGCCTCGGGCGCCGAATGGATCTGGAGTCGCTGCGCCTTCCTGTCCGGCAGCCACCGGAACATGGCCCGTGCCGGGTTGGCCACCCTCTGCAACGCCGCGCACTGGACCGCCTGATGCCGCCTGTCCGCCACGCGATCCCGGTGATCGAGACGGCGCGCCTGCGGCTGCGGGGGTTCACGCCGGCCGATGCGCCGGCCTTCCATGCCGCCTATGGCGACACGGCGTCGATGCGACACTGGAACCACGCCCCCTCGCCCAACCTGGCCCGCACCGAGAAATACCTGCGCGGCTGGATGAAATGCAGCCCGAGCGGGTGGATGGTATGGGCCATCGCCAGCCGCGATACCGACCGCTGCCTCGGCATGATCAACTACCATTCGCGCCAGATGGGCGCCCGCCGGGTCGAGCTTGGCTACATCCTGACGCCCGAAGCCCGCGGCCAGGGCCACGCCGGCGAGGCGCTAGGGGCGCTGGTCGCCGATCTGCGGGTGCGGCTGAAGGTGCATCGCTTCGAGGCGCAGATCGAGCCGGAGAACGCGAAGTCCCGCGCGCTGGTGGAGCGCCTGGGCTTCGTCTGCGAGGCGCCGCTGCTGCGCGACCGCTGGCGGGTGGGCGACGAATATCGCAGCGTGGCGCTGTACGCCCTCATCACCCCCTGACCGGGAGCCCGCCATGCCGGAAGATCGCCCCGACTGCATCGCGCACTGGACCGAGATCGAGAACCCCGACAACGCGCGCTATTCCGGCGATACCGAGCTGCTCGCGCTGAATGCGCCGTTCGGCAGGCATTTCGGCCTGGCACCGCTGGGCATCCACCATGTCCGCATCCCGCCCGGGCGGCGCACCTCCTACCCGCACGCCGAGAGCAGCGAGCAGGAATTCGCCTACGTGATCGAGGGCACGCCCGACGTCTGGCTCGACGGGCATCTGCACCGGCTGCGGCCCGGCGACGGGGTGGGGTTTCCGGCCGGGACCGGGCTGGCGCACACCTTCCTCAACAACACCGACACGGATGTGCGGCTGCTGGTGGTTGGCGAGACGCCGAAGGCCGACAACCGGATCGTGTATCCGCTGAACCCGGAGCGGAAAGCGCTGCGCGACGACTGGTGGGACGATCTGCCGGCTCGGGCGCTTGGGCCGCATGATGGGGTGCCGGATAGGCAGAAGAAGTAAGAACCTTCTTTTTCTGAAGAAAAAGAAGCAAAAAGACTTTCATCCGTTTGGTTCTCGTGGAGGCGCCGCCTGGACTCCACACCAAATGGATAAAAAGTTTTTTGGTTCTTTTTTTCAAAAAAGAACCCCTTCCTTCCTTGGGAACCTCGAATGGCCAAGTCCACCGCGCGCTTCGTCTGCCAGTCCTGCGGCGCCGTGCATCCGCGCTGGTCCGGGCGCTGCGATGCCTGCGGCGAGTGGAACACGATCGTCGAGGAGGCGCTGCCGTCCGGCCCCGGCCTGGCCAAGGCGCCGGCCAAGCCGGGGGCACGGAAGGGGCTTGCGTTCCATGACCTGTCGGGCAGTGCGGAGCCGCCGCCGCGCACGGTGACCGGGATTGCCGAGCTGGACCGGGTGCTGGGGGGTGGGCTGGTGCCGGGGTCCGCCTTGCTGCTGGCCGGCGATCCGGGGATCGGCAAGTCCACCCTGCTGCTGCAGGCGGCCGCCGCGCTGGCCGATGCGGGGCGGCGGGTGATCTACATCTCGGGCGAGGAGGCGATCGACCAGATAAGGCTGCGGGCGCGGCGGCTGGACCTGAAGGGCAAGGGGCTGGAGCTGGCGGCGGCGATCGACATGCGGGAGATCGCGGCGAGCCTGGAGGCGGCGCCCGACGCGGCGCTGGTGGTGATCGATTCGATCCAGACGATGTGGCTGGACAGCATCGATTCCTCGCCGGGGACGGTGAGCCAGGTGCGGGCGGCGGCGTTCGAGCTGATCCGCCTCGCCAAGGGGCGACAGTTCGCGGTGGTGCTGGTGGGGCACGTGACCAAGGAGGGCGCGATCGCGGGGCCGCGGGTGCTGGAGCACATGGTGGATGCGGTGCTGTATTTCGAGGGCGATCGCGGCCACCAGTTCCGCATCCTGCGGGCGGTGAAGAACCGCTTCGGCGCCACCGACGAGATCGGCGTGTTCGAGATGACCGACCGGGGGCTGGCCGAGGTGGCGAACCCGTCGGCGCTGTTCCTGGCCGAGCGGCGGGGCAACATATCGGGCAGCGCGGTGTTCGCGGGGCTGGAGGGGACGCGGCCGGTGCTGGTGGAGATCCAGTGCCTGCTGGCGCCGAACCCCGGCGGGTCGCCGCGGCGGTCCACGATCGGCTGGGACTCGGGGCGGCTGTCGATGCTGCTGGCGGTGCTGGAGACGCGCTGCGGGCTGCGGCTGAACGCCAACGACGTCTATCTGAACGTGGCCGGCGGCCTGCGCATCGGCGAGCCGGCGGCGGATCTCGCGGTGGCCGCGGCGCTGGCCTCGGCGGCCACCGGCCAGCCGACCGACCCCTCGATGGTATTCTTCGGCGAGGTGGGCCTGTCGGGCGAGGTGCGGCAGGTGGCCGGCGCCGAGTCGCGGCTGAAGGAGGCGGCGAAGCTCGGCTTCGAGCGCGCCTGCCTGCCGCGCCGGGTGGCGCGCGGCAACCGGCCGCTGGCCGCGCCCGAGGGGCTGGCGCTGGACGAGATCGGACATCTGGGCGACCTGGTTTCCCGATTCGCCGCCAGCCCTGCCCATTGATTGTGACACGGCTGCGTCAACGCCGCATGACAGGGGTGGCGCAGCCCCCCCCGGGAACGATATACGGCACCCGCCGCAGCACAGGCGGGAGCCACGCGTGAACCGGGCCACACCTTGAACTGGGTCGATACCGTCGTCCTGCTCATCATCGCGGTGTCCGCGCTGATCGCCTTCGCGCGGGGGTTCATCTCCGAGGTGCTGGGCATCGCCGCCTGGGTCGGCGCCTTCTTCATCGCCAATGCCGGGGCGCCGCAGCTTCGCCCGCACATGCGCGAGTGGCTGGGCAGCCCCGACCTCGCGGACCCGGCTGCGTACGCCGCCGTGTTCCTGGTGGGGCTGATCATACTCTCCATCATCACCGGCATGATCGGCGGCGCGGTGCGCAACTCGGTGCTCGGCGGGCTGGACCGCACGCTGGGCCTGGTGTTCGGGATCGTGCGCGGGCTGGTGGTCCTGGCGGTGATCTATGTCGGCACGGGATTCGTGGTTCCCACCGATCGCTGGCCCGAGGCGGTGGCGGAGGCGCGCGCGATTCCCTATGTCTACCGCCTCGCCATCACCCTCGGCGAATACCTGCCCCAGGACTACCGCCCGCACATTCCGGTTCCGCCCCAGAGCCGGAGCACCACCGCCGCCGACCTGCTGCAATCGACCCCGCAGGGGCGTGCCACCGCACGTCCGTGACGGGATAGGAGAGCCGCCAATGCCGACCGACCCTGCCGAGCCGGCTTGCCGCGCTGCGAGTGCAACCGGCCACGACGACAAATTGCACGAGGAATGCGGCGTCGTCGGCATCTGGAACCATGCCGATGCCGCGGCACTCACCGCGCTCGGCCTGCATGCGCTGCAGCATCGCGGGCAGGAAAGCACGGGGATGGTCACCCATGACGGCAGCCGCTTCCACCAGCATCGCGGCATGGGGCTGGTGGGGGACAATTTCGGCGACGCCCGGGTGATCGCGGGGCTCGCGGGCTCGCGCGCCGTGGGCCACAACCGCTACGCCACCACCGGCGACACGGTGCTGCGCAACGTGCAGCCGCTGTATGCGGATTTCGAGTTCGGCGGGTTCGCGGTGGCGCATAACGGCAACCTGACCAATGCCGCCGCCCTGCGCCGCGCGCTGGTGCGGCGCGGCTGCCTGTTCCAGTCCACCACCGACAGCGAGGTGTTCATCCACCTGATCGCGATCAGCCTGTACTCGACCGTGGTGGACCGGCTGATCGACGCGCTGAAGCAGGTGATCGGGGCCTATGCGCTGATCGCGCTGACCGAGGAATCGCTGATGGGCGTGCGCGACCCGCTGGGCGTGCGCCCGCTGATCCTGGGCCGGATCAGCCAGCCCGACGGCAAGGTGAGCTGGGTGCTGACCAGCGAGACCTGCGCGCTCGACATCATCGGCGCCGAATTCGTGCGCGACGTGGAGCCGGGCGAGATCGTCATCATCGACGACAGCGGGGTGCGCAGCATCAAGCCGTTCGGCGCCGCGGCGTCGCGGTTCTGCGTGTTCGAATACATCTATTTCGCCCGCCCGGATTCGATCGTGGAGGGCAAGCCGGTCTACGAGGCGCGCAAGCAGATCGGCGCCGTGCTGGCGCGCGAAAGCCATGTCGATGCCGACGTGATCGTGCCGGTGCCGGACAGCGGCGTGCCCTCGGCCATGGGCTACGCCGCCGAGAGCGGCATCCCGTTCGAGCTCGGCATCATCCGCAATCACTACGTGGGCCGCACCTTCATCGAGCCGACCGACACCATCCGCCACCTGGGCGTGAAGCTGAAGCACTCGGCGAACGGCGCGGTGCTGCGCGGCAAGCGGGTGATCCTGGTGGACGATTCGATCGTGCGCGGCACCACCTCGCGCAAGATCGTGGAGATGGTGCGCGCGGCGGGCGCCACCGAGGTGCACATGCGCATCTCCTCGCCGCCGACCACGCACAGCTGCTTCTACGGCATCGACACGCCGGAGCGCGGCAAGCTGCTGGCCGCGCGGCACAGCGTGGAGGAGATGGCCGCCCTGATCGGCGCCGACAGCCTGGCCTTCATCAGCCAGGACGGGCTGTACCAGGCGCTGGGCCACCTGCGCCGCAACGCCGAGGCGCCGCAATACTGCGACGCCTGCTTCACCGGCGACTACCCGATCGCGGTGCCCGACGCGGCCGACAAGGACAACCGCCAGCTCAGCCTGCTCGCCGAGATCAGCTGATGCCGCTCGCCGGACGGATCGCCCTGGTCACCGGCGCCAGCCGGGGCATCGGCCAGGCCACGGCCGTCGAGCTCGCGCGGCGCGGCGCGCATGTGGTGATCACCGGCCGCAGCCAGGCGGGGCTGGAGGAGACCGACGACGCGATCCGCGCGCTGGGCGGCACGGCCACGCTGCTGCCGCTCGACCTCACCGACGGCGCCGCGCTGGAGACCATCGGCCCCAGCCTGTTCGAGCGGTTCCGCCGGCTCGACATCCTGGTCAGCAACGCCGGCACGCTGGGGGTGCTCACGCCCGCCACCCACATCCTGCCGGCCGACTGGCGCGACGCGGTGGCGGTGAACGCGACCGCGCACCTGCACCTGATCCGCAGCTGCGGCCCGCTGCTGCTGCAATCCGACGCCGGCCGCGCGGTGTTCGTCACCAGCCGGATCGTGCTGCGGCCCACCGCCTATTTCGGCATCTACGGCGCCACCAAGGCCGCGCTGCACCACCTGGTGACTTGTCCTCTGGCCGAGGGCGACCACCGGCCTGCGCGAACCTGGCCGATCCCGGCCCGGTCGCCACCAAGCTGCGCGCGGCCGGTTTCCCGGCGAGGACCCGACCAGGGTTCCGAAGCCGCAGGAGGTGGCGCCCGGCATCGCCGAGATGTGCGGGGCCGGCGAGACGCGGCACGGCGAGATGGTGCGGGTCAGTCCGATTCCGCTCTGAGGAAGCAGGCTCCGCCGGCCAAGGGCCGCAGGCCCTTGGAGCCCGTTCCGGCTGGCGGCTGGATTGCCGGCCTTCGGTGATTGGCCGGAACGCTGGACAGGTGCGCGTGGAGTACCTGTTCCCTTTCTTCGCTGCGCCGCGGCATTCGATCCATGCCTCCGCACGATGCCTTGTGCGAAGGCTGCCTTTGTTGCCTGCGGCGCAGGAAAGGAAAGCGCGCGAAGGTCGTGCCAATCACCGAGGGCCGGCAACCCAGCCGCAGGCACGATCGGGTTCCAATGGCCTGCGGAGCCTTGCCTTGGTGCCCTGGAGCAAAGCCTCTGGCCTTCACGGCGGCGGACCGCTGCCGGTATCGTCGATTGGCCTGATGTCACCAAGATGATTGGTGACAGCGCCAGCCGTTCCGCCTATCTCTCGCGGCCTGCGTTCGCCCCCGGCCCTGGCGGCGATTCCTCCGTGTGAGCATGGCCATGCTGCGACAATTCCTCGCCTTCTACCGGCCGCACCGGCGGCTGCTGCTGCTCGACTTCGGCTGCGCCGCGCTGTCCGGCATGCTGGAGCTCGGCTTCCCGATGGCGGTGCGCGCCTTCATCGACCATCTGCTGCCGCAGCAGGACCTCCAGGTGATCACCATTGCGGTGGTCGGGCTGCTGCTGGTCTATCTGCTGAACGGAGGGCTGATGGCCGTGGTGACCTACTGGGGCCACGTGCTGGGCATCCATATCGAGACCGAGCTGCGGCGGCGGGCGTTCGACCATCTGCAGAAGCTGTCGCTGCGCTTCTACGACAACCAGAAGACCGGCCATCTGGTGGGGCGGCTGACCAAGGACCTGGAGGAGATCGGCGAGGTGGCCCATCACGGGCCGGAGGACATGCTGATCGCCTTCCTCACCTTCGCCGGCGCGTTCACGCTGATGGTGCTGGTGAACTGGCAGCTGGCGCTGATCGCGGCCCTGATCGTGCCGGCCGCGGCCTGGGTGGTGGCGCGCTTCGGCGGGCGGATGACCGCCAACTGGCAGACCGTGTTCGGCCGCGTCGGCGCGTTCAACGCCCGCATCGAGGAGGCGGTGGGCGGCGTGCGCGTGGTGCAGGCCTTCGCCAACGAGGACCACGAGCGGCGGCTGTTCGCCATCGACAACGAGCACTATCGCCGCACCAAGCTCGACGCCTACCGCATCATGGCGACCGGCATCACGCTCAACTACGTCGCCATGCGGCTGGTGCAGGTGGTGGTGATGCTGGCCGGCGCCTGGCTGATCGTGCGCGGCAGCCTCTCGATCGGCGATTTCGTCGCCTTCCTGCTGCTGGTCGGCGTGTTCTATCGCCCGCTCGACAAGCTCTCGGCCGTGGTCGAGACCTATCCGAAGGGCATTGCCGGCTTCCGCCGCTACCTGGAGCTGATGGCCACCGCGCCCGACATCACGGACAGGCCGAATGCGGTGGCGGTGAGCGGGCTCAAGGGCGCCGTGCGCTATGAGGGCGTGGGCTTCGGCTACAGCCCCGGGCGCCCCGTGCTGTCGGGCATCACGCTCGACATTCCGGCCGGGCAGACGGTGGCGCTGGTCGGCCCGTCGGGCGCCGGCAAGACCACGCTGTGCTCGCTGCTGCCGCGCTTCTACGAGGCCGAGGACGGCCGCATCGCCATCGACGGCATCGACATCCGCGACATGACCCTGGCCTCGCTGCGCACCCAGATCGGCATCGTGCAGCAGGACGTGTTCCTGTTTGCCGGCACCATCCGCGAGAACATCGCCTATGGCCGCATCGGCGCCAATGATGCCGAGATCATGGATGCGGCGCGGCGGGCGCGGCTGGACGAGATGATCGCCAGCCTGCCGGACGGGCTGGACACGGTGATCGGCGAGCGCGGGGTGAAGCTGTCCGGCGGGCAGAAGCAGCGGCTGGCGATCGCGCGCATCTTCCTCAAGAACCCGCCGATCCTGATCCTCGACGAGGCGACCAGCGCGCTCGACACCGCGACCGAGCAGGCGATCCAGCAATCGCTGGCCGAGCTGTCGGAGGGCCGCACCACGCTGGTGATCGCGCATCGCCTGGCCACGATCCGCAACGCCGACCGGATCGTGGTGGTGACGGAGGACGGGATCGCCGAGCAGGGCACCCACCGCGACCTGCTGGCGGCGGACGGGGTGTACCGGCAGTTGCACATGGCGCAGTTCGCCGATGCGGCGGAGTAAACCAAGGAAGGATTGAACAAGGAGACGGCGAGGCAGCGAGAAGAACTACTTCTCGCCGCCTCTTTGTTCCCTTTATTCCATTCAAGCGGCCCGCCGCACGTTCCAGAACTTGGGCACGCCGCCCAGCACGCCCTCCAGATCGGCCCGCCATGCCGCCGGCTGCAGGGTCACGCCGCAGGGGGCCTGCGGCACCGTCTCGATGCACTCGCGCTGCAGTTCCTCGGCCAGGCGCCTGCGCTCGGCCGGGTCCTCGGCCTGGACTGCCTGGGCGCGCAGGGCCTCGTAGCGCTCGCTCCTGTACCAGCCGGATTCCTCGGCCGCGACGCCGCGCAGGCGGGAGTTGACCAGCGGCGAGGCGACCGACAGGCAGGGCACGTTGAGCATGTGCAGGTGGAACCCGCCGGCCTCCGGCTTGTCCTTCTTGAGCACGCGCTGCGTCATCGTCGCCCAGTCGACGCTGATATAGTCGAGGTTGACCCCGATCCGCTTGAGCAGGTCGGCCAGCACCTCGGACGCCGCCTTCACGTTCGGGTAGTCGCCGGGCGAGATCTGCACGATCTTTTCGCCCCGGTAGCCGGCCGCGGCCAGCGCGGCGCGGGCCTCGGCGTCGCTGTAGCGCGGGCGGATGCGCTCGAACCCGGCTTCCGACGCGTCGGGCATCCCCGGCGGGTAGAAGCCGCTGCCGGTGCGCTGCAAGGCGGGGTCGCCGCCGCCCACCGCGGCCACGAAATCCTCCTGGTTGATCGCGCGCAGGATGATCCGCCGCATCTCCGGCCGGTCGAACGGCGGCTGGAGGTGATTGAAGCGGACGAACATGAAGTTGCCCTCGGTCTCCAGCACCTCGCCGCGCAGGTTGCGGTCGCGCTTGATGAGAGGGAACAGGTCCTGCCCGGCATACTCCCACCAGTCCTGCTCGCCCTTCTGCAGCGCCGAAAAGGCGGTGGCCTGGTCGGGCATGGTGGTCCAGACCACGCGCTCGAAATGCACGATCTTGGGGCCGGCGCCGCGGTCGGGCGTGCCGGAGGGGCGGGGGACGTAGCCGTCGAACTTCTGGTAGACGTTGCGCACCCCTTGCAGCCGCTCGCCGGCCACGTAGCGGAACGGGCCGCTGCCGATGACCTCGGGGATCTGCTTGTAGGGGTCGATCGTCGCCAGCCGTTCGGGCAGCATGGCGGGCATGAAGGCGCCGGGCTTGCCGAGGGCGGCGGCCAGCAGCGGAAAGCGGTGCTTGAGGCGGAACTGGATGGTGCGGTCGTCGGGTGCCGAGATCTCGTCGCTGATCGCCAGCACCTCGCGCCCCAGCACGTCGCGCCGTCCCCAGCGGTTGATGCTGGCCACGCAGTCGCGTGCCAGCACCGGCGGGCCGTCATGCCATTTCAGCCCCTCGCGCAGGCGGATGCGCCACAGCTTCCCGTCGTTCTCCACCGTGTGCCCCTCGGCCATCTGCGGCTGCGCGTTGAAGGCAGCATCGGTGCCGTAGAGCTGATCGAACACCAGCCCGCCATGGTTGCGGGTGATGTTGGTCATGCTGTAGTGCGGATCGAGGAAGACCAGGTCGATCTGCGGAATGAACCGCAGCACCCGGGTGCGCTCGGTCTGCGCGATTGCCGGCAAGGGCAGTGTGGCAAGGGCGCCGGCCCCCTGGATCAGGCGTCGGCGTGCGATCCGCGTCATGGCCATTTTCCTCCTCGGGCAGGCCGGCTCTGGCGGCGGCCTTTCCGGGGAGTTTCACCAAGCCGGGCGATGGTGTCCACCGCCCGGCAGGCCGAACGCCGCCAGTGTCCCGATTCCGAAGTTCGTTGCCACGTGCAGCGGTCGGAATCGGGACACTAGCTCTTTGTTTTCAGTGTCCTGTTCACCCCTTCGTCCGCCATGAAGGATGGCGAACTTCGGGGACAGGACACTAGGCACCGCCGTTGATGGTGAGGATGGTGCCGGTGGTGTAGCCGGACCAGGGGCTGGCGAGGAAGGCGACGGCGGCGGCGATTTCCTCGGGCTTGCCCGCGCGGTCGAAGGGCATGCCTTTCATCAGCTCGGGCCAGCGTTCGGCGTCGCCGAGCTCGTCGCGGGCGCGGCCGCGCATCATGGTCTCCATGCGCTGGGTGGCGGTGAGGCCGGGGTTGATGCCGATGACGCGGATGCCGTCCCTGGGCGCGCCCTTGCCGAGGGCGCGGGTGAAGGCCATCAGGGCGGCGTTGCCGGTGGCGCCGGCGATGTAGTTGGTGGGGAACTGCTCGCCGGCCGCGCCGATGACGTTGACGATGACGCCGGATTTGCGGGCGGCCATGGCGGCGTAGACGACGCGGCTGAGCGAGATGAAGCCGAACACCTTGAGGTCCCAGGCGCGGCGCCAGGTCTCGTTGTCCACCATGGTCAGCGGGCCGGGCGGGATGGCGCCGGCATTGTTGACCAGGATGTCGACGGGACCGGCCTCGCGCGCGACGCGCTCGACCTCTTCGTGCCGGGAGAGGTCGGCGGCGATCGTGGCGACCTTGACCTGGCGGCGGGCGCGGACGGATTGCGCGGCCTCGGCCAGGGCGGCGGGGTCGCGGGCGGCGATGGTGATGTCCACGCCCTCGCCGGCCAGGAACTCGGCGGTGGCGCGGCCGATGCCCTTGGAGCCGCCGGTGATCAGGGCATGCTTGCCCGCGAGCTGAAGGTCCATGTCAGGCGGCCCTTTTCATGCCGTGATGGTAGGCGCGACAGGCATCGCCGAAGGCCCGGAAGATGGCCAGGCTCGGTGCATCGTCGCGGTAGTGCCATTCGGGGTGCCATTGCACCCCCAGCACGAAACCGGGCGCGGACGGCATCCGCACGGCCTCGATCGTGCCGTCCTCGGCCAGCGCCTCCACCTCCAGGCCGTCGGCCGGCCGGTCGATGGCCTGCTGGTGCAGGGAGTTCACCATGATCCGGCCGGCGCCGACGATGCGGGCGAGGCTGCCGCTGAGCGCGACCGCGTGCTTCAGGCGGAACAGGTGGTTGAAGTCGAGCGTTTCGGTGCGCGGCTCGCTGTCGGCCAGGGCCCGGTGGTCGCTGCGCCCCGGCAGGGTCTGCACCTGCTGGTGCAGCGTGCCGCCGAGGGCCACGTTGAGTTCCTGGATGCCGCGGCAGATCGCCAGCAGCGGCAGGCCCTTCGCCACCGCGGCGCGGATCAGCGGCAGGGTGGTGGCATCGCGATGCGGGTCGTGCAGGTCCGGCGTCAGGTCGTCGTCCACGCCGTAGTTGCGCGGCTCGACATTGGACGGGCTGCCCGACAGCACGATGCCGTCCAGGCGGTCCAGCAGGGCGATCATGCCTTCGCCCACCGGCGGCAGCAGGATCGGCACCGCGCCGGCGCCGCCCATCACGGCCGCGCCGTAGCGGGCCGGGGTGGCGTGCTGCAGCAGCCCGCCGACATCCCTGGAACAGGCGGGTATGCCCACAATCAGCGTCATTTCGTTTCCCCGGCGCATCGCGGCACGTCTGGCCATGTGAGTCCCGCCGTCCGGCCTTCGGCCCAGGCGGTCATGCCCGAGGCTATCACGCCCGCTTCGGTCGGCACAGGTCGCACGCCACGGCAGCCATGGCGCCGCAGCACATCAGGGCGGCCATCGGGCGGGCGCTGCCGTCGCTGAGCAGGCCGACGGTCAGGCCGCTGATGGCGCCGAGGCCGAACTGCAGCGTGCCCATCAGCGCCGAGGCGGCGCCGGCATGCTGGGCGTGGCGGCTGAGCGCGCCGACGATGGCGTTGGGCTGGGTGAAGCCGTGCGTGCTCATGGAGAAGAAGACGGGGATGGCGATGGAGAGGAAGCCCCAGGGGCCGGCGATGGCGGCGACCAGCATGAAGGCGGTGGCGGCGAGGAAGCAGCGGACGGAGATGCGCATGACCCGGGCCGAGCCGAAGCGCGGCAGCAGGAACGGGTTGATCTGGGAGGCGAGGATGAAGCCGGCCGCGCAGGTGCCGAACAGCGCGCCGTAGGCGGCGGGCGAGAGGTGGAACAGGTCGATGAACACGCCGGGCGAGCCGCCGAGATAGGCGAACATGCCGAAGGAGGCGAAGCCGGCGAGGCCGGCATGGGTGATGAAGGTGCGCTCGCCGAGGATGACGGCGTAGCGCGACAGCACGGCGCCGATGCCGAGCCGCACGCGGCGGGTTTCGGGCAGGGTCTCGGGCAGGAACAGGACGACGAGGGTGCAGCAGGCGGCGCCGAAGATCACCAGGATCCAGAAGATGGCCTGCCAGCCGGCGAAGCCCATGACGATGCCGCCGAGCGTGGGGGCCAGGATCGGGCCGGCGCCCATGATGAGCGTCAGGCGGCTCATCAGCCGGGCCGCGGCGTGGCCGTCGGCGAGGTCGCGGACGATGGCCCGCGTGATGACCATCCCGGCCGAGCCGCCGAAGCCGCAGACGAGGCGGGCGATCGCGAGGGTCGTGAGGTCAGGCGCCATGGCGCAGCCGATCGAGCCCAGGGTGAAGACGGCGGTGCCGAAGATCAGCGGGGCGCGGCGGCCGTAGCGGTCGGACAGCGTGCCCTGGGTCATCTGGCCGATGGCGAGGCCCACGAACCAGGTGGCCAGCGTGAGCTGCGCGGTGCCCGGCCTGCCGCCCAGCGCCGCCTCGATGGCGGGGAAGGCCGGCAGGTACATGTCGGTGGAGAGCGGGCCGACGGCGGACAGCAGGCCGAGCAGCAGCGGCAGCCAGGAGGGAAACGGCATGGCAGCAAGACTGCCTAATCATGCTGCATCTGCGAAGAGCGAATCCGGCATGGAAGCTGCCGGTTGCGCGCGCCCTGGAGTGGAAGCCGTGCTGAAGGACGCACGCCCTCCACTCTGGCTCATTGTTTTGGCGAGCAACTTTTGCCGGGCTGCGGTGCAGCCTGATCGGCCGTTGCTCTAGTGTCCCGATTCCGAAGTTCGTTGCCACGTGCAGTGGTCGGAATCGGGACACTAGCTCTTTGTTTTCAGTGTCCTGTTCACCCCTACGTCCGCCATGAAGGATGGCGAACTTCGGGGACAGGACACTAAGTGTCCCGATTCCGAAGTTCGTTGCCACGTGCAGTGGTCGGAA
>JBGAIK010000113.1:0-16061 GCA_044225615.1 Acetobacteraceae bacterium | reverse complement strand
GCTTGGGGTCGATGTCGCCCATCAGCTGCTGGGCCCGCGACGGGGCGGGTGACGGTGCCTGTGCCCAGGCCTGCGGCGACAAGGCGCCAGCAAGGCACAGCAGGGCGGCGGAGATGGCGAGGCGCATCGGAAAGCTCCTGGGGAGGGGAGGGGACGGCGATGCTCAGTCGAGGCCCTGGTCGGCGAGAAACTTCGCGACGAGATCGGCGATCTCGGCGTTGTTGCGATCGGAGAAGGGGAAATGGGTGTTCCCGCGGATGCCGATCTCCGGGAGGTGGATGAGGGTCACGTTGCCGCCGTGCCGGTTCACGGCGTCGCGCCACTGCCGCGCCATCAGCAGCCGCGCGCGCCAGCTGTCCTGGGCGGGCAGGTCCATGGCGCGGTCGGGAATGTTGTCGCCGTACAGCACCAGGATGGGGATGCGGGTCAGTGCCGTGAAGCGGTCGAGCGGGAGGGATGCCGCCTCCACCGTGTCGAACGCGCTTGGAATCGGCGCCGGGAGCTCGCCTTGCGGAAAGACGAAGGAGCTGCCGGGCTCGAAGGCGACGATGGCCTTGACGTTCGGGCTTTTCGTCGCCGTCAGCCAGCCGGGACCGCCGCCTTGGGAATGGGTGAACAGGATGCCCGGGCCGACCTTGGCGAACAGCGCGGCGACGCCGTCCGACAGGATCGCGGGGTCGTAGGGGCCGGTGTTGGGGGTCATCGCGCGGAAGAACTGGTCCAGCGTGTCGGCGTCGCAGGCGAACTGGACCCCTGGAAAACAGTTTGGCCACAGGCCGATCCGGAACTGGTTGAACCAGAGCTGCTCGTCCGGCGTCGGCCTGATCGTCGCCTCCATTGTGCTCCGACCGGCGTTACCGCGGCGCGGCTGGTCGATCAGGTAGGTCGCGAAGCGACGGCGGAGGAAGATGGTCTGGAAGCCTTCACGCCCGTCGGCCGTGGTCTCCCATGTCTTCGAGAACTGCCCGGCCCCATGCCACATGACGATCGGATATTTCCGGGCGTCCCGCGGCACCTGATAGAAGGCGTAGACGTGGTCGCCGTGGAAGGTCTGGCCCGCAGGGTCGAGCGGCCTGCGCGGATCGAAGATGCCCGGTGCGGTGATCACGCTGCCGCCGGCGGCCAGGCTGCCTTGCCGTGCGATCACGAGTTCACCCTGGGCCATGGCCCGGTGGCCGGCCAACAGCAACAGGATGGTCAGAATGGCGATCCAGGACTTCACGGATCTCTCCCATCGGGATTGAACGATGGGCTAGGCGTAGATGGCTGGGCGGCTATCGATAACCCGCATTGGTACGATTGTGGCCATTAGATGAGCTAATGAGTGACACATGGCAGCGCGCGGCGCTGGTGCTCGTCCACGAGAGTGCGTTCTGAGAGCCTGTTTGATAACCCTACCCTGACGGCCATCCGACGGCGATTTGCTGTGCTCCGGTGCTCGCAAATCACCGCCGGGCGGCGGCCAAGGGGCCGCCTCTGACTCGTCAGAGCGAAATTCTCAAACAGGCTCTGAAGATGCAAAAAACCAGATGGAAGTAGCCAATTCCAGAGTAATATAGTAGTGTATCAGCTGACTCTCATGAATTATATAGAGAATTCGGAGAAACCGTTCCCGTACAATCAAAGCCATGTATGCTTGGAACTCGCCGGGCCGACGGTGAAAATTCCGGATCTTCAACCATTGTCATAGCGCGATCGAAGAAAATGTGCTGACTGCGTCGCAGATCGTGCGCGCAAGGGCAACTCAGGCGTTGTGTGGCGCGAGCCAGGCGACCCGATGGGCGGCCTCGGCCAGCGCGTCGGCTTCCGAAGCGAAGTGCAGGCCGGAGAAGTAGCTGACGGGCGTCCAGGCGCCCGCGTCTTCCGCGTCGCGGCGGAATTCCTCGAAGCCGAAGCTGCCGTCGGGACGGGCGAACAGGTCCACGCAGCGGTCGTGCTGGGAGTTCTCGATGCTGTCCAGCACCACCCAGGATGGGTGCAACCGTTTCGACATGAGAGTGCGGCCCTTCGAGGCGCCCGCCCGCCCGTGGCCTCTACTTCACCTGCGCCACCCTCAGCGCATTCGTCGTCCCCGCCTGCCCGAACGGCACCCCGGCGATCACGATCAGGTCCGACCCTGGCGGGCTCAAGCCTTCGGACAGCGCCATCCGCGTCGCCCGGTTCACCGTCTCGGTCATCGAATGCACCTCGGGCACCACGGCGGCATGGGCGCCCCAGACCACGGCCATGCGCCGCGCCGTGGTCAGCGACGGCGTCAGGCTCAGGATCGGCGCCTCGGGCCGCTCGCGGGCGGCGCGCAGGGCGGTGTGGCCGGAAGCGGTGAACGCGCAGATCGCCGAGGCGTCGATGGTGTGGGCGATCTGGCGGGCGGCGGCGACGATCGCGTCGGAGACGGACTGCTCCGGCTCGGGCCGGGCGGCGTCGATGATGCGGCGCCAGTCGGCATCCTGCTCCACCCGGGCGATGATGCGGTCCATGATGTTCACCGCCTCGAACGGGTACTGGCCGGCGGCGGTCTCGGCCGAAAGCATCACCGCGTCGGCGCCGTCGAACACGGCGGTGGCGACGTCCGACGCTTCGGCGCGGGTGGGGGCGGGGGCGCTGATCATGCTTTCCAGCATCTGGGTTGCCACCACCACCGGCCGGCCGAGCTGGCGCGCGGCGCGGACGATGCGCTTCTGCGCCAGCGGCACCTCCTCGGGCGGCAGTTCCACGCCGAGATCGCCGCGCGCGACCATCACGCAGTCGGTCAGCCGCATGATGGCGTCGAGATTCTCCAGCGCCTGCGGCTTCTCCAGCTTGGTCATGATCCAGGCGCGCCCGGCGGCGATATCGCGCGCCTCGGCGACGTCCTCGGGCCGCTGCACGAAGGAAAGGCCGATATAGTCGGCGCCGTGCTCCAGCGCGAAGGCGAGGTCCTCGCGGTCCTTCGCTGTCAGCGCCGGGATGGGCAGCACCATGTCGGGCACATTGACCCCCTTGCGGTCCGACAGCGGTCCGCCGACGGTGACGATCGTTTCCAGGTGGTCGTCGCGCACGCGGGTGACGCGAAGCCGCAGCTTGCCGTCGTCGAGCAGCAGGTTGGTGCCGATGCCGGCGGCGCTGATGATCTCCGGATGGGGCAGCTGGACGCGCCGGCTGTCGCCCGGGGTGGGGCTGAGGTCGAGGCGGAATTCCTGGCCGGACTGGAGCTGGACGCGGCCGGCCTGGAAACGGCCGACGCGCAGCTTTGGGCCCTGCACGTCGGCGAGGATCCCGATCGGGCGGTCGAACTTCACTTCCAGGTCGCGGATCATGGCGAAGCGGGCCGCGTGGTCGTCGTGGCTGCCATGGGAGAAGTTGAGGCGAAAGACGTCGGCGCCGGCCTGGAACAGGCGGGCCAGCACCTCGGGGTTGCTGCTGGCCGGGCCGAGCGTGGCGACGATCTTGGTGCGCCGGCGGCGGCGGATCTTCATGCGCTGGGCCATGGGGGTTCCTTAGGCGATGAGGATCGCGCGGATGTCGTTGACGTTGGTCAGCGTCGGGCCGGTACGGATCAGGTCGCCGATGGCGTCGAACAGCGTGTAGCTGTCATGGCCGGCGAGCACGGCGCGCGGGTCGAGCCCGGCCGTGCGGGCGCGGGCAAGCGTGTCGGGGGTGACGATGGCGCCAGCCGCGTCCTCGGTGCCGTCGATGCCGTCGGTGTCGCCGGCGGCCGCCCAGATGCCGGGCGCACCCTGCAGCGCGACGGCGAGGCCAGAGCAGGAACTCGGTGTTGCGTCCGCCCTTGCCGGCCGGGCCGCTGCCGATGGTCACCGTGGTCTCGCCGCCCGAGAGCAGCAGGGCCGGGCCGCGCACCGGCTGGCCGTGGGCGGCGATGGAGCGCGCGATGCCGGCCATCAGGGTGCCCATCTCCCGGCTTTCGCCTTCCAGCGCATCGCCGAGGACGAGCGGGGTCAGTCCCAGTCGGCGTGCCGCCGCGGCGCAGGCGGAAAGCGCCATGGCCGGCGTGGCGATCATGCGGAACTCGGCATGCGGCAGGCTGCCGGGCTTGGGCGTCTCGTCCTCGTCCTGCGCCAGCCGGGCAGCGCCGTCGCCGGCGAGGGCGTGATGCCGTAGCGGGCGATCAGGGCGCGGGCGTCGGCGAAGCTGGTGGCGTCGGGCACGGTGGGGCCGCTGGCGATCACGGCAGGGTCGTCGCCGGGGACATCGGAGATGGCTAGCGTTACCACGCGGGCCGGCGCGGCGGCGGCGGCAAGCCGGCCGCCCTTGATCGCCGAGAGGTGCTTCCGTACGCAGTTCATCTCGGTG
Source organism: Acetobacteraceae bacterium (assembly GCA_044225615.1). Taxonomy (GTDB): domain Bacteria; phylum Pseudomonadota; class Alphaproteobacteria; order Acetobacterales; family Acetobacteraceae; genus CAIYPH01. The sequence continues at coordinate 11,771 of JBGAIK010000113.1, read as the reverse complement.
ATGTTGGCGCCCGAGGCGAGCAGCGCGCGGTTGATGGCCTGCTTGTCGGCCAGCGCGAGCCCGGGGGCGGGCAGGGCCATCAGGGCCGAGCCGCCGCCGGAGATCAGCGCTATGACCATGTCGTCGGGGCCGAGTCCCCGCACCGTGTCCAGCACCCGGCGGGCGCCGAGCTCGCTGTTGGCGTCGGGGACGGGGTGCGACGATTCCATCACTTCGATGCGCCGTGTCGGCACCGCATGGCCGTAGCGGGTGACGACGAGGCCGGAGAGCGGGACATCGGGCCAGGCGGCTTCCAGCGCGGCGGCCATCACCGCGGCGGACTTGCCCGTGCCCACCACCACGCAGCGCCCGCGCGGCGGCGGCGGCAGGTGGCTGGCCAGCATGCGGCGCGGATCCGAGGCGGCGACCGCCGCGTCGAAGACCTGCCGCAATGCCGCACGCGCCGTGGTGTCGTTCCAGTCCATCCGGGGTCCTCCGTCGGCGTGATTGGAGCCTTCCGGGCGCGGCGGGTCAATCGAAGCGGCGCGACAGGGCGGCCTCGGCCTCGGCTGCGATGCGGGCCACGATTTCGGCGGCGGGTTCACCGCATGGATCAGGTCGGCGGCCTCGCCGGCCACGGCGGCGGTGTCGAGATCGCGGGCGGCGAAGGCGGCGCCGTAGCGATGGCGATCGCGTCCGCATCGCCTTCCAGCGCGGCTTCGCGGCCGTGCCAGGCGGCGGAGAAGGCGTTGGCAAGGCTGCGGCCGGTGAATTGCGGATCCCAGGGCATGCGCCGGCCGATGTCGAAGACGCGGGTGCGCACCGTGTCGTCGCCGCCGGCGGCGGCGATGCGGCGCTTGGATGCCGCGTCGACCCGATTCCTCACTGGCCTGGAAGCGGGTGCCGAGCATCGCGCCGTCGGCACCGAGCATCAGGGCGGCGGCGAAGCGCAGCCGTCGGCGTGCCGCCGGCAGCGGCGACCAGGATGTCACCCGCCACGTCGGCGACCGCAGGGACGAGGCTCATGGTCGCCCGCGTGCTGCCGTGGCCGCCGGCCTCGGTGCCCTGGGCCACGACGATGTCGGCGCCGAAAGCGAGCGCCTCGCGCGCCTTGGCCAGCGTCTGCACCTGGCAAATGAGCGGGATGCCGGCGGCGCGGATGCGTGGGGCGTAGGGGGCGGCATCGCCGAAGAAAGCAGGATGGCGGCGGGAGCGTGGGCGATGGCCTCGTCGAGGGCCTCGGGCCGCTGGTCGAGCAGCCAGGTGATGAAGCCGCAGCCGACGCGCTGGTTGCCGGCGGCGGCGAACTCGCGGTCGATCCACTCGCCGGTCTGGCCGCCGGTGCCGATCAGGCCCAGCCCGCCGGCGGCGCGCTGACCGCGGCCGCGGCTGCCGGCCGGCGGTCGAGCCCATGGGAAACTGCAGGATGGGATAGCGGATGCCGAGGCGCTCGGTGAGCCGCGTGCGCAAGGCCATTGTCCCGTTCCCCCGTGATTTCCGGAGTATGGCGCGATCCGTTCCGCTGCACCATGTTAGGGCCAGCAGGAGGTGGCCATGGCTGTTCCCGAACTCGACGACAAGACCCGGACCGAGCTGGAGGCGGCGGCGTTCCGCCGGCTGGTGGCGCATCTGCGCGAGCGGACCGACGTCCAGAACATCGACATGATGAACCTGGCGGGCTTCTGCCGGAACTGCCTGAGCCGCTGGTATCGCGAGGGCGCGGCGGAGCAGGGCATCGCAATCGCCGACCCCGACGCGCGCGAGATCGTGTACGGCATGCCCTACAGGGAGTGGCAGGCGAAATACCAGAAGGAGGCCAGCGCCGAGCAGAAGGCCGCCTTCGCCAAGGCCAACCCCGGACATTGACCGCGGGGCGGGCGTGGGGCTAAGCCCGCCGCCCCATCCGCACGCAGGGAGCCGAACATGGCGCGAGAGCCCGCCACCGCTTCGGGCGGACCGAGGACAATGCCCAGTGGGGCAACGTCTCGGCCGACCGGCTGCGCAGCATCATCGAGCGCATCGAGCGGCTGGAGGAGGAGCGCAAGGCGCTCGCAGGCGACATCAAGGACATCTACGCCGAGGCCAAGTCGGCCGGGTTCGACGTGAAGGTGATCCGCCAGCTGATCCGCATCCGCAAGCAGGAACCGGCGGACGTGGAGGAAGGAAGCTGCTCGACGTCTACCGGCGCGCGCTGGGCATGTAGCCCGAGGAGCAGGCGAGGGCGGCATGCAGCAGTTTCCCACCTACAGCCCTGCCGTCTTCGAGTTCTCCTGGTGGTGGGTGATCGTCGGCGTCGGGTTCTGGGCCTTCGTGCTCTGGGTGTACGTGCGCACGTTCCACGGCAAGGCGGAGAAGGAGCGCTGGGCAAACAAGGGCGCGGCGCGGCGCGAACGCAAGGCAGCGGCGCGAAGCGGCGAGATGCACGCGGCGCTGGCGGGGGCGCTGGGCGATGCCAGGCTGGCGCGCCGCGACGAGGCGGCGGCCGGCGGGCCGCGACCTGCGGCCGCGACCGCGGCCACGGCGGAGCAGGCGGCCGAGACGGCGCGCAACGCCGCGGCCACGCGTCCAACACCGCCCGCTCGCTGCTGTCCCGGCGCGACCGCACGATCATGGACCGCCAGGGCGGCCGGCTGGGCACCGAGGCGGACGCGGAAGCGGCGGCGGCCACGGCAGCGGCCGGGCGCGCGGCGCAGGCCGCGGCGGCCAAGGCGGGCTGACTGCGCGCGAGAATGAACCACTGGAGCAGGGCCCGTGCCTTGTTCGGCATGACCGCCGTTTGGGGCTAGGCCCGCCGGCGCACCATGTGCCGAGCGTCCGCGCCGTAGGCGCCGAGTTCCGGGGCGGGTGCCGGGCGGAATCCGAAAATGGAACCAGAACAGTTTCCAGCCGCCACCGACCGCGACCAGGGACTGCGTGGGCAGGTCGCCGCTGGCCAGCAGCGAGGCGCGGCTTGGCGCAAGCCGAAGCCGCCCCGCTGCCGCGGCGGCGCGGATGCAGCGCCAGGTCGTGCAGATAGTGCGTGTCCGGCGCGGCCGGCAGGGCGCCGAGCAGCGAGTTGAGCCGGGGCGGCGCGCCGAGCCGCCAGGGATGGCTCAGCAGGTAGCCGTCCAGCCCGGCGGGGCCGTCGAGCGCAAAGCAGCCTGCAGGGTGGAGCGAGCAGGCGTTCGGCCAGCACGGCGTCGTCCTCGGGGTGATCCGGGATGGACCTGGCCGGCCAGGGCGGAGGCGGGCAGCAGTGGGCGCCAGCTCATGCCAGTTCGGGGCGCAGGCGAGCGGGCAGCGTGGCCAGGCTCTCGACGGTGTCGAAGTCGCGCAGCACGGCGTCGTCGCCGATGTCGATCTCGGCGACCTGCTCCATGTGCCGCCGCAGCAGCACGCGCGCGCCGGCGTCGCCGGACAGGGCGAGGATTTCGGGGAATAGGGCGCGATCCCACAGGATCGGGTTGCCGATCTCGCCCTTGTGGACGGGAACCACGATGCTGCGGCCCTCCACCGGGTCGTGGGCGGCAACGAGCCGGTCGAGCATCCGGCCGGTGACCAGCGGCATGTCGCCCAGGCAGACAATGGCGCCGCGGCAGGCGGCGGGCACCGCGGCGATGCCCGCCCTCAGGCTGGCGGCCAGGCCGTCGGCATAGTGCTCGGCATGGACGAAGGTGACCGGGCGGCCGGAAAGCGCGGCCCTGATGTCCTCGGCGCGATGGCCGGTCACCACGATGACCGGCCGGGCGGGGCCGGAGAGCACGTTGTCCACCACGCGGGCGATCATCGGCTTGCCGGCGCGGTCGGCGACCAGCAGCTTGTTGTAGGGCGCCATGCGGGTGGATTTGCCGGCGGCGAGCACGACCGCGGCGACGGTGGCCGGGGCGAGGGCCTCCACATGCCACGGCGCGCGCGCAGGGCAACAGCCGCGCATCCGTGTCCTTGAGCAGGCCGCCGACACCCATGCGCATGATCTCGCCCGGGCCAAGCGGCAGGCCGGCGAACAGCCGCTGCAGCACCCAGTCGATGCCGTTGGCCTTGGGCGAACAGGCGCAGCCAGGCAGCACCAGGGCCGGGCGATCGCCGATGCGGCCCAGGCAGATCAGGTTGCCGGGATCGGCCGGCATGCCGAAATGGACGATCTCGCCCCCGGCCTGCACCACGCCCATGGGGCCGACGTCGCGGCGGTCGACGGTGGCCGAGGCGCCGGCGACCAGCAGCAGGTCGGCGCCATCGGCGATCAGGGCCCGCAGTTCGCCGGCGATGGCGGCGGCGTCGTGCGCGCGGCGGCGCCGGCAGCAGCGTGCCGCCCAGACCGGCGACGCGCGCGTGGTGGCCTCGATCGTGCCCTCGATGACACTCTGCTTGAGGCCGGGCAGCTCGCTCAGCACCAGGCCGACGCTGCGGCGGCCGAATTTGTGCAGCGCGATGGCTGGCGTTGCGCGGGCGAGGGTCTCGATCGCGGCGAGCGCGGCGCCGGGCACGGCGAAGGGGATGATCTTGATGGTGGCGACCATGTCGCCGGCCGCGACCTGGGAAAAGTCGGGCAGGGTGGCGATGGTGAAGGCTTCGTCGGTGAGGTTGATGCGGTCGATCGCGGCCGTATCGACCCGCAGCAGGCCGGGCGCATCGGCATGCAGGTTGACCCGGCCGGTGACGGCACGGCGGCGGGACAGCAGCGGGCCGTCGAAGGCACGGGCCATCCGGTCGGCGGCCTCGTTCTCGGCCACGTCGCCGGGGGCGAGGCGGGCGGCGATGATCTCGCCGCGGCCGGCGGCCTTGAGGGCGATGGCGGCTTCGTCGAGCACGGTGCCCTTCTTGAGCACGCGGTCGGGCAGGCGGTGGCTGTGGGCGAGGATATTGCCAGCGCGTCGGCGAGGGGAAGGTGGCGAGATCGGCAGTTGCTCGCCAGATCTGTTCAGGGTGTCGCGCGCTGCGGCGTGCAGCGGCGGCAGGTCTCTGCGCACTACAAGCCAGACGATCCGAAGATCGACAAGATCATAGCCATGGGCAATCTGGTTGCGCATGCCGCGCGCGCTGCGCAGCGGGAGATCAGGCCGGGCGGCGGCAAATTCGGAGTGGGACGAGAGAATGACGGAAGCTGCCTCGCCGATGATCTGGATGTTCCACAGAACGGCATCCTGAACCTGCTGGTTCGCCGCAAAGTCTGCCTCTGACATGCCGGCCGACGTAGGCGGCGATCCGTTCGTTGCCTCGACGATATGCGCCAGTCGCGTTTCCGCGCGATCACTCCTGGTCACACCGGCTTTGCCTCGGCGATGACGCGGGCCCTGAATCGCTCGGGCAGCCCCATCGGAGTCAGCACGTCGATGCGCACACCCAACAGTTCCTGAAGATAGTCCTGGATGGCGCCATATCGAACAGGCTTGTATCTTCCGGGGCATCCCACGAGGATATCCAGATCGCTGTCCTCATCGTCATCGCCGCGTACCGATCATTTCGCTGCCGGATTGCGTGCCGGTTGGCCTCCACGATGCGACGGATGTCGTCGCGGAGTTGCCGCTCTGGGGCTTCGGACAGGCTGCCTCCAGGTTCCTCACCTGCATCCTGCTTGTAGGCATTCAGGCCGCAGCCTTCGCCGGTGCCGGCTGCTTGGCGCCCAGCGGGGCGTTCCGCCGCGCCGCCACGATCTCGCCCAGGATGGCCAGTGCGATCTCGGGCGCGGTGACAGCGCCGATGTTCAGCCCTACCGGCTGCATGCGCGCAAGTGCAGCCTCGCCCATGGCCGAGGAAACTCGCGCAGGCGGGTTGAGCAGGTTGGCGTGGTTCGGCTGCCCAGCGCGCCGATATAGAACGCGTCGCTCTTCAGCGCCGCGTCCAGGCGCCCGGATCGTCCGGCGCAGGGTCGTGGGTCAGCGCCACCACCGCGCTGCGCACGTCCGGCTGCACCGCCGCCATCGCCTCGTCCGGCCATTCGCCCATCAGCGTCACGTTGGGGAAGCGCTCGTCGGTGGCGAAGGCGCGGCGCGGGTCGATGACGATGACCGACAGGCCGAGCTGGGCCGCCATCGGGATGAAGGCCTGCGAGATGTGCACGGCGCCGATCAGGATCACCCGCATCGGCGGGTTGTAGACGTTGAGGAACCAGTCGGCCTCGCCGACGCGCACCGTGCCGCTCTCGTCGCGGTCGAGCGCGCGGGCGGCGGCGGCGGCGAGCTCGGCTGGCGCCGCCGGGTCGGGCAGCAGCATCTGCGCGCCGCCCGGCAGCTGCGTGGCCACCGCCACCGGCCGCTTGGCGGCGCGTGCGGCGGTCAGCGCCGCCAGCAGCTCGGGCGTCATGCCAGCTTCTCCACGAACACCGCCTTCATCTTGCCGCCGCGAATGGCCCCACCTCCCAGGCGCGCTCGTCGGTGATGCCGTAGTCGAGCAGCCGGGGCATGCCGGTCTCGATCGTCTGCTGCGCCACCTCGGCCACCGCCCCCTCGATGCAGCCGCCGCTGACCGAGCCGGCGAGCTTGCCGCTGGCGGTCACCGCGAGCTGGCTGCCGGGCGGGCGGGGCGAGCTGCCCCAGGTCTCGGTGACGGTGGCGATGGCCACCTGCTCGCCGGCTTCGCGCCAGGCGGCGGCGATGGCCAGGATGTCTTCGGCGTGGTGCAGGTCGCTCATGACGCCAGTCTCCAGTTGTCCATCGCCCGGGCCGATGGCGGGGCGGACAGGGTTGCGATCAGGGCGCGCAGGCTGTCGAGGTTGTGGACCGGCCGGAACTCGTCGACATGGGGCAGCATGGCGCGGATGCCCTGTGATCTTGGCTCGAAACCATCCCAGCGCAACAGGGGGTTCAGCCAGATCAGCCTTGCACAGGATTTGTGCAGCCGCTCCATGTTCTCCGACAGCCCGGCCGCGCCGTCGCGGTCGAGGCCGTCGGTCACCAGCAGCACGACGGCGCCCTGGCCCAGCACGCGGCGCGCCCAGTGGCGGTTGAACAGGCCGAGCGCCTCGCCGATGCGGGTGCCGCCCGACCAGTCGGGCACGGCATGGGCAACGCGAGCTGGAAGGCGACTTCCGGGTCGCGATGCTTGAGCTGGCGGGTGATGTTGGTCAGCCGTGTCCCGAACAGGAAGATCTGCACGCGGTCGCGGTCGTTGGCCACGGCGTGGAGGAAATGCAGCAATATCTGCGCGTAGCGGGCCATGCTGCCACTGATGTCGCAGATCACGACCAGCGGCGGCGGCTTCTCGGCGCGGCGCGATTTCGCGATGTCCAGGATCTCGCCGCCGCTGCGCAGGCTGGCGCGGATGGTGGCGCGCAGATCCACATGGGGGCCGGCCGGATCGGGCCGCCGCCGCCGCGTCCGGCGCAGGTCGAGCGGCAAGGCCAGGCGGCGGATCTCGGCCTTGGCGGCGGCGATCTCGTCGGCGCCCATGGCGTCGAAATCCATCGTCTGCAGCCGTTCGCGGTCGGACACGGTCAGCGCCATGTCGATCTCGTCGCGCGGCGCCTCGGGCAAATCGGCCTTCTCCGCGGCCTGGCCTCGGCCAGGCGGCGGGTGCCGGGCGGCGCCTTCTCGGGCGGCGGGGCCTTGCCGCCGGCAAGCATGCCGATGGCGGCGGCGGCCTTGGTGAGCTCGGGGTCGCGCCAGAACTGCGCGAAGGCCTGGTCGAACAGCGCCTCGTGCTCGTGGCGATGGATCATGGTGGCGCGCAGCGCGATGCGAACCTGCTGGCGGCTGCCGATGTCGACCAGGGCGGCCGCCTCGGCGGCGGCAAGCATGTCGGCGGGGCCGACGGGCAGGCCAGCACGGCGCAGCAGGCGGGCGAAGTGCAGGATGTTGCGGGCGAGGGTTCCGGTCATCGCCCGGCAGGATGCGCGGCGGCGGCGCGGGCGGCAATGGCGGCCCGGGCATTGTGCAACGCAACACAATCCGATGGCTGCCCTGTCCGGCCGGCATGGATGATGCATGTCGCCGCTATCATAACCATGCTTACTTTCCCGCCATGGCACCAAGGCACGATGGTCAGGGCATGACGCGATCATGAGCGGCACCGCCGACGGGAAATATCCGCACCGGGCGCTGATCACCGCCTGCACCATGCTGGCGACCACGATGCAGGCGATCGATTCCACCATCGCCAACGTGGCGCTGCCCTACATGCAGGGCAGCCTGTCGGCCACGTTCGATCAGATCACCTGGGTGCTCACCAGCTACGTGATCGCCGCCGCCATCATGACCGCGCCGGTGGGCTGGCTCTCGGCCCGGTTCGGCCGCAAGAACCTGTTCCTGGTCTGCATCGCGGGGTTCACTGTCGCCTCCATGCTGTGCGGGGCGGCGCAGTCGCTGGTCCAGATCGTGGTGTTCCGGCTGCTCCAGGGCATATTCGGCGCCGCCCTGGTGCCGCTGTCGCAGGCCACCATGCTCGACATCTACCCGTTCGAGCGCCGCGCCCAGGCCATGGCGATCTGGGGAATGGGCGTCATGGTCGGGCCGATCCTGGGCCCCACGCTGGGCGGCTGGCTGACCGAGGCCCTGGACTGGCGCTGGGTGTTCTACGTGAACCTGCCGGTTGGCATGCTGGCGCTGGCCGGGCTGTGGCTGTTCATGCCGAAGGCCGATGCCGACAGCGGCCTGCGCTTCGACTGGACCGGCTTCGGCGTGCTGGCGCTGGGGATCGGCGCGATGCAGCTGATGCTCGACCGCGGCCAGCAGGAGGACTGGTTCAGCTCCGGCGAGATCATCGCCGAGTGCGTGCTGGCCTGCCTCGGCATCTATCTGTTCCTGGTCCACATGATGACCGCCGAGCGGCCGTTCATCCCGCCGGCGATCTTCAAGGACCGCAACTTCTCGGCCGGGCTCGCGATGATGTTCGGCATCGGCGTGGTGCTGCTGGCCAGCTCCGCCCTGCTGGCGCCGTTCCTGCAGAACCTGTCGGGCTATCCGGTCTACGATGCGGGCGTCGCCATGGCGCCGCGCGGCCTGGGCACCATGGCGGCGATGATGATCGCGGGCCGGCTGGGGGGTAGGTTCGACCAGCGGCTGCTGATGGCCATCGGCCTGCTGCTGCTGAGCGGCTCGCTCTACGCCATGAGCGGCTGGACGCCCGATATCAGCCATCGCGAGCTGCTGACCACCATCCTGGTGCAGGGCTTCGGCATGGGGCTGATCTTCAACCCGCTCTCGGTGATGTCCTTCGCCACCCTGCCGGCGAAGTTCCGTGGCGACGGCGCGGCGCTGCTCAGCCTGCTGCGCAACATCGGCTCGGCCATCGGCATCTCGATCACCTCGGCGTCGCTGGCGGCCAACACGCAGATTTCCTATGCCGACCTCTCCCAGGTGGCGACGCCGTTCAACCCGCTGCTGCGCGGCGGCGGCGAGGTGGCGCACATGCTGAACCCGACCACGCCCCATGGCGCGGCGATGCTGAGCGGCATGATCGAGCGCCAGGCGCAGATCATCGCCTATGCCAACGACTACCTGATCATGACCTTCGTCACCCTGCCGGCCATCCTGCTGCTGTTCCTGATGCGCCGCCCGGGCCAGGCCACGGCCGCCGCCGCAAAGATGGATGCGCACGCAGCGCTCGATTGAGCGTCTGCACGCAGCGCTCGATTGAGCGTCTGCACGCAGCGCTCGATTGAGCGTCTGCACGCAGCGCTGGACTGAGCCGGCTCACCCGATCGGCCGCTGGAACCAGACGGAGCTGATCCAGGCGCCGTTCTTGCGCGCATATTCGCGGAACGTGCCGACCTCCGCGAAGCCCATGCGGCGATGCAGCGCGATCGAGGCATCGTTGGGCAACGCGATGCCGGCGACCGCAAGATGCACGTCCTGCGCGCCCAACCGGTCCAGCAGCGCCGCATAGAGCGCGGTGCCCAGGCCGCGGATGCGGCGGGTCGGATGCAGATAGATGCTGAGCTCCACCGTCGTCTCGAAGGCCGGCGTCGGGCGGTAGGGGCTGCTGCACGTGTAGCCGGCGATCGCGCCCGACCGCTCGGCGACGAGCAGCTGGTGGCGGCCGGTGCCGTAGGTGGCGAACCAGGGCTCGCGCGCCGCCACGCTGTAGGGCGCGGTGGCGAAGGTGGCATGGCTGTGCAGCACGTAGTGGTTCTGGATGTCCACCAGCGCCGGAAGATCCTCCCGTGTCGCCGGCCGGATCAGCGCGTCATCCATCGGGGTCCCCTCCTGCAGGTTGGCGCCACCGATACACCGATGGACACCGACCGCTCAAACGGGGCCACTGCCCAAACTGCTGCCACAGGGGCGGGCAATTGCCCGTGCGGACGGCACTCCGGCGCTGCCTGTCCATTGTGCACCTGCGAAAGCTCTGGCCCGGCATTTGCAGAGTTCCCGGCAACATCGGTTGCAAGGAGTTGCCATGCCCACCCGCCGCGACCTGCTCGCCACTGCCGCCGCCGCCCCCGCCCTGCTCGCCCCCACGCTGATGACGCTCGACGAGGCCCGCGCCCAGGGCGTCACCCCCAAGCGCGGCGGCACGCTCACCGCGCTGCTGACGCCCGAGCCCCCCATCCTCATCCTCGGCGTGAACGGCCAGGGCCCCACCCTGATGTGCGCCAGCAAGATCTACCAGGGCCTGCTCTCCTACACGCCGGACCTCAAGCCGATCCCGGTGCTGGCAAAAAGCTGGACCATCTCCGACGACAAGCTGACCTACACCTTCCATCTCCAGGAAGGCGTGAAGTTCCACGACGGCATGCCCTTCACCGCCGAGGACGTGGTCTTCTCGGTCATGGATTTCGCCATGACCCTGTCCACCCGCGCCCGCTCGGTGTTCAGCCTGGTCGACAAGGCCGAGGTGGTGGACAAGCACACCGCCCGCTTCACGCTGAAGCAGCCCTACGTGCCGTTCCTGCTCGCCTTCGTCGTCACCGGCGTGCCGATGATGCCCAAGCACATCTTCGCCGGCACCGACTACCGCAGCAACCCGAAGAACGGCACGCCCATCGGCACCGGTCCGTTCAAGTTCGTCGAATGGCAGCGCGGCAACTTCATCCGCCTGCGCCGCAACGAGGAGTACTGGAAGCCGGGCCAGCCCTATCTCGACGAGATCGTCTACCGCATCGTCCCCGACAGCCAGAGCCGCGCGTTGGCACTCCAGACCGGCCAGGTCCAGCTCGCCGCCGGCAACGACATCGAGCCGTTCGACGTCCCCCGCTTCCGCCAGCAGCAGGGCCTCACGGTGGTGACCACGGGCTGGGAATATTTCGCGCCGATGTCCTGGTTCGAGATCAACAAGCGGGTCAAGCCGCTCGACGACAAGCGCGTGCGCCAGGCCATGAGCATGGCCATCGACCGCAAGTTCATCGCCGAGCGCCTGTGGTTCGGCGTCGGCAAGCCCGCGACCGGCCCGCTGTGTGAGAGCGTGAACTACTACGACAAGTCGGTGCAGCTCGCGCCGTATGACCCCGAGAAGGCGAAGAAGCTGCTCGACGAGGCCGGGCTGAAGCCCGACGCCAACGGCATCCGCTTCACCATCCGCCACCTGCCGCTGCCCTATGGCGAGGTCTGGACAAGGCTGTCCGAATACTTCCGCGCCTCGATGCAGAAGATCGGCATCGCGGTCACCATGGACAGCACCGATGCCGGCGGCTGGGCGGCGCGGCTGGCGGCGTGGGATTTCGATACCTCGGTCAACTTCGTCTACCAGGTCGGCGATCCGAGCTACGCGGTGGAGGGCTACTTCATCTCGTCGAACATCAAGAAGATCACCTTCACCAATGTCGGCGCCTACGAGAACAAGCGGGTGGACGAGCTGTTCGCCAAGGCGCGGGCCTCCGGCGACCCGGCCGAGCGCCAGCCACTGTTCTCCGAAATCCAGCGCATCGTGGTCGACGAGAT
>JBGAIK010000112.1:0-14565 GCA_044225615.1 Acetobacteraceae bacterium | reverse complement strand
GCTTCATCGTCGGCCAGAACGACGCCAAGCGCGCCGTCGCCATCGCGCTGCGCAACCGCTGGCGCCGCCAGCAGCTGCCCGAGGCGATGCGCGAGGAGGTCGTGCCCAAGAACATCCTCATGATCGGACCCACCGGCTGCGGCAAGACCGAGATCGCCCGCCGGCTGGCGAAGCTCGCCCAGGCCCCGTTCCTCAAGGTCGAGGCCACCAAGTTCACCGAGGTCGGCTATGTCGGCCGCGACGTCGAAAGCATCGTCCGCGACCTGGTCGAGGCCAGCATCAACATGCTGCGCGACGCCGAGCGCAAGGAGGTCCAGGCCAAGGCGGAGCTCGCCGCCGAGGAGCGGCTGGTCACCGCGCTCTGCGGCGAGCAGGCCGCCGCCGACACCCGCAACAAGTTCCGCCGCATGCTGCGCTCGGGCGAGCTTGAGGCGCGCGAGATCGAGGTCGCGCTCACCGAGCAGCCGAACAACCCGATCGGCCAGATCGACATTCCGGGCATGCCGCCCGGCCAGATGATCAACATCTCCGAGATGATGAAGGGCATGTTCGGCCAGCGCCCGCAGACCCAGCGCAAGCTCACCGTCGCCGCCGCCCGGGCCGCGCTGGAGCGCGAGGAGGCCGACAAGCTGCTGGACGGCGAGCGCCTGACCAAGGACGCGGTGGCGCACGCCGAGAACAACGGCATCGTCTTCCTCGACGAGATCGACAAGGTCTGCGCCCGCACCGGCGAAGGCGGCTTCCGCGGCGGCGACGTCTCCCGCGAGGGCGTCCAGCGCGACCTGCTGCCGATCATCGAGGGCACCACGGTCAGCACCAAGCACGGCCCGGTGAAGACCGACCACATCCTGTTCATCGCCTCCGGCGCCTTCCACCTCGCCAAGCCCGCCGACCTGCTGCCCGAACTCCAGGGCCGCCTGCCGATCCGCGTGGAGCTCGCGCCGCTCTCCCGCGCCGACCTGCGCCGCATCCTGACCGAGCCGGAGGCCAGCCTGCTCAAGCAGTACCAGGCGCTGCTGGGCACCGAGGGCGTGGCCCTGTCCTTCGCCGAGGACGCCATCGACGCGCTCGCCGACCTCGCCGCCGACATCAACGAGAAGGTCGAGAACATCGGCGCCCGGCGCCTGCACACGGTGATGGAGAAGCTGCTGGAGGAGATCAGCTTCACCGCCAGCGACCGCGGCGGCCAGGCGGTCACGGTGGACGCCGCCTATGTCAACGACCGCGTCGCCCCGCTGGCGGCGCGCGGCGACCTCAGCCGCTTCATCCTGTAGCGCGTGATCGCTGAGGCCGAGCGCCGGAAAGCGTGAATCACGCGATCAAACAAAGACTTGCCAGATCATGATTGGTTCAACTTGAACAAATCATGATCTGGCGCGCGCGGCGCCGGCCACTTCGGTCGCCAGGCGCCGGAACAGCGGAATCGCCGCCTCCAGCCAACTGCTCGGCCCGGTGCGCTCGCCGATGTACTTGGGCCCGGCACCACGCAGGGGGCCAGCGCCTGCAGCTCGGAGGCGTCGGTGCCGTAGGAGGGCGGTGATCCGCGACCTGGTTGATCTCGCGCGCGCGGCTGATCAGCAGGTGATCCTCGCCGGCGGGTCGGACGACCTCCGCGCCTCGGCGAGGCCGGCCCGCGCGGCCGCCGCGCGCACCGCCACGAGGCGCCGGGTCGACGGCGGCGCTGTAGCGGAACTTGATCCGCACCGTCGCCACCGGCACGGTGACGTTCACCGCCGCGCCATGGTTGTCGATCACCAGGTTGAAGTCGCTGAACGGCGGGTCGTAGCCCGGGTCCTGCAGCGACGCGTCGTCGCGCAGCCGCGCATGGATCGCCTTCATCTCCGCCAGGAACCCGACCAGCTCCCAGTTGGCGTTGCGCCCCTTGCCGGTGCTGCTGTGCGCCTGGATGCCGGTGGCCACCGCGGTGAACGCGATATGGGCGCGATGGCCGCGCACCGGCCGCAGCCGGGTCGGCTCCGCCACCAGGATCGCCGCCGGCGCCGCGCGCCGCGCCAGCGCCGAGCGGGCGGCGATGATGCGGGCACCCGCCTTGGTGGTCTCCTCGTCGGTGGTCACCAGCAGGGTGACCGGCACCGCCGCCGGCAGGCCCCGTGCGGCCACGATGCAGGCCGCCAGCGGCCCCTTCATGTCGGTGCTGCCCAGCCCGTGCAGCCACCCGTCCGCGATCCGGCCGGACCACGGGTCCTCGCTCCAGCCGGTCTCGGGCACCGTGTCCATGTGGCCGGAGAAGGCCAGCCCCCCGGTGCCGCCCCGATGCGCGACCAGCGCGCGCTTGGGCACCAGGTTCGCGTCCAGGTAGTCCAGCCGCTCGATCTCGAAGCCCGCCAGCGCCTGCTCCACCCGCTCCGCCACCGGCAGGTTCGAGACCGCGCTGCGGCTGTCGATCCGCACCAGCTCGGCGGCCAGCCCGGCCGCATCGGTAAGGGACATCGGTTGACCTCGCATCGTCGCGGCGCCAGCCTGCCGGCAACAGGAGAACCGGGCAATGGACGTCGCCTATCTCGATCCGCACAGCGGCGAGACCTTTCCGATCGACACGCCGCGCTGGTGCGGCACCGACCTCGCCCCGCTGCTGCTGACGCCGCTGCCCGGCATCACCCGCGACGCCATCGACCGCGGCGAGCGCAGCCTGTGGCGCTACCGCGCCGCCTTCCCGCTCGCGGTGGACCGGCCGATCAGCATGGGCGAGGGCTGCACGCCGCTCGTCGCCCGCCGCCTGCATGGCGCTGAAGCCCTGGTGAAATGCGAATGGTTCATGCCCACCGGCAGCTTCAAGGACCGCGGCGCCAGCGTCATGCTCTCCATCCTGCGCCAGCAGGGCATCGATGCGGTGCTGGAGGACAGCTCCGGCAACGGCGGCGCCGCGGTGTCCTGCTACGCCGCCGCCGGCGGCATGCGCGCGACCATCATGGCGCCCGAATCGACCAGCCCGGCCAAGACCGTGCAGATGCGCGCCCATGGCGCCGCCGTGGAGCTGATCCCCGGCAACCGCCAGGCCACCTCGGATGCCGCCGTGGCCCGCGCCAGCGAGGTCTTCTACGCCAGCCACAACTGGCAGCCCTTCTTCCTGCAGGGCACCAAGACGCTGGCCTACGAGCTGTGGGAGGATCTCGGCTTCCGCGCGCCCGACAACGTCATCGTCCCCTGCGGCGCCGGCAGCAACGTGCTGGGCTGCGAGATCGGCTTCGCCGAGCTGCTGCGCGCCGGCGAGATCGCGGCCATGCCCCGCATCTTCGCCGCCCAGCCGGCGCATTGCGGCCCGATCGGCGCGGCCTTCCTCGCCGGCGCCGACGCCATGGTCGACAGCCCGGTCCTGCCCACCATCGCCGAAGGCACCGCCATCGCGAAGCCGCTGCGCCTGCGCGAATGTCTCGGCGCGCTGCGCGAGACCGGCGGCGGCGCGGTGCTGCTGAGCGAGGCGGAGATCGCCGCCGCCACGCTGGACCTCGCCCGCCTCGGCATCTACGCCGAGCCGACCTCGGCGCAGGCCGCCGCCGCCTTCGGCCGGCTGCTCGAATCGGGCGCGATCACACCGGACCAGACCACCGTGCTGGTGCTGACCGGCAGCGGCCTGAAGGCGACGCCGCGCATCGCCGAGCTGATGGGCGTGGCGCTGTGAGCCCGCGCATTGCGCTGCTGGGCTTCTCGATCGAGTGCAACCGCTTCGCGCCGGTGGCGACCGAGGCCGACTTCGCCACCCGCACCCTGTTCCGCGGCCAGGCGCTGCTGGACGAGGCCCGCGCCGCCGCCCCGCGCATGCTGGCCGAGCTGCCCGGCTTCGTCGCCGAGATGGACGCGGCCGGCCCCTGGCAGCCGGTGCCGCTGGTCCTCGCCATGGCCGAGCCGAACGGGCCGGCCGAAGGCGGGTTCTTCCGCCGCCTGCTGGCCGAGATGGAATCCGGCCTCGCCGCGGCCGGCCCGCTCGACGGCGTCTATTGCGTCATGCACGGCGCGGGGCTGGCCGAGGGCGACGACGATCCCGAGGGCACCATCCAGGCCATGGTCCGCCGCGTGGCCGGGCCGGGCGTGAAGCTGGTCGCCAGCTACGACCTGCACGGCAACATCTCGGATGCCGACATCGACACGCTCGACGCCTTCATCGCCTATCGCACCAACCCGCACATGGACATGCGCCAGTGCGGCGCCGAATCGGCCCGGGTGATGCGCCGGCTGCTCGGCGGCGAAGCGATGCACGTCGCCAAGGCCCGGCTGCCGATCGTGCCGCCGACGGTGACGATGCTGACCGGCAGGGACGCGCCGAACCGGCCCTATGGCGAGCTGATCGACCTCGGCCAGGCGCTGATGGCCGCGCCGCGCTACGCCTCGGTGGTGAACGTCTCCGTCATGGGCGGCTTCGCCTATGCCGACACCGCGTTCAACGGCCTGACCGCGGTGGTCACCGCAACCGACCGGGCGGCGGCCCAGGCGCTGGCGATGGAGCTGGCGGAAGCCGGCTGGGCGCGGCGGGCGCAGTTCCACCCGAAGCTGACCGCGCTGCCCGACGCGGTGGAGCTGGCCCGCCACGCCGGCCGCAACGGCAAGCCGGCGCTGGTCTTCGCCGACGTCGCCGACAATCCCGGCGGCGGCGGGCGCGGCAACACCATGTTCATCCTGGAGGCATTCCATTTGGCCGGCCTGCGCGACGTGCTGGTCGGCGTCATCCACGACCCGGCGCTGGCGGCCGAGGCGCATGCCCTGGGCGAGGGTGCGGCCTTCACCGCCCATTTCAACCGGGAACTGGCCACCGATTTCTCCAGGCCGTTCCACGCGCCGGCCCGGGTGGTGCGCCTGCATCCCGGCCCGGTGCGCTGCCGGCGCGGCATCTTCGCCGGCGGCACCGTCGATCTCGGCCCCTCCGCCGCCATCGCGCTCGACGGCATCACCGTGGTGGTGGTGTCGCAGCGCGTGCAGTGCGCCGACCCCGCCTTCTTCGAGGCCTTCGGCCTCGACATCGGCAAGGCCCGGGTGGTGCAGGTGAAGTCGCGCGGCCATTTCCGCGGCGGGTTCGACGAGTTCTTCGCCCACGACCAGGTGATCGAGGTGGACGCCCCGGGCCTGACCTCGCCGATGCTCAGCCATTTCGCCTGGAAGCACCTGCCCCGCCCGGTGATCCCGATCGACGCCCATGTGGAGTGGAAGCCGGCATGAAGCTCGCAGACCTGCCCACGCCCTGCCTGGTGCTCGACCGCCGCATCCTGCAGCGCAACCTGGAGGCGATGGCGCAGGCGGTGGCGCGCCACGGCGTGGCCCTGCGCCCGCACATGAAGACCGCCAAGTCGATCGACGTGGCCCGCATGGCGCTGGCCGCGCAGCCGGGGCGGACCGAGGGGATCACCGTCTCGACGCTCGCCGAGGCCGAGTATTTCGCCGGCCACGGCATCGCCGACATCCTCTACGCCGTCGGCATCACGCCGCAGAAGCTCGACCAGGTGGCCAAGCTGAACGCGGCCGGGGCGGAGGTGAAGGTCATCACCGACGACCCCGACATGGCCAGCGCCATCGCCGCCCACCCGGCCGCGCCGCGCACGCTGATCGAGGTCGATTGCGGCGAGGCGCGGGGCGGCATCGACGCGGACGGGCCGCTGCTGCCCGAGATCGCCGCCCGGCTCGGCCGGTCGCTCGCCGGCATCATCACCCATGCCGGCCACAGCTATGCCGGCCGCAGCACCGGTGACATGGCCGCGATCGCCGAGCGCGAGCGGCTGGCCGCGGTGCGCGCGGCCGGCCGGCTCGCCGCCGCCGGGTTCGAGAGCCCGATCGTCTCGATGGGCAGCTCGCCGACCGCGCTCTACGCGGCGTCGCTGCAAGGCATCACCGAGGTGCGGGCCGGCGTCTACATGCTGGGCGACCTGTTCCAGGCCGAGATCGGCACCCATGGCCACGAGGACATCGCGGTCACCGTGCTGGCCAGCGTGATCGGCCGCCGCCCCGCCGAGGGCCGCATCCTGGTCGATGCCGGCGGCCTCGCGCTCTCGAAGGACCGCAGCACCGAGAGCGCGCCGCACGACTGGGGCTTCGGCCTGGCGCTCGACGCGCTGGGGCGCCGCAGCCTCGGCCGGTCACTGGTGAAGCGCGCCAACCAGGAGCACGGCATCATCGACCTAGACCCCGCCGTGCCGCCGCCCGACCTGCGCATCGGCGACCGCCTGCGCATCGCCCCCAACCATGTCTGCATGACGGCGGCCGCCCACGACCGCTACTTCGTGGTGGACGGCGACGACACCGTGCTCGCCATCTGGCCCCGGGTGAACGGCTGGTAGCCCCCGCTCACGCGAACCAGCTGGCCACCATCGCCATTGCCGCCGCCGTCATCGCCGCGGTCGCGAGCCAGCCCAGCGCCTTGAGCCGGGGGCCGAGCGCGAAGCGGCCCATCACGTCCCGGCGGCTGGCCATCAGCATGATGATGACCATGATCGGCACCGCGGCGAGCCCGTTGATCACCGCGCTCCAGAACAGCGCCTTGATCGGGTCGAGCGGCGTGAAGTTCAGGGCGGCGCCGGCAAACGTCGCCAGCGCGATCGTGGCGTAGAAGGCCCGTGCCCGCCGCGGCGTCCGGGCAAGGCCGACCCGCCAGTCCAGCGTCTCGCCCAGCGCATAGGCGGCGCTGCCGGCCAGCACCGGCAGCGCCAGCAGGCCGGTGCCGACGATGCCGAGCGCGAAGACGGCGAAGGCAAGCGGCCCGGCGATCGGCCGCAGCGCCTCGGCGGCCTGGGCCGAGGTCTGGATGTCGGTGATGCCGTGCGCGTGCAGCGTCGCCGCGGTGGTGATCATGATGAACAGCGCCACCAGGTTGGAGATGCCCATGCCGACGGCGGTGTCGAGCTCGATGCGCGCCAGCGCCGGCGGCGCCTGCTCGGGCGCGTTGCGCAGCGGCCGGGCGCCGGGCTCGCGCTTCTGCGCCTCCACCTCGTCCTCGGCCTGCCAGAAGAACAGGTACGGGCTGATCGTCGTGCCGAACAGCGCGACCAGCACCGTCAGATAGCCGGCGGTCGGCTCGATGCGCGGGACCACCAGGCTGCGCGCCACCTCGCCCCACGGCACCTCCACCACCAGCACGGTGCCGGCATAGGCCAGCAGCGACAGCACCAGCCAGCGCAGCACCAGCACGTAGCGCGCGTAGGTGACGAACACCTCCAGCACCACCGTCAGCACCGCGAAGGCGGCGACGTAGAGCAGCGCCGGGCCGCTGACCAGCAGGCGCAGGGCCGCGGCCATGGCGCCGAGATCGGCGCCGATATTGATCACGTTGGCAACGAACAGCAGCGCTATCAGGGCCATCACCAGCCGGCGCGGATAGTGCCGGCGCATGGTGCCCGCGAGCCCCCGCCCGGTGACCCGCCCAAGCCGGGCACAGACGAGCTGGATGCCGAACATCAGCGGGTAGGTGAACAGCAGCGCCCAGGTCAGCCCATAGCCGAACTGCGCGCCGGCCTGGGAATAGGTCGCGATTCCGCTCGGATCGTCGTCGGAGGCGCCGGCAAGCAGCCCGGGCCCGAGCACGTCGGCAAGGCGGGCCCGCCGCGGCGCGACTGGCGGCGCGGCGGGCAGGGGGTGGGTACGCATGCGGCAAGGGTCTCCGGGGTGTCCGCCCGGCAAGGCGGAACAACCCGGACTGGTTCCCATGCGGCAGCGAAATCCGCAAGCGCGGCGCGGCTACAGCCGCCCGCGCTCGCGCGCGATCTCTTCCGCCGTGTAGGCCGGCGACGCCGGATCGAAGCGCGACCAGCCGGCGCTGCGGTAGGCGCGGTCCCGGTCCCCGACATCCACGCGGCGGAAGCGGTGCAGCACCTCGTTGGCAAGCGCGAGCTTGCTGTCCTCCACCCGGGCGGTCACCACCGCGCCGCCCCGGCGCACGCCCTCGGCGTAGATGTTCGCCTCGTGCTCGGGCACGCCGCTGCCGGTCAGCGCGCCGACCAGCCCGCCTGCCGCCCCGCCCGCCACCGCGCCGACCGCGGCACCCGCGGCGGTCGCGGCCAGCCACCCGGCCGCGACCACCGGGCCCACGCCCGGGATCGCCATCACCCCGAGCCCGGCGAGCAGCCCGCCGATGCCGCCCACCGCCGCACCGATGCCGGCGCCGGTGCCGGCATCCTCGCCCACTTCCGAGGCGGGCTCCTCGTACCAGCGGTCCACGTTGTTCGCGACCAGGCTGATGTCGCCGCGCGGCACCCCGATCGCCTCGAGCTCGCGCACCGCATCGGCGGCCTCGCGATAGGTATTGAACAGTCCTGAAACGGTCTTGGTCATGTCGATTCTCCTCGGTTCGGGCCGATCAGCCGCCGATCACGTTGCCCTGGTAGTCCAGGCTCACGCTCTGCGCGGTGCCGCCCTTGGTCGCCGTGCCGCGCCACACCCCGTCCTTGTCCTTGGCAAGGCCGGTGACGCCGGAATACCCGGCCGCCTCGATGCGCGACTTCGCCTGCTCCATGGTGAAGCTGTTGGCCCCGGCGGCCGGCGCCGCGGGGGCCGGCGTGCTCTGCGTCACCACCGCCGGCGTCTCCGGCTTCGGGTTGGCGGGCACCTGGGCCATGGCGGGCGCCAGCACGGCGCCGGCGGCCAGGGCAGTGGCGATCAATGCAACTCTCATGAAAACCTCCATCATGGAATGAGGCAGGAATAGGGCGCCGCTCACTCACTTGTGCGTCATGGCCAGCGACTACTCCAACCTGCGCCGGATCAATTCTTCATTCCAGGCGGAGTTCCATTTGCCTGTTCTGCTCCATCGCACGTTTTCTTGTTGGAACGCCGGATGCGCGCGGCCACTTGTCCGGGCGGCATGTCCGCGCAGGGCATGTCCCAATCCGCCAGAGGAGAATTCCAATGCAACGCATCCTGATCGCCGGCCTCGCCCTCGCGCTTGCCGCCGGCCCGGCACTCGCCCAGTCCGCCGGCACCGGCGGCAATAGCGGCGCCGAGCGGGCCACGCCGGTCCCGAACACGCAGAGCACCAACGGTGCCGACACCATGAAGCCGAACCCCACCGCGGGCGCGGCCGCCACCTCCGCCGGGATGAACGAGGCGCAGGCGAAGGCGAAGATCGAGGCCAGCGGCTACACCGGCGTCACCGGCCTGATGGTCGGCCCCGACGGGCTGTGGCACGCCCACGCCATGAAGGGCGGCACCGCCGCCAATGTCGGGCTGGACGGCCAGGGCAACGTCATCGCCCGCTGAACGGGTGAATCACGCGACCCAACCGAGACTTGCCAGATCATGATTGGTTCGGCCTGAACCGGTCATGATCGGCGGTCCTGCATCACCGTGCGGCGGGCGGGGCCTCGGCCCCGCCCGGCCTGCTACAGGAACCGCCCCAGCCAGGCCTTCACCTCGCTCCAGTACAGCCGCGCGTTCTCGCCGTTGCCGATCATGTGCCCCTCGTCGGGAAAGACGATGAACCGGCTCGGAATGCCGCGCCGCTGCAGGATCTTGAAATTGGCCAGGCCCTCGTTCAGGGGCACCCGGAAATCCCGCTCGCTGTGCGAAACCAGCGTCGGCGTCCGGAAGTTCTGCGCGTAGCGCATCGGGCTCTGGTCGTTCCACTGCCCGCCACCCTCCCAGATCGGCCCGCCCATCCGCGTCTCGCGCTCCAGCCCGCCATCGTTGGTGCCGTACTGCGCCTCGTTGTTGAACGGCCCGACATGGGACACCAGGCAGCGGAACTGGTTGGTCTGCCCGTTCAGCCAGTTGACGATGTAGCCGCCATAGCTGCCGCCCACCGCGGCCTGCCGCGACTCGTCCACGAAGTCGAACAGCCGCGCCGCCTCGGCGATCGCCTCCAGCACCTCCTGCCCCGGCGTGCGCAGCACGTCGCGCTCCACCGCCGCGGCGAAGGCCTCCCCGAACCCGATCGAGCCGGTATAGTTGGTCTCGATCACCACGTAGCCGGGCGATGCCAGCAGATGCGGGTGGAACCAGTAGGCTGAATAGCGCGAGGCGTCCGTGCTCATCGCGGCCGGCCCGCCATGGATGAAGGTCACGATCGGATATTTCTTCGACGGATCGAACCCGGCCGGCCGGAACAGCACGTTGTGGATGCGCTTGCCGTTGCTCGCGGTGAAGCGGAAGTGGATCGGGTCGGGCGCGTCGATCTCGGCCAGCCGCGCGGCGTTGAAGCGTGTCAGCGGCCGGTGGGGATTGCCCATCAGCACCAGCTCCGGCGGCTGCAGCGCCGTCTCGTGGATCGCCGCCAGCCCGCCCTCGACCGGGGTCAGCGCGCGATAGGCGCCGGCCTGCATCGCCGCCAGCGGCTCCGGCATGCCGCCCGCCGCCGGCAGGCGCGAAATCCGGTTGAATCCGTCATCGGCGGCATCGAGATACGCGGAGCCGTCCTTGCCCACCGTATAGGCGTCGATGATCCGGTCCCACTGGCCGGTCACCACCTCCGGCGTGCCCCCCGGCCAGGTCATGCGCGCCAGCCGGTTGCCGACATAGTCGGTGCCCCAGCGCCGGCGGAGGGCATGCAGCGTGCCGCCGTCCGGGCTGAACTGCGGCTCGGAATAGCTTTCCCCGGGCGGCGTCAGCGCCACCGGCTCGCCGCCCGCCGCCGGCACCTGGAACAGGCTGGTGTAGACGGTGGTGTGCATCATCTCGTCGGCGTTCACCTGTGCCGCGAACACCACGGCTGCCCCATCGGGCGTCCATTGCGACTGCAGCCCCTCGATCGTGTCGCGCTCGGTGGTGCGGAACATGCCCTTGAAGCCCGGGCGCCGCGCGAACGCGGTGCCGGCCAGCAGGTCCACCGGCGCCGCCCCGTCCTTCAGCTCCAGCACGAACGGGTGCGGCCGGTATTCGTCGAGCCAGCGGTTCCAGAACCGCACCGGCATGGCGTCATAGATGCGGGCGGGCGATTTCGCCGCCGCCCGGCGCGTCTCGGTCGCCTCGAACAGGATCGCGCCGCCATCCGGCCGCCAGCGCGGCGTGCGGATGCCGCCCGGCCGGTCGGTCCAGCGCCGCGCCGGGCCGCCGGCCAGCGGCTGGATGTACAGCTGCCCCGCCTCGTCGCCGTCGAGCCTGGCCACGAAGGCGATCCGCGTCCCGTCCGGCGACCAGGCGGGCGCGAACTTCGCGCCATGGCCGCTGGTGAAGCGCCGCGGCTCGGCGCTTCCGTCGGCGGGCACCAGCCACAGGTCGGCGGTCTCCTCGGCCGGGTCGTAGGCCGGTTCCACCACGGCGGTGACCAGCCAGCGCCCGTCGGGGCTCGCCACAGGGTTGCCCACCCGGCGCATCAGCCAGATATCCTCCTGGGTGATCGGTCGCTTGCTGCTCATCGGCGTCTCCTCTCCTGCCCCGGCGCCGCCGGGGCGGGCGCGGGCTCGGGTTTCTCGTAGCGGACGAATTCGTGCTCGGCGCCGGCGAAGGCGCGGCTATAGGCCTGGGCCAGCGCCCAGCCCCGGGCTTCGTAGAAGCGGCGGGCGGCGAAATTGGCGCGGAAGCACTCCAGGCTGCACGCGCCCCGCGCCTCCGCCTCTTCCAGCAACGCGCGGCCCACGCCGCCGCGCTGGGCGGGGGGGTCCACGAACAGCATGTCGACGTGCCGGTTGGTCATCAGCGAGAAGCCCAGAACCGCGCCGCCCCGCTCGGCCAGCACCAGCAGATGCGGCGCCGCGCGGAACCGCTCGGCGAAGAAGGCCGGCGTCCGCCCGTCCAGCACGCCGGCATCGAGGATACCGCCGAACCCCGCGCGATAGGACCGGGACGCGACGCCGGCCGCGGCATCGATGTCGGCCGGCGCGGCGGCGCGCAGGATCAAGGCCGGCTCAGAACGCCCGCGCCTCCTGGCCCGGGTCGTAGAACTTCAGGTACTGGCCCACGAAGTCGTAGTCGACGAACTTCACGTAGGCATCCGCGATCGCCTTGGTCACCGGCCCCCACACCTGCCCCGGCGGCCCCACATGCACCCCGTTCACCGAACTCGCCGGGCAGACGCACAGCGAGGTGGAGGTGATGAAGATCTCGTCGGCGTTGTAGGCGTCGTACAGGTCCAGGTCCGCCTCCGTCACCGTCATGCCCAGCCCTTCGGCCATGTCGATCGCGGTCTGCCGGGATACGCCGGGCAGCACGTATTTCGCCCGCGGCGTCAGGATCTCGCCATCCTTGACGATGAAGATGTTGGAGCCCAGCCCCTCGCAGAGATTGCCGTTGGTGTCGAGCAGGATGGCCCAGGCCGACGGGTCGATCGCGTTCACCTCCTGGCTGGCGACGATCAGGTTCAGGTAGTTATGCGTCTTGGCCCGCGGCGTCAGGCTCTCGGGCGGCGTACGCCGCGTCGCCGGCACCAGCACCTTGATCCCCTCCACGAAGCTGCGCGCGCGCTGCTTCAGCGGCAGCGGCATGCACTCCAGCACCACGTTCGGCCCGTGATGGTCCAGATGGTCGCCCGGCACCTCGCGCACGCCGCGGCTGATCCGCTGGCCGAGCCAGAAATCCTCGCCCTCGCCGAGCAGATGCCGGTTGCGCTCGAACAGCTCGTGCGAGATGTCGGACATCTCCTTCGGCCCGATGCCCGGGTCGATGCGCAGATATTTCAGCGACTTGTAGAGCCGCTCGACATGTTCCTTCACCTTGAACAGCCGGCCGTTGAAGCTGCGCGTCATGTCGAACGCGCCGTCGCCGTACAACCAGGACGAGTCGCGAAAGGGAATGCGGACCTCGTTCTCCGGCATGAACGAACCGTTGAACCAGGCCACCCGGATGTTGGAAAGTCCGCCGCTCATCGCCCGCTCCCGCTGCGTCACGGATGGGGACGCTAGCGCGGGGCGGCGGGTTGGGCCAGGGAGCAGGGGCAAAATTACGAAGGAAGAAAGGATGTTCTTTTTTGGAAAAAAGAACCAAAAAACTTTTGTCCGTTTGCTGGGGAGCCGCGCCGGCAGCCCCACGAGGGACCAACGGACAAAAGTCTTTTTGCTTCTTTTTCTTCAGAAAAAGAAGATTCTTCCTTCACCCAATCAACCGCTTCAGCTCGGCAATGGACTCCGCACTCGCCCACTCCACCGCCCCCTCCACCCGCGCCACCTCGCGACCCTCGCGATCGATGATCAGCGTGGTGGGCAGCCCGCGCGCGCCCCAGGCCCGCGCCGCCTCGCCCTTCGGGTCCAGCCACACGGCAAGCCCCTGGATCTCGTTCTTCGCATAGAAGCGCCGCACCACCGCCGCCCCGCCGCGGTCGGAGGACAGCGGCAGCACCGCGATCCGGTCCGTCGCCACCGCCCGCGCCAAAGCCTGCAGCGCCGGCATCTCGGCCACGCAGGGCACGCACCAGGTGGCCCACAGGTTGACCACCACACCCTGGCCCTTGAAGTCGGCCAGGCTCTTCGTCTCTCCCTCGGCGTCCAGAAAACTGGCGGCGGCGGGTTCCACGGGCTTCGGCCGCGCCGGACCCACCAGCGGCTTCAGGTCCGGCGCGGCGGCCTCGACCGGCGTGAAGATCGCCGGCCCCTGTTTGCGCCACGACGCCGCGACCGCTACGGTCCCGGCCGCGAGCGCCGCCGTTCCCGCCACGATGACCCGACGCCTCCGCACCATCTGCCACTCCTCCAGGATGCCCGCGTGAACGAGACCCCCGACCCGCGCAACGCCCCGACTCTTCGCAATGCCGACGCCAACCAGCAATGGGGCGGCCGCTTCGCCGCCGGCCCATCGGTGGTCATGCAGGAAATAAATGCGTCGATCGGCTTCGACCGCAAGATGTGGCGCCAGGACATCAGGGGCTCGCTGGCCCATGCCGCGATGCTGGTGAAGCTCGGCATCCTGACGCCGAAAGACCGCGACGACATCGAATCCGGCCTCGCCGCCATCGCCGCCGACATCGAGGCCGGCCGCTTCCCCTTCGACGAGGCGCTCGAAGACATCCACATGAACGTCGAGGCGCGGCTGACCGAGCGCATCGGCGATGCCGGCCGCCGCCTGCACACCGGGCGCAGCCGCAACGACCAGGTCGCCACCGATTTCCGCCTCTGGGTGCGCGACGCGATCGACGGACTCGACGCCCAGCTCGCCGACGCGATGCTCGCCCTGGCCCAGCGCGCGGCCACCTTCGCCGACGCGCCGATGCCGGGCTTCACCCATCTGCAGACCGCCCAGCCGGTCACCCTCGGCCACCATCTGCTCGCCTATGTCGAGATGCTGGCGCGCGACCGCGGCCGCCTCGCCGACTGCCGCCGGCGGCTCAACGAATGCCCGCTGGGCAGCGCGGCACTCGCCGGCACCTCCTTCCCGCTCGACCGCGACATGACGGCGAAGTCGCTCGGCTTCGACCGCCCCACCGCCAACTCGCTCGACGCCGTTTCCGACCGCGACTTCGCGCTGGAATTCCTCTCGGCCGCCGCGATCTCGGCCATGCACCTCTCCCGCCTCGCCGAGGAGATCGTCATCTGGTGCAGCGCCCCCTACCGCTTCATCCGCCTGTCGGATGCCTTCACCACCGGCAGCTCGATCATGCCGCAGAAGCGCAACCCCGACGCCGCCGAGCTGGTCCGCGCCAAGACCGGGCGCATCAACGGCGCCCTGATCGGCCTGCTCACCGTCATGAAGGGCCTGCCGCTCGCCTAT
>JBGAIK010000111.1:0-14421 GCA_044225615.1 Acetobacteraceae bacterium | reverse complement strand
CATCGCCGCGGCCGCGATCGGCACGCCAACAACCGCCGCCAGCGCGGCCCACACCAGCGCCGCCCGCACCCGCCGCATCCGGCCCGCGGTCAGGCCGGCTGCAGCACGAAATGCGCCTCGAGGCTGGTCTGCTTCGCGCTGCGCATGATCGGCCGCAGGAACACCGTCCGGAATTCCCCGCTGTCATAGGCCAGGTGCCCATGCGGCTGCCCGAAAATGGGAATGATCTGCGGCATCTCCAGCCGGAACCGCCCGTCCTTGTCGGTCAGCGTCGCGCCATGGCTCTGCGGCTCGTGCTCCTGCCCTTCCACCGTATGCGCCCAGATCTGGATGCGCTGCCCGGCCAGTGGCGCCCCGTCCCCGGCCCGGCGCACCGTGCCCGACATCCAGAACCCGCCCTTGCCGATCCGTTCCACGATCGGCGCCCCCTGGCGATAGTTGTTCGCCCCGCCCGACATCGTCTCGGTCGGCGCCAGCCCTTGCGCCCGGGCGGACGGCAGCAGCCCGAGCATCCCGGCCGCCAGCCCCGAGCTCCCGGCAAAAACAAGCCCACGGCGGTTGAACAGGACAGGTGTCATCGGGCGCCTCCCGGAAAGCGTGCATGCCGGCACTGCGACGCCGCCGCTTATATCATCCAACGCCCGGTCGCCACCATGCCGTCGCGCGCCACGCCGTCACGATCCGTCCAGCCCCCCGCCGCCGCCCGGCCGGCAGGCGTCCCGGAAATCCGGGCCAAGTAAAAAAGCCTTGACAAATGAGGAATGTTTGCCGTATACGCCCGGGCGTGTCCGCAACCACCCTCCCCCCCGAGCTTCTCGCCGCCGCCCCGGCCCTCGCCGTGCGGTTCGGCGAGATCGTGGCCGGGCTGATCGCCGTCATCACCCGCGTCTTCTGCAAGCACCCCACCCGCTGCAAGGTCATCGTCCCGCTCTGCCTCTGGCTCCACCGCAACGGCCAGCGCCTCGCCAGGGTCATGCGCAAGCTGGAAGCCGGCCAGCTCCGCCCGAGCAAGCCGCGGCCAGGCCGCAAATCCTCCGGCAAGCCCCCGCTGGCCTTCCCCCGCAAGTGCGACTGGCTCCTCGTCGAGCTCAGGCACGAAGGCGCCCACTACACCCACCGCCTCCGCGCCCTCCTCGCCGAACCCGAGGTCGCCACCCTCCTCGCCGCCACCCCCCAGGCCCAACGCCTCCTCCGCCCGATCTGCCACATTATGGGCGTGCGCCACGCATCGCTGGGCGTGCGCATCGCTGGGCGTGCGGCACGCATCGCTGGGCGTGCAGCACGCATCGCTGGGCAATATGGGCGTGCGGCACGCATCGCTGGGCGTGCGGCACGCATCGCTGGGCATCAAGCCCAAGGTGCCCAACCTCCCTCCCACGCGTGCGGGGGAGGGAAGGGGCCCATCGCGAAGCGACGGGAAGGGTGAGGGCGCCGCCGCCCGTCCAGGGCGCAACATTCCTTCCCCCCTCCCCGTGCGGGCTTGGGTCGCGAACAGCGAACCAAGAAAGGGGGAGGGGTGGCAACCACACGAACCCGGCGGGCTGAGCCCACCCCCAGACCCCTACGCCACCCTCTGCCCCCGCCTCCGAACCCGTTGGCCCTTCAACCAGCTCCCTCGGTTCCGCAACGCCGAACCCAGCCCCAAATAGTTACGATATCAAACTCAATCGAACAGCACCGCCAGCCGCTGCTTGATCTGGTCCGCCACGTACAACGCCAATGCCTGGATCGTGGAGGTCGGATTCACCCCGCCCCCCGTCACCCAGATGCTCCCATCCACGATGAACAGGTTGCGCACGTCGTGGCACCGCCCCCATTCGTTCACCACGCTGCGCGCCGGATCGGTCCCCATCCGCGCCGTCCCCAGCAGATGCCCCGGGCTGTTCAGCACCGTGCGTGAGGTCGTGATCCGCGTCGCCCCCGCCGCCTCCAGCACCTCCGTCGCCCGCGCGATCCCGTGCTCCATCATCTTCATCGTGTTGGCGCTGAACGAATAATCGATCCGCGGCGCCGGAATCCCGTGGCTGTCCTTCAGCACCGGGTCGAGCGTCACCCGGTTGTGTTCCTCCGGCAAATCCTCGCAGGCCACGCCGATGTTCAGCCGGTGCCCATACATTTCCCGATACGCGTCATGGTGCCCCGCGCCCCATGGCAGCCGCCCCGCCGCCATGCTGGAAACCGCCTCGCTGCCCGGCCCCGTCCCCCGGCTGAACTGCAGCATGTAGCCGCGCACGAAGTCGCGCCGCGGGTCGGTCTCGTAGAACTCCTTGCTGAAGATCGTCACCACCGGCCCCTGCCCGGGGTCCACCCGCTCCGGCGCATACCCGCCCACGAACGGCCACGGGTGCAGCATCAGGTTCCGCCCCACCAGCCCGCTCGAATTGGCCAGCCCGTCCGGAAACCGCGCCGAGGCCGAATTCAGCAGCAGCCGCGGCGTCCCGATCCCGTTGCACGCCAGGATCACCATCTCGGCGGCCTGGAACCGCTCCACCCCCGCGGCGTCGTAGTAGATCGCCCCGGTCGCCATCCCGTCGGGGCCGGTGGTGATCTCCCGCACCCGGCACCNGATCGCCGCCGGCCAGTAGGTGATATCGGTGCTCGCCTTCGCCCCCTGCGCGCAGCCCGGCGTGCAATGGGCCAGGTTGATGCACTGGCCCCGCCCCTCATAGTCCTGGCTCGCCACCGTCGCGAAAGACGGCCACCAGTGCCAGCCCAGCCTGTTCAGGGCCTTCCCGTACACGGTCCCCGTCCGCCCCAACGGCAATGGCGGCATCGGCGCCCCGTGCGGCGGGAACGAAGGGTCGCCCGCCAGCCCCGACACCCCCATCATCCGGTCGTTCTCGTCATAGAACGGCGACAGGGCCGCGTAGTCGATCGGCCAGTCATCCGCCACCCCGTCCAGCGATCTCACCCGGAAATCGGAGGGGTGCATCCGCGGCCAGTGCGCCGTGTACAGGATCGTCCCGCCCCCCACCCCGTTGAAATTCGCCACCTTCATCAGCGAGTTGTCCTCGTTGATCGGGTAGTCGGTGTCCCGCCCGCGCTGGTTCGGGCTGATCGCGAAATCCCCCCACCGCCGCGCCTCCCAGTCCCGCCCGTTGGTCGGAAACTCGCCGGACTTCACCCAGTCCCCCTGCTCCAGGCACAGGATCCGCATCTTCGTCTCGGCCAGGCTCCACGCCACCGCCGCCCCCGAGGCGCCGGAGCCCACGATCAGCACGTCGACCTTGTCGGCCATCACTCCATCTCCCGTTCCAGCCGCTCGATCTCGGCATCGCTGAAGCCGAAATGATGCGCCAGCTCATGCACCAGCACGTTGCGCACCAGCCGGTACAAATCCTCCCCCTCCTCCACCCATTCCAGCAGGATCGGCTGGCGGTACAGGAAGATCAGGTCCGGCCCCCGCGCGATGTCCATGCTGCTCCGGGCCGGCAGGGGCGTGCCCCGGTACAGCCCGGACAGGTCCCACCCGCTCTCGATCCCCATCTCGTCCAGGGTCGCGTCGTCGGCCATCTCCTCGACCATGATGCCGACATTGTCGATCTGTCCCCGCAGCCGCGCGGGGATCGCCGCCAGGGCCCGTTCGGCAAGTTCCGTGATCTCGGCGATGTCGGGCGGCGTGGTATGCTGGCGGCGGGTCATCGCGGAACCTCCGCACGCCCCGCCCGCCCGGTCAAGCAAGGAGCCCCCCATGGTCGAGAAACTCAGCCCAGCCGCCCGCACCGCCCTGCCCGCCGCGCTCCCGGCCTGGTCCATGGTCCCCGGCCGCGACGCCATCGCCCGCAGCTTCGCCTTCGCCGACTTCTCCGCCGCCTGGGGCTTCATGTCCCGCGTCGCCTTGCTCGCCGAGCAGCACGGCCACCATCCCGAATGGTCCAACGTCTGGAACAAGGTGGAGATCACCCTCTCCACCCACGATGCCGGTGGCCTCAGTGACAAGGACATCGCCCTCGCCAAGGCCATCGACGCGATCGCGTGAGCGACTCCCCGTCCTTCCCCGAGCGTGCCGCCGCCATCCGCCGTGCCACCGCCCGGCTGTGCATCCTGCTCGGCTGGTCGCCTTTGCACGAGGTCACGCTGCCCAACGGCCGCCGCGCCGACATCCTGGCGCTCCGCCCCGATGGCGGCTTCGCCTGCATCGAGATCAAGTCCGGCCCGCGCGACTTCCTGGTCGACTCCAAGTGGCCCGAATACCGCGATTTCAGTGATGCCCTCTACTTCGCCGTCGACACCGATTTCCCGCAGGAGCTGCTTCCGCCCGAAACCGGCCTCATCGTCGCCTGGGACCGCGAGGCCACGCTGATCCGCGACGCCCCCGCCCATCCGCTCGCCGCCGCCCGCCGCCGCGCCCTGCTGCATCGCTTCGCGAGCCTGGCCGCCCTCCGCCTGTCCCTGCACGAGGACCCGGAAGGTGCGGCGCTGATGCGGGCCGCGCTACGGGTCGACTAGGAAAGCGTCGGGTCCAGCCGGTCCCGCAGCCAGTCGCCCAGCAGGCTCACCGAAAGCGTGGTCAGCACGATCACCCCGCTCGGCGCCAGCAGGATCCACGGCGCCCGGGTCAGGTACTCGCGCCCGTACCCGACCATGTTGCCGAGCGAGGTCATCGGCGGCTGCACGCCCAGCCCCAGGAAGGACAGCCCGCTCTCCAGCAGGACCACCTCGGGGAAGGACAGGGTCGCCGCCACGATCAGGGTGGAGGCGATATTGGGCAGCACGTGCCGCAGATACACCCGCGACGGCCGCGCGCCCAACTGCCGCACCGCCCCGGCATAGCCCTGCGCGGTGGCCGAGATCGCCAGCCCCCGCGCGATCCGGGCATGGCGCTCCCACCCGTACAGCCCCATCAGGGCCACGAACAGGGGCAGGGAATTGCCGAAGAAGGCGAGCACCGCGAGAGCCAGGATCAGGAACGGCATGCTGGCCTGGAAATCGATCAGCATCAGCACGATCTGTTCCACCACGCCGCGGAAATGCGCGGCCAGGAAACCGAGCGTGGTGCCCAGCACGGCCGCGATCGCCGTCGCCCCGAAGGCGATCACCACGCTTATGCGAATGGAAACGATCAGCCGGCTCAGCACGTCCCGCCCCAGCTCGTCGGTGCCCAGGGCATGCGCCCAGCCGCCGCCGAACCCCACCGGCGGCTGCAGCCGGGCGCGCAGATCCATCGCCGTGATCCCGTACGGCCGGATCCATTCCGCCAGTACCGCCACCGCCAGGACCGCCACGAGCCAGACCATCGCCGCCACCACCAGACCCGGCATGCGGGCACGGCGCGGCGCGGGGACGGCAAGTACGGTGGCCGACATCTAGTGCGCCCCCGCCATGCCGCGCAGGCGCGGATCGAGCACGCCGTACAGCAGGTCCACGATCAGGTTCGCACTCACCATCGTCCCCGCCACCAGCAGCAGGATGCATTGCACGACCGCCAGATCCCGGTTCGACACCGCCACGATCAGCAGTCGCCCCACCCCCGGCCAGGAGAACACGCTCTCCACCACCACGGCCCCCGCGATCAGGGTGCCGACCATGAACCCCACGACCGTCACCGTCGGGATCGCCGCGTTCGGCAGGGCATGCCCCCGCACCACCAGCCGCCAGGGCACGCCCTTGGCCGACGCCGTACGGATATAGGGCTGGCCGAGCACCTCCAGCATGGCGCTGCGCGTGAACCGGGCCAGGATGCCCGCGCCGCCGAGCCCGAGCGTGATCACCGGCAGGATCGCGCTTCGCCAGCTCTCCTGCCCGCCCGAGGGCAGCCAGCCGAGCTGGACCGCGAACAACAGCACCAGCAACAGCCCCAGCACGAAGCTTGGCACCGTGAACCCCGCCACGGCGCCGGCCATCACCAGCCGGTCGGTCAGCGAGTTGCGATGCAGTGCCGCCTGGATGCCTGCCGGAATGCCGAGCCCGACCTTGAGCGCGAAGGCCGGAATCGTCAGTGCCAGGGTTGCCGGAATCCGCTCCAGCACGAGCACGATCGCCGGCCGCCCGTCGCGCATCGACTGGCCGAGTTCGCCATGCGCGATGGCGCCGAAATAGTTCACGTACTGGACCCAGATCGGCTGGTCGAGCCCCCAGGCCTTGCGGAACGCCGCAATCGCCTCGGCCGGCGCGTCGGGCGACATGATGGTCAGCGCGGGATCGCCCGACAGGCGGAGCACCACGAAGGCGAAGGTGACCACCAGCACGATGGTGAGCGCGGCGCGGGCCAGCCGCACGCCGAGAAAACGCAGCATGGCTCAGCCCCAGTTCCGGGGGCTGAAATCCAGGAAGAAGGAGGGCGGCGCCCGCCACGGCAGGCGCTTGTGCCTGGCGGTGAAGGCCGCGTTCTGGTGCAGAACGATGTAGGCGGGGTCCTCGCGTTCGCAGATCTGCAGCATCCGCGCGAAGATCGCCTTGCGCCGGGCCGGGTCGGTGCTCGATTCGAGCTCCGGCGCCAGCCGGTTCATCTCGGCGTTGGTCCATTCGCCGTTGGTCTGCTGGGCGCCGTTGGGGCCGTGCTGGTTGACGATGGAGGAGACCGGATCGTCGAACACGGCGGAGTTGGACCAGTCGCGCAGGCCGCGCGGGCCGGCCTTGTCCAGCACCTGGGCCCAGTTCTCCTTGACCTCCAGCTTCACGTTCAGCCCGACCGCCCGCCAGAATTCCACCAGGATCTGCGCGGTGGCGATCTCCGCCGTGTAGTAGTCGTTGCGGGCACGGTAGACGATCGGCTCGCCCCTGTAGCCGGCTTCCTTCAGCAGGGCCTGGGCGCGGGCGGGGTCGAAGCCGGGCACGCTCCAGCCGGCGACGAACATGTTGCCGTAGAATTCCCATTGCAGCCCGGCCGGCACCCGTGTCCGTCCGGCCCACAGCGCATCGACGATCGCCTGGCCGTCGATCGCGTGGGCCATGGCGAGCCGGACGCGCGGGTCGGAGAGGGGTGGGCTGTTCTTGTCGAAGGCGAGGATGCGGTGGTTGAGCACCAGGCCACCCTGAACGTCGAGGCCGGGAGTCTTCTCGATGCCGGCGATCTGGTCGGGCGGGATGTCGGTGGCGAACTGGACCTCGCCCGATTGCAGGGCGGCGATGCGGGAGGCGGTTTCGGGAATTTCCAGGAAGCGCAGCGAGCGCAGGGGCGGGCGGCCGCCCCAGTATTCGTCGTGCGCGGCGAGGGTGAGGACGGAGTCGGGCCTGAAATCGACGAGTCGGTAAGGGCCGGTGCCGACCGGCAGGTTGCGGTTGGCCTGCCAGGAGCCGGCCGCGCGCCAGGCGCGCTCGGAGACGATCTCGCTGCCGCCGGCGGAAATGCGGCCTTCGAGCGTGAGGTCCGGGGTACGGTTGACGA
Source organism: Acetobacteraceae bacterium (assembly GCA_044225615.1). Classification (GTDB taxonomy): domain Bacteria; phylum Pseudomonadota; class Alphaproteobacteria; order Acetobacterales; family Acetobacteraceae; genus CAIYPH01. Next base: position 7,094 of record JBGAIK010000111.1, on the reverse strand, counting down.
AGCGGACCTTGTTCTTGCCCACCGCCTCGACGCGGTCGAGCGCCGGGAAGTGGCGCCTGGCGACGGCGGGGATGTCCTTCGGCAGGTCGGGGCCGAACATGCGTTCCGGGCCGAAGGAGAAGACCACGTCGTCCGCGGTCAGGGTGTCACCGTTGTGGAGCCTGACGCCCTCGCGCAGGTCGAGCTCGACGGTGGCGGCGTCGATGCGGCGCCAGGCGGTGGCGAGGCCGGGGATGCCTTCGAGCCGGCCCTGCTGGTTGCGGGCGATCGGGGTCTCCAGGATTGACGCGCCCCACCGCTCGGAGGCGTTGGAGGACTGCTCGCGCAGCAGGTCCAGCACGCCGGAATTGGCGATCTTCTGCACCGCGACGGAAATGGCCGGCCGCGTGTCCGATTGCGCGATGGCGAAACGCGGCAGCAGCGCGGCGCCAAGCGCCGCGCGGCGGGAAATGCGCATCACGCGGCCGCTTTCGCGAGTTCGTCGGCGCGGTGGCAGGCGACCAGCCTGCCGTCGGATCGGGTCATGAGTTCGGGCTCCTCGCCGCGGCAGGCCGCCACCGCCAGGGCGCAGCGCGGGTGGAAGGCGCAGCCGGCCGGGCGGTCGGCCGGGTTGGGCGGGTCGCCGGTCAGCACGATGCGCGGCAGGCGGCGCGGCCCCGGCACCGGAATGGCCGAAACCAGCGCCCGCGCATAGGGATGCACCGGGTCGGCGAAGGATGGCGTCGGGGTCGCCCTGCTCGACGATGCGGCCGAGATACATCACCGCGACCTCGTGGCTGACCTGGCGCACCACCTTGAGGTCGTGGCTGATGAACAGCATCGCGATGCCACGCGCGGCCTGGATGTCGGTGAGCATGTTGACGATCTGCGCCTGGATCGAGACGTCGAGCGCCGAGACCGGCTCGTCGCAGACCAGCAGCGCGGGATCGGTGGCCAGCGCGCGGGCGAGCACGGCGCGCTGGCGCTGCCCGCCCGACAGGGCGTGCGGGTGCCGCGCCGCCTGGTCCGGCCGCAGCCCGACATCGCGCAGCAGGGCCGCCACCCGGTCCTTGCGTTCGCCTGGCGTGCCGATGCGGTGGATCGCGAGCGGTTCCTCCACCTGCGCCGCGACGGTCAGCCTGCGGTCCATCGCGCCCAGCGGGTCCTGGTAGACGAGTTGCATGTGCGCGCGCTGCGCCCGCCAGTCGGGCGTGCCGGGCGGCGGCATGGCTGCCCCCCTGAACCGCACCGTTCCGTCGTCCGGCCGCTCCAGCCCGAGCGCCAGCCGCCCGGTGGTGGACTTGCCGCAGCCGCTCTCGCCGACGATGCCGAGCGTGTGGCCGGGCGCCACCTGGAGCGACACGTGGTCGACCGCGCGCACCGCGCTCGCCCGTCCCAGCAGGCCGCGGCGGGTGCGGTAGACGCGCGAGACGCCGTCGAGCTCCAGCAGCGGCGTCATGCCGGCACGACCTGGCGGGCGGGCGCGGCGGCGCCGGCCAGGATGCAGGCGGCGGCATGGCCGGGAGCCAGCTCCCGCGACGGGGGCACTTCCGCGTCGCAGGCCGGGCCGGCCCGCGGGCAGCGCGGCGCGAAGGCGCAGCCGGGCGGGAAGTTCCATGGCTCCGGCACGCCGCCGGCAATCGCCGTGAGCCGCCGGCGCGGCCCGACCATGTCCGGCAGCGCCGCGAGCAGCCCCTGCGTGTAGGGGTGGACCGGCCGCGCGAACAGCGCCTCGGTCGGCGCCTCCTCGATGATCCGTCCGCCATACATCACGCCGACCCGGGTGCAGAGATCGGCCACCACGCCCAGGTCGTGGCTGATCAGCACCAGCGCCATGCCGGTCTCGGCCTGCAGCCGCCTGAGCAGGTCCAGGATCTGCGCCTGGATCGTCGCGTCCAGCGCCGTGGTCGGCTCGTCGGCCACCAGCAGCTCCGGCTCGCCGGCCAGGGCCATGGCGATCATCACGCGCTGGTTCTGGCCGCCCGACATCTCATGCGGATAGGCATCGAGCCGGCGCGCGGCGTCGGGAATGCCGACCATGTCGAACAGCCGCCGCGCCTCGGCCCGCGCGGCCGCACCCTCCAGGCCGCGATGCAGGCGCAATGCCTCAACCACCTGCCGCCCGACGCGATGCACGGGATTGAGCGAACTCGCCGGATCCTGGAAGATCATGGCCACGCGCCCGCCGCGGATGCGGTCGAGCACGGCCGGAGCGGCGGCGAGCAGCTCGGCGCCGTCGAGCCGCACCTGTCCGCTCACCTTCGCCTTCGACGGCAGCAGGCCCAGCGCCGCCAGCCAGGTCACCGACTTGCCGCTGCCGCTTTCGCCGACCAGCCCGACCGCCTCGCCCGCCCGCAGGTCGAAATCGACGCCGCGCAGGGCGGCATGGCCGTCGAACGAAACGCGGAGGTCGCGGATGGAGACGAGGGCGGTCATGGACGCGAAGGGCCTCGCTGGCCGCCGTAGGCGTTTCCCTGCCTTGCTTCAGAACGCTGCATCAGATTGCAAAATTCCCGGGCCGGAAATCCATGGCGAAGGACGGTGCGGCCTTCCATTTGATGTCCTTGCGCTTGGCCGTGAAGGCCGCGCTCTGGTGCAGGATGGTGTAGGCGGGGTCTTCGCGTTCGGCGATGGTCAGCATGCGCTCGAAAGCTGTTCGCCGCTTTGCCCGGTCGGCGCTGGTTTCCAGCACCACGCACAGCGCGGAGAACTCGGCGTTCGCGTATTCCCCCGCCTGCTGGGCCGCGCCGTTGGGGCCGAAATTGGCGACGATGGAGCCCACCGGATCGCTGAACGTGGCGCCCGACGACCAGTCCCGCACGCCGCGCGGCTGCGACTTGTCGCGCAGCTGGCTGAACGTCTCGCGCATGGTGATCTCGACGTTGAGCCCCACCTGGCGCCACTGCTCCACCAGGATCTGCGAGGTGGCGACCTGGTTGGTGTAGTAGTTGTTGAGCAGCCGGTAGGGGATCGGGTCGCCCTTGTAGCCGGCCTCCTTGAGCAGGCGGCGCGCCTCGGCCGGATCGTATTTCGGCACCTGCCAGCCCTGGACGAACATCGGACCGAAGAATTCCCATTGCAGGCCGGCGGGAACACGGGTGCGGCCATCCCATAGCCCGTCGATGATCGCCTGGCGGTCGATCGCATGCGACAGGGCGCGGCGCACGCGCGGGTCGCGCAACTGGGCGTGATGGATGTCCCAGCTGGTCATGCGGTGGTTCAGGATGCTGCCGCCCACGACCTCGAAGGCCGGGTTCTTCTGCACGGTGGCGATCTGGTCGGGCGGGATGTCGCAGGCGAACTGGTATTCGCCGGAGAGCAGGCCGTTGATGCGGCTGGAGACCTCGGGCACTTCCACCAGCCGGATCGACTTCACCGGCGGCCGGCCGCCCCAATGCCCGTCATGCGCGTCGAGCGTCAGGGACACGTCGGCCTTGAACTCGCGGATGCCGTAGGGGCCGGTGCCGACGGGCTTGCGGGCATATTCCAGCCAGGACGACGCGGCCTCGAAGGCGCGGCGGTTGATGATTTCGCTGCCGAAGGCCGCCATGCGGCCCTCCAGCGTCACGTCCGGGGTGGCGTTGACGAACCGCACCGTGTGACTGTCCACGATCTCGACCTTGTCGAACCCCGGCCATAGCCGACGCGCTACCGGCGGAATCTCGTCCGGCAGCTTCTTCGACCCGGCGCCGACGATGGCGCTGAACGCGACCGGCAGCGTCTTGCCGTTCACCACCGGCCGCGATTGGCCGAACATGCGCTGCGGCCCGAAGGAGAACACCACGTCGTCCGCCGTGAACGGATCGCCGTTCTGGAAGGTGACGCCGCGACGCAGCGTCACTTCCAGCGTGGCGTCGTCGATGCGCCGCCACGCCGTGGCCAGGCTGGGCACCTGCGCCAGGTCGCCGCGGTAGTCCAGGTCGATCAGCCGCTCGGCGAACATCAGGCTGGTGCGTTCGCCCACGTTGGACTGCTCGCGCAGCGCGTCCAGCGTGTTGCTGTTGGCGATGCGCTGCACGGCGATGGTGATCGCCGGCCGCTGGTCAGCCTGGGCGATCGCGAACCGCGGCAGCGTCGCCGCTGCGGCGGCAAGGGCGGCACGGCGTGTCAGGCGCGACATTCTATGCTCCCCAGTTGTGCGCCCGGAAGTCCATTGCGAAGGTCGGCGCCGCCTTCCAGCGTATGTCCTTCCGCTTGGCCGTGAAAGTCGCGTTCTGGTGCAGCACGGTGAAGGCCGGGTCCTCGCGCTCGGCAATCTGCAGCAGCCGGGCGAAGATGGCGCGGCGGCGGGCGCGGTCGGTGCTGGTCTCCAGCTCCAGCGACAGCGTGTTCATCTCGGCGTTGGTCCATTCGCCGTATTGCTGCTGCTCGCCGTTGGGGCCGTGCTGGCTGACGATCGAGGAGACCGGATCGTTGAAGACGGCCGAGTTGGACCAGTCGCGGATGCCGCGCTCGGGGCCGCGGGCGAAGATCTGCGACCAGTTCTCGACCATCGTGATCTGGACGTTGAGGCCGACCTGGTTCCACATCTCCACCAGCGCCTGGGCGGTGAAGGCCTGGTTGGTGTAGTAGTTGTTGAGCAGGCGGTAGGTGATCGGATCGCCCTTGTAGCCCGCGGCCTTCACCAGCTCGCGCGCCCGGGCCGGATTGAACTCGGGCACCGACCAGTCGGCGATGAACATGTCGGCGTAGAATTCCCATTGCAGGCCGGCGGGCACGCGGGTGCGGCCGGCCCACAGGCTCTCCACGATCGCCTTGCGGTCGATCGCATGGGTCATCGCCTGGCGCACGCGCGGATCGCGCAGGGGGGCATGGTTCTTGTCGAAGACGGTCAGGCGGTGATTTGGGATGGTGCCGCCCTGGACCTCGAAGGCGGCGTTCTTCTCGATCGACGGGATCTGGTCGGGCGGGATGTCGCAGGCGAAATGGAACTCGCCGGCGAGCAGGCCGTTGACGCGGCTCGACACCTCCGGGACCTCGACGAGGCGCAGGGTCTTCACCGGCGGGCGGCCGCCCCAGTATTCGTCATGCGCGTCCATCACCAGCGAGGTGTCGGCCTTGTATTCGCGGATGCGGTAGGGGCCGGTGCCGACCGGCCTGCGGGCGTAGTCGAGCCAGGTGGCGGCCTCGTTGAAGGCGCGGCCGGAGACCATGCCGGCGCCGGAGGCGGACATGCGGCCCTCGATGGTCACGTCCGGCGTGGCATTGACGATGCGGACGGTGTTGCGGTCGACGATCTCGACCCGGTCGAAGGCCGGGAACAGGCGGCGGGCCACCGGCGGGATCTCGCGCGGCAGGTCCTTGCTCGCCATGGTGGTGACGATCTGGCCGGTGAGCGGCAGGGTCTTGCCCTGCACGGTGGGCCGGGTCTCGCCGAACATGCGCTGGGGGGAGAAGCTCGCGGCCACGTCCTCGGCGGTGAAAGTGTCGCCGTTGTGGAGCTTCACGCCCTCGCGCAGCTTGAACTCGACCGTCTTGTCGTCGATGCGGCGCCATTCGGTGGCGAGGCCCGGCTTGGACTCGAGCTGGCCCTGGTAGTTGAGGTCGATCAGCCGCTCGACGAACATCGCCATGAAGCGGGTGCCGACATTGGACTGCTCGCGCAGGCAGTCGAGCGTGTTGGAGTTGGCGATCTTCTGCACCGCCACGGTGATCGTCGGGCGCTGGTCGGCCTGGGCGATCGCGAAGCGGGGCAGGGCGGCGGAGCCGGCGGCAAGCTTGAGGGCGGTGCGTCGGGCCAGGCGGGTCATGGCGTGCGTCTCGCTGCGGTTCGGAGGAGCGCCCCCTACCAGCCCAGCGCGACGCCGCGATGACGGTTGGGTTGCCGGCCGATGACAGCCGGCCGGGCGTTCAGCCGGCGTCGCGGCGGCGACGCGGCGGCCGGATCGACCGGTTCTCGGGCAAGGCCACGGCCAGACGGACGAGCGCGTCGGCGGCGGCCGGATAGCCGGCGCGGTCGGCTTGCTGGGCCATGGTGATGAGGCGATCGCAAATCCATAGCGGGCTGGGCACCGCACCCGGTTCCGGGACGATCGACAGGTTCAGCATCTTCGGATTCCTCAAGCTGTTTTGCCGTTTCGGTGCCGCCGTTTCGCGACCCGCACGGCCACAGTGGCGATCCGGGCATTGCCGAGTCCTTAACGGCGGCGGCGCAGGCGACTGAGCCTTAAGGCCATATTGAAATGGGAATAGCGTATGGGCCAATTGGCCGATCGCGGCCTAGGCCACGGCGAGGAACCGCGCGATCCGGCCTGCCGCCATGCTAGCAAGGCCGCATCCAGTATCCTGAAGGAGCCGCGCCATGGCCCTCGTTGAACGCGACAGCGTCTGCACGCTCGACTGCCCGGACACCTGCGCGATCACGGTAACCGTCGAGGACGAGCGCATCGTCAAGGTCCGCGGCTCGGAGCGGCTCGCCTATACCGGCGGGGTGGTCTGCAACAAGGTCGCGCATCACACGGCGGAGTTCGTGCACGGGGCGGGGCGCATCCTGCATCCGCTGCGGCGCGTTGGTGCCCGCGGCGAGAACCGGTTCGAGCGCATGTCCTGGGAGGCGGCGATCGATGAGATCCACGCCCGGACGATGGCGGTGATCGAGCGCTGGGGGCCGCAGGCGGTGATGCCGCTGAACTACGCCGGCCCGCACGGCATGATCGCCTATGACAGCATGTCGCTGCGGTTCTTCCACAAGCTCGGCGCCACCCAGCTGTTCCGGCGCGCGATGTGCGGGGGCGTGCGCGCCGAGGCCTGGGTGGGCACCTACGGCGCGGCGCCCGGCATCGGGCCGGATGCGGCGGGCGCGGCGAAGCTGAACGTGGTGTGGGGCAACAACGCCACGGTGACGAACCTGCATCTGGTGCGCCAGATCAGCGCCGCGCGCCGCCAGGGGGGCAAGCTCGCGGTGATCGACCCGTGGCGCAGCAAGATCGCCGAGCAGGCGCAGCTGCACATCGCGCCGCAGCCGGGCACCGACGTGGTGCTTGGCTTCGCCCTGGCGCTGGAGCTGGAGCGGATCGGCGCCCACGACCAGGCGTTCATCGCCGCGAACGTCCAGGGCTACGAGGAATTCATGGCCGAAGCACGCGCCTGGCCGCTGGCCCGCGCGGCCGGGCTCT
>JBGAIK010000110.1:0-15352 GCA_044225615.1 Acetobacteraceae bacterium | reverse complement strand
GAAGCGCTTGAGCTGGTCGTCGCTGACCGCCTGATTGGTGCTGCCGTCGATCGAGATCGAATTGTCGTCCCACAGCACGGTCAGGCGGTTCAGCTTGAGGTGGCCGGCGATGCTGGCCGCCTCGTGGCTGATCCCCTCCATCAGGTCGCCGTCGGAGGCGATCACCCAGGTGCGATGGTCCACCAGGCTCTTGCCGAACCGCGCCGCCAGCATCCGCTCGGCCAGCGCCATGCCGACGGCGGTGGCCAGCCCCTGGCCCAGCGGCCCGGTGGTGGTCTCGATCCCCGGATGCTCGCCGAACTCGGGATGCCCCGCGGCCGGCGAGTGCAGCTGGCGGAAATGCTTCAGCGCCTCGATGTCCATCCCGGCCTCGCCGGTCAGGTGCAGCAGCGCGTAGAGCAGCATCGAGCCATGGCCGGCCGACAGCACGAAGCGGTCGCGGTCGGGCCAGCGCGGGTCGGCCGCGTCGAACTTCAGGAAGCGGCTCCACAGCACGGTCGCCACGTCCGCCATGCCCATCGGCATGCCGGGATGGCCGGACTTCGCCGCCTCCACCGCGTCGATGGCCAGCGCCCGGATCGCGTCGGCCATCCGCCGCTCCGGCGTCATCGGCCGGGCGAGGATCGCGGCCTGCACGGCCAAAGCGGGATTGTCGGCGGTTGCCGCGTCGGTCGCTGCCATGGAGCCTCCTGTCCCGGCCGCTCTTAGGGGGGGCAGGGGCGCATGGCAAGGCTGGGCGCCCGGCCCGCCGCCGTCAGGAGGGCGGCAGCAGGACCTGCATGTCGCAGTCGCCGTCACGGCCGATGCAGGCCATCAGCCGCGCCGACGCCGTCTCCACCACGCGCCGCGGCAGCTGCAGGCGCAGCGAGACCACGTCGTTCTCGCGCCACGCGCCCGCATGGGTGGGGGCCTGGAAGCTCGGCACCGTCGCCCCGGGGCTGGGCGGCGCGGGGGTGAAGACGACGATCGAATCGCAGAACACCGCCTTGCAGGTCACCGCCGTCTCCAGCTCATAGGCGTTGCCGGTGTCGCGCAGCACCGCCGTCTTGCCGCCCGGCCCGCTCCATTCGCGCACCACCTTGCCGCCCGCGAGCCCGGTCGTGCCCTGCATCGGCCAGACCTCGATCACATCGGCCCCCGCGACATAGCCGATCGGCTGGCCGCCGACCTCGAGCAGGAACCACGCCCCGCCATCCAGCTTGCGCACGATGTCGTAGGCGCCGCGCGCCACCAGCATGCCCGGCAGCGCGCGGCCGGGCGGCAGCATGCCGATCTGCGGCGCGTTCGGCCGCGGCGCGCCGTACAGCCGCACCGGCTGGTTCATCCAGGGCGAGATGCGCGCCCCCGGCGGCACCCACGCCGCCCGCGCCTCGGCCTCGGCGGGCAGCAGCAGTACCAGCCCGGCCGGCCCCTCGGCGGATGGCTGGACCGGCCCGCCAAGCCCGGCCACGGACGGGGCGGCGGATGGCCTGGCCTGCTCCGGCACGGCGCCGAGGCCGCCGGCCACGACCGGCGCGCTGCCGTCGGGCGTGGCCAGCTCGAACGGCAGCCCCCAGCCGCGCAGCCGCGTCGCGATCACCTCCACCGGCAGGGCGCGCGCCACCTGGCCGGGCGGGCCCACCAGCATGCCGATCAGCCCCCGCTCGGTCACCACCGGCGCCCCCGCCGTGCCCGGCCCGTTGTCCAGCCCGTCCAGGATCAGCCAGCCCGGCGGCTCCCGGCGCGAAAACCGGCCGGGCGCCGCGGCCGGCGTCCAGTCATTCGCCCGTCCCACCTGCCAGGCCGGGGCGCCGGCGATCAGCAGCGAGGTGTTCGCCGCCGGCAGCGGGCGGGCGCGGAACGCCGCTGGCTTGGGCACCGACAGCACCGCCAGGTTGCCCGCCTCCGGCGCCAGCCGCGGGTCCAGCAGCTGCGCGCTCACCGGCCGCGACGGATCGGTCATGAAGATCACCGAGGGCGGCTCGTAGCGCAGCTCGGGCCGCTGCGGGTCCCGCACCAGGCTGTCCGGCACCGCCACGATCAGCACCGTGCCGCCCTGCGCGCCCGACCGCTCGCCCAGCACGATGCCGATCCCGGCATCGCCCGGCTGGCCCTGCAGCTGCCGGCCGATCACGCGCACGATCCGGTCCACCCCGCTGCGCGCCACCTGCAGCCCGGCCGTGGAGGGCGTCTGCGCCGCCGCCGTGCCCCCCCAGGCCAGGGCCAGCAGCACGGCAATGATCGTCAGGCGATATGGCATGGCGCGGATCCCGGGCATGCCCTGCGATAACGCGGACCGGCGCCGAACGCAAAGCCCGGCTTGACCCGCCGGCCCGGCGCGGCTTTTCTCCGCCGCCTCCGGGCGACCCGCCCGCGGCAGGGAGTGTGCGACATGGCGGCAACCTTCTGGTTTGACGGGCAATGGACCGACGAGGCGCCGAAGCTGACCGGCCCGGCCGACCATGCCTTCTGGCAGTCCTCCGTGGTGTTCGACGGCGCCCGCGCCTTCGCCGGCATGGCCCCGGACCTCGACCTGCACTGCGCCCGCTGCATCGCCTCGGCCCGCGCCATGGGGCTGCGGCCGGGCGTCGCGGCCGAGGAGATCCAGCGCCTCGCCATCGAGGGCATCCGCCGCTTCCCGGCCTCCGCCGAGCTCTACGTCAAGCCCATGTTCTACGGCGCCGGCGGCCATCTCTCGTCGGAGAGCGTGGATACCGCCTTCGTGCTGCACATCTTCGAGGCGCCGCTCCCCGGTCCCGGCGGCTTCTCCGCCACCCTCTCGCCGCTGCGCCGCCCGGCGCCCGAGATGGCGCCGACCGACGCCAAGGCCGCCTGCCTCTACCCCAACTCCGACCGCGCCACCCGCGAGGCCAATGCCCGCGGCTTCGACCACGCGGTGATGCGCGACCCGTGGGACAACGTGGTGGAGTTCGCCTTCTCCAACATCATGATCGCCCGCGACGGCCGCGTCCGCACGCCGGCCGCCAACGGCACCTTCCTCGCCGGCATCACGCGCCGCCGCGTGCTGAAGCTGCTCGGCGAGGCCGGCATCCCGGCCGAGGAAGCCACCCTCACCGTCGATGACCTGCACGCCGCGGACGAGATCTTCTCCGTCGGCAACTACGGCAAGGTCGTCCCCTGCACCCGCTTCGAGGCGCGGCAGATCAATGCCGGCCCGATCTTCGCCGAGGCGCGGCGCCGGTATTTCGCCTTCGCGGAGACCGCGCGGGTCGCATAGCGAAGGCGCGCTTGCGCTTCCCCAGGCGCGACCTACGCCCGCGCCGGCCCCGGCTCAGGCCGCCTTCACCTCGGCGATGAAGCCGCGCACCAGCGCGTCCATCGCCTCGGCCTGGCGCGACAGCTCGCCCGCCGCGCCGCGCACCTCGGCCGCGGCCGCCCCGGTCTCGCCCGCGCCGCTGCTGACGCTGGCGATGTTGCCCGCCACCTCCCGCGAGGCCGCCGAGACCTGCACCATGCTGCGGCTGATCTCCTGCGTCGCCGCCCCCTGCTGCTCGACGGCCGCGGCGATGGCGGTCGATATCTCGCCCACCCGGCCGATGGTGGCGGTGATGGTCTGGATCGCGGCCACCGCCTCGCGCGTCGCGCCCTGGATGTCGCCGATCTGGCGCGCGATGTCCTCGGTCGCCCGGCTGGTCTGGGTGGCGAGGCTCTTCACCTCGCTGGCCACCACCGCGAACCCCTTGCCGGCATCCCCGGCGCGGGCCGCCTCGATCGTGGCGTTCAGCGCCAGCAGGTTGGTCTGCCCGGCGATGGAGCTGATCAGCCCCACCACGTCGCCGATCCGCCGCGCGCTGCCCGACAGCGCCTGCACCACCGCGTCGGTGCGCTGGGCGTCCTGCTCGGCCTGCGCGGCCACCGCCGAGGCCTCGGCCACGCGGCGCCCGATCTCGCTGATCGAGGCTGACAGTTCCTCGGCCGAGGCCGCCACCGTGCCCACCGAGGCGTCGGTCTCCTCGGCCGCGGCGGCGACCGCGCCCGCCTTGCCGGCGGCTTCGTCGGCCAGCGCGCCCATGGCGTCGGACGTGCCGGCAAGCTCGGTCGCGGCGGCGGCGATGCGGCTCACCGTGCCGCTCGCCTCCCGGTCGAAGGCCGTGGCAAGCCCGGCGATGCGCTCGGCGCGCGCCTCCGCGGCGCTGGCGACGGTGCCGTCCATGTAGACCGAGACGGCGACGTCCATGTCGAGCAGCACCGCCTGGCTGACCGCGGCGATGGTGGCGGCCAGCCGTGCCGGGGCGAAGCGATGCACCCGCCCGGCAAGCGCGATCAGCCGCGCCAGCACGAAGCCGTAGCCGCCGATATACCAGCGCGGCGCGAGCCCGATGCGGGCATGGACGGTGCCGATGGTGCGCACGCTGTCGAAATAGGCGGCATCGAATTTGCCCGCGAACAGGTATTGCCAGTGGCGGGTCTGGGCGCCCTTGAGCCGATCGGCGGCACCGCCGACCAGGCGCGCGAGTTCCGGGACGGTCCCGACATGGGCGTAGAACCCGTCCAGAATGGCGGGCAGCGCCTTCTCGGCGTGCGGCCAGAAGGCGGCGAGCAGCGCGGTGCTCTCGGGCGTGATGCCCATGAAGCGGACCCGCAGGTCCTGGTCCGCCGTTCGTGCCTCGCCCATCGTCCGCTCCCGCTTACCAAGTGCGGCCGTGAGCTTCCGTTACGAAAATTAAAAATCGTTTGATAGCGTATGCAGTCCCGCTCAGCCGCCGGTGCCGCGCAGATGCTCCTGCCGCAGCACGTCGATCGGCAGCCAGGCGCCGTCGCGCTCGAAATGCCAGAACGTCCAGCCGTTGCACGACGGCGCGTTCTGCACCTCGGCGCCAACCTTGTGGATCGAGCCCTGGATCGCCCCCGCCCGGACCGATCCGTCGGCCACCACCACCGCGCTGGCCCGCCTCATCCGGTCGGCCAGCACCGTGCCGGCCGGCAACGCCCCGGTTTCCACCAGGACCCCGAACGCGACCCGCGGCGCCTCCCGCCGGCCGGGCGTCGTGGCAACCGAATCATCCGGCACCGGCCGCACCGCGCGCACCCGGCCCAGCGCCGCCTCGACATAGGCGGGATGCCGCTCGATGCCGATATAGTGGCGCGACAGCCGCCGCGCGACCGCCGCCGTGGTGCCGGTGCCCAGGAACGGGTCGAGCACGATGTCGCCGGGCGAGGTCGCGGCCAGCATCACCCGGTGCAGCAGCGCCTCCGGCTTCTGGGTCGGGTGCAGCTTCAGCCCGTGCGCGTTCTTCAGCCGCTCGGCGCCGGTGCACAGCGGGATGAACCAGTCGCTGCGCATCTGCACGTCGTCGTTCAGCGACTTCATCGCCTGGTAGTTGAAGCGGTAGCGCGAATCCCGCCCCCGCGCCGCCCAGATCAGCGTCTCGTGCGCGTTGGTGAAGCGCCGTCCCTTGAAGTTCGGCATCGGGTTGGACTTGCGCCAGATCACGTCGTTCAGGATCCAGAACCCCAGCTCCTGCATGATCGCGCCGATGCGGAAGATGTTGTGGTAGCTGCCGATCACCCAGATCGTGCCGTCCTTGCGCAGCAGCCGCCGGCACTCCGCGAGCCATTCATGGGTGAACTGGTCGTAGGCGGCGAAATCGGTGAACCGGTCCCAGTCCTCGTCCACCCCGTCCACCAGGCTGTCGTCGGGCCGGCGCAGCTCGCCGCGCAACTGCAGGTTGTAGGGCGGGTCGGCGAAGATGCAGTGGACCGAGGCCGGCGGCAGCATGCGCATGATGCGCACGGCCTCGCCGAGCATGATCTGGTCCAGCGGGAGTTCGCGCACGATTTCCAAGGGGACGGCGGGCTCCGGGGGCGGGGATGATGGTGGCGGGGCGGATTGCGGGTCGTCAAGAATCGTCATGATCGGAGGGTGGCCATGCACGCCGTGGCCTCGTCAAGCAACGACACTCTGGAAGATGCTGTTTTTAAAAATTATTCTGGATCCCATGGCGGGGGCGCAACAGACCACGCGATCCGCATGCCGGCGCCATCGCACCCGCACCCCGGGCGCCGATACAGACCGCAACATGAATGTTCCGTCATATCAGGCGGTTAGATTCAGCCCGCTTGTGCCGGCCCGTCTGGCCCCGCTTGCTACAGCGCCAGGCTCAACTGCCGCACGGTGCCGAACCCGGCGCGATGGTGCCGGGTTGGGCCAAGCGCGTGCAGCGCCGCCCGGTGTGCGGCCGTCGGATACCCGGCATTGCCCGCCCAGCCATAGCCCGGATAGCGGAAATCCAGCCGCGCCATCAGCCGGTCGCGCACCACCTTGGCGACGATCGAGGCCGCCGAGATCGCCGGCTCCAGCGCGTCGCCGCCCACGATGCAGCGCGCCGGGCAGGGCAGGGCAGGGGCCTTGTTGCCGTCCACCAGCGCCGCATCCGGTGTCAGCGCCAGCCGCAGCACCGCCCGGCGCATGGCCAGCAGGCTGGCCTGCAGGATGTTGAGCCGCGCGATCTCCGCCACCGAAGCCGCCGCCACCGCGATTTCCACCCCGTGCGGCATGGCGGCCAGCAGCGCGGCATAGGCGGCCTCCCGCGCCTCGGCGGTCAGCTTCTTGGAGTCGTCGAGCAGCCCGGCCAACCCGGCCGGCATGCGCGCCGGCAGCACCACGGCGGCGGCCAGCACCGGCCCGGCCAGCGGCCCGCGCCCGACTTCGTCCACGCCGGCGATGCGTCCGGCGGCCTGCATCATTGCGGCGGCTTCGCCAGGCGCTTGCGCGGCCCGTTGCGCTTGCGGGCGATCCGGCGGAGCGCCGTCTCAAGCCAGGTTACGTCGATCTCCTCCGGATCATACTCGTCCAGCCAGTCAGCGACCTCGTCATGGTCGGGATGCGCGGGATCGGCCAGCACGTCCAGCATCTGGTAGAAGCCCGCGATGCCGCCGCAATCCTCCGGCGGACCGGCCCGCTCGCCGGCAATGTAGCGCGGATAGTCCAGCGCCGGGTCGCCCTGGCGGACATCGCTGAATTTCAGCCGATGCTCCCATCCGTCGCCGAAATCGTAGACGTAGCGCACCTCGCGCACGCCGCGGCCGAGCAGGTCGCGCAACCGCGCAACGCCGGCATCGGCGGGCGGATCGTCGCCGTCTTCGTCATCGAACCGCGGCCCGTAGCGGCGCTTGCCGGCGGTGAACTCCCAAAGATGCGCGCCGAACCAGCCCATGGCGATCTGGACCACGTCGTTCAGCGTCAGCAGCGTCATCGAGGTCGGCACCTCCAGCGCGCGCCAGATCGGCGGCTTGGTGCCAAGCAGGTCGATGCGCAGGGTGCAGATCTCGTTGAAGCTCTCGCTCGCCGGCTTGGAGTCGCGCTTGGCCATGCCCACACACTGCCACGCCGCCCCGCTTGCCGCCATCGCCGCCCGGCCATAGGCTGCCGCCGCCCGGCAATCCCGCCGGGGAGCGTTCTCAGGGCGGGGTGGAAGTCCCCACCGGCGGTGATTGCGCGCAAGCGCATCAGCCCGCGAGCGCCTTTCGCTGAAGACAGCGATTGGGTCAGCAGATCCGGTGCAACTCCGGGGCCGACGGTCACAGTCCGGATGGAAGAGAGCGCGTGCCCAGCGTCGCTTCGGCGCCTCGCGCCGGCGCGCGCGCGGGCCCGTGCACCCTGATTCTGGTCACTGCAACGAAGAGGCACCCATGAATCAGCTACAAACCCACCACGAGGCCGAGCGTTTCGCCTTCGTGCAATCCTGCTGGCACCGCGACATCGTCGACCAGGGGCGCGACGCCTTCCTGGCCGAAATGGCCCGGCTCGGCATCCCGCGCGGCGCCATCGACCTGTTCGAGGTCCCGGGCGCGTTCGAAATCCCGTTGCTGGCCAAGAAGCTGGCCCAGGCCGGCCGCCACCGCGCCATCGTCGCCTGCGGCTTCGTCGTCGACGGCGGCATCTACCGCCACGAATTCGTCGCCGGCACCGTCATCCACGCGCTGATGGCCGTCCAGCTCGAAACCGGCATCCCCGTCCTCTCGGCCGTGCTGACTCCGCAGCACTTCCACGAGCACGACGCGCATCGCCGCTTCTTCACGTCGCACTTCCTGGTCAAAGGCACCGAAGCCGCCCAGGCCTGCGTCCAGACCGCGCGCACCCTGCGGGCGCTGGCTGCGTAGGACGGCCCGGGGGATCGGCCCGCACGTCGCGGCCCGATCCCCCCGGGTTTCCGCCCTCACCCGGCGACGTGCAGCGGCGGGCGCTGGTTGAACCAGCCCGGGTGCGCCGCTTCCATCTGGGCGGCAAGCTGGAGCAGCAGCGGCTCGGCGTTGAAATTCCCGTAGAGCTGCGCCCCGATCGGCAGCCCGTCCGGGTCAGCCCGGCGGGAATGGAGATGCCGGGCAGGCCCGATTCGTTGCCGGGCATGGTATAGCGGCAGGCGTCGGCGAGCCGGTTGACCCAGGGGGTGAGTTCCTCGTCGCGCAGCAGCGAATAGGGGCCGTTGGCCGCGGGCGCTCGGATCGCCAGCGTCGGGGTCAGCAGCGCGTCCCAGCCCGCCATGAAGGCGCCGAAGCTGCGCGCGACCGCGTTGTTGTCCGCCATGCTGCGCCAGACGTCGTACTTGTCCATCTTCCGCGACGCCTCCAGGTGGCGGAAGGTCATCGGCGCGAGCCGCGCCTGCAGGTTGTCGAGGTTCATCCCCCGCGCGGCGGCGCCGGCCAGCGACTGGTCGATGCCCATGATCAATGGTGACGTAGCCGCGCCACATCGCGGCCCAGTCGCAGATGGCGGCGTCGCTCACCTCCTCCACGTGGTGGCCAGGCGCCTCCAGCGCGCGCCTCGCGGATGCGGGCGGCGACCGCCAGGTCGGTAGCGGTGTCACGGCTTCCCGACCGCCGACCGAAGAACTGATGCGCCGCCGCCCGGGCGGCACCGCGATGGCGGCGAGGTAGGACGGGGCGGGCGCCAGCGGCATGAACGTCCCGCCCCCGGGCACCCGCGTCAGCCGCTCGTAGACGGCCGCCGTGTCGCGCACGGTGCGCGTCAGCACCCCCTCGGCGCTGAACCGCACCTGGTACTCGCTCTGCCCCAGCGGGCGCGGCACCCGCCCGCGCGTCGCCTTCAGCCCGATCAGCCCGCAGAAGCTCGCCGGAATCCGCGTCGAACCGCCGCCGTCACCCGACATCCCCACCGGCACCATCGCGGTCGCCACCGCGACGGCCGACCCGCCCGAGGAGCCGCCCGGCGTGCGCGCCGGGTTCCACGGGTTGCGGGTCACCTTCACCTCGCCGAGATAGTCGGTGGCGGTATCGAAGGTCATCCCGAACTCGGGCGTGGTGGCGCGCGCGATCGGCACCAGCCCGTTCGCCAGGTGGTTGGCGATGGTCGGGTCGGTGGCCCTGGCGACGCTGCCGCTGAACAGGGCCGAACCGCTGTCCTGCCGGCGGCCCTTCAGGGTGGAGCCGAGGTCCTTCAGCACCATCGGCACGCCGTACAGCGGGCCCGCCGGGTCCGGCCCGTCGGCGTCGGGGTTGGCCACGACGTCGGCGAAGACTTCGAGAATGGCGCCGAGCCGGCCGTCCAGCATCGCGATCGCCGCCGCCGCCTGTGCCGCGGCCTCCGTCGGCGTCACCTCGCGCCGGCGGATGCGCGCAGCCAGCGCGGTGGCGTCATGCGCCGCCCATTCGTCCCAGCCCATCGCGAGATCGGCCATCGCCCACCCTCCTGTGCCGGGCACGAGGCTGGGTCCCGGGGGCGGCCGCTGTCAATCACCGGCACCCTGCGGAAGGCGGGGCGCTTGACAGAAGGGTGGCGGCGGGCGTCAAGGTTATCGATACCGGCAGGGCGCCCCGCGCCCCGCCCAATGACCGAACGATGGCGAGGAGAACAGCAATGTCCGAGACCGACGACAGCATCACCATGCCCGGGCTCCCGCTGGCCGGGCCCAGCCGGCGCGGCCTCATGAAGGCCAGCCTCCTGGCCTCGGCCGCGACGCTGCTGCCCAGCGCGCTGCCGGTCAGCGCCGCCTTCGCCCAGCCCGCCGCGCCGCCGCGCAACCGCACCATGACGCTGGTCTGGTCCGGCTCGCGCGAGGGCCGCTGGGTCGATTTCGAGCTGTGGAACCCCTACTCCATCGGCTCCAACCACCAGAACGGCCCCAACCTGCTCTACGAGCCGCTGGCCTACTACTCGGCCTTCGCCGACAAGATGCACATGTGGCTGGCCGAGAGCTACAGCTTCGCGCCCGACTTCAAGCAGCTCACCATCAAGACCCGCTCCGGCATCAAATGGTCCGACGGCGTGCCCTTCTCCGCCGAGGACGTGGCCTTCACGCTCAACTCGCTGCGCGACCTCGGCCCCAAGGTGCGCTGGGGCATCGACGTCAACCAGGCGGTGATCCAGGCCAAGGCGACCGACGCCAACACCGTCGTCGTGGACTTCAAGATCCCCTCGCCGCGCTTCTTCTTCTTCATGACCTACAAATACGACATCGGCGTCTACATCGTCCCCAAGCACATCTTCGAAGGCCAGGACTGGACCACCTTCAAGCATTTCGACATCGCCAAGGGCTGGCCGGTCACCACCGGCCCGTGGCGCGTCACCAACGCCTCGCCGCAGCAGAAGGTGCTCGACCGCGCCGCCAGCTGGTGGGCCGCCGATGCCAAGCTCGCGCCGATGCCGCAGGTGCTGCGCAACGTCTGGCTGCCCTACGCCGGCGAGCAGCAGACGGCGCAGGCGCTGATCACCAACCAGATCGATGCCGGCTCCGGCCTCCAGCCCGGCACCTTCCCCACCGTCTTCCGCCAGAACCCCAAGGTCATTACCCACTCGGGCACCAAGCCGCCCTACGGCTATCTCGACTGGTGGCCGATCTCGCTCTACCTGAACAACGAGCGCGCGCCGTTCAACGACAGGGACGTGCGCTGGGCGGTCAGCTACTACATCGACCGCGAGCAGCTGATCGACGTCGGCTATCTCGGCGCCGGCGCCCCGTCCAAGCTGCCGCTGCCGCCCTATCCGCCGCTGCAGCCCTATATCGACGCGATCAAGGACAAGCTCGCGAAATACGACACCAACGCGCACGACCCCAAGAAGGGCGACGCGCTGCTGGCCGGCAAGGGCTTCAAGAAGGGCGCCGACGGCATCTGGGCCGACGCGTCGGGCAAGAAGCTCAGCATCGACATCATCGGCTTCGGCGCCTCGGGCCCGGCGCTCGGGCCGGTGCTGGTGGAGATGCTCAAGCGCAACGGCATCGAGGCCAGCATCGCCGTTCCGCCCGACTTCGACGACCGCTTCCAGAAGGGCCAGTTCACCGGCGCCATCTACGGCCACGGCGGCAGCATCAACGAGCCCTACAACACGCTGAAGCTCTACCAGTCGGCCTCGGTGGCCGTCCCCGGCGGCCACCAGGTCAACTTCGCCAAGTGGAAGAACGCCGAATACGACAAGCTGGTCGACGAGATGTTCGCCGTCGCCCCCACCGACACGAAGAAGCTGACCGAGATCTGGACCAAGGCGATGGACATCTGGCTGCCCGAGCTGCCCGACGTGCAGCTGGTGCAGAACATCCACCGCATTCCCTACAGCACCCAGTACTGGAAGAACTGGCCCACCGCCGACAACGCCTATGTCAACGGCGCCCACTGGCACCTGACCTTCGCGATGGTGCTGTGGAACCTCCAGCCGACCGGCTGATCCCGGCCTGATCGAAAGCCGCCGAAGCGCCCATGAACCTCCTCAACATCGTCAAGCGCTTCGGCGTCTTCGTCCTGATCGTCTGGCTCGCCGCCTCGCTCAACTTCTTCCTGCCCAAGCTCTCCGGGCAGGACCCGGTGCGCACCAAGCTGCTCCAGCAGGCGGCGCTGGGCGGCTACGTGCAGGGCGGCATCGACGAGATGGTCAAGGTCTATGACCAGCGCTTCGGCCTCGACAAGCCGCTGTGGCGCCAGTACCTCACCTATCTCAGCGACACCGCGCGGCTCGACTTCAACTATTCGATCGCCAACTACCCCCGCACCGTGGACAGCATGATCGGCGAGGCCATTCCCTGGACCGTCGGCCTGCTCGGCATGACCACGCTGCTGTCCTTCGCCATCGGCACCTTCCTCGGCGCGCTGCTGGCCTGGCCACGCGCGCCGCGATGGATGGCCTGGCTGATGCCGCCGCTATGGGCGCTGCACGCCATCCCGTTCTTCCTGCTCGGCCTGATCCTGACCTACGTGCTCGCCTTCCAGTGGGACCTGCTGCCCATCTTCGGCGGCTACTCGGCCGGCACCACCCCCACCTTCACCTGGTCCTTCATCGTCGACCTCGCCAGCCACGCCGTGCTGCCCGCGCTCTCCATCATCCTGGTCTCCACCGGCGGCTGGGCGCTCGGCATGCGGGGCATGATGGTCACCACCATGGGCGAGGACTACGTCACCTTCGCCGAGGCCAAGGGGCTCAAGAGCGCCACCACCTTCATGCGCTACTGCGTCCGCAACGCCATCCTGCCGCAGGTCACGGCGCTCGCCCTCGCGCTGGGCCAGATCCTCTCGGGCGCGGTGCTGGTCGAAGTCATCTTCGGCTATCCCGGCATCGGCACCCTGCTCTACCAGGCGATCCGCGAGAACGACCATTTCCTCATCCAGGGCGTGGTCTTCACCGTCATCGTCGCCCTCGGCTTCGCCACCTTCCTGCTCGACATCTGCTACCCGCTGATGGACCCGCGCATCAGCTACCGGCGGAGCTGACCGATGCGCGGCTTCCTCCGCTACCTCAACCGCAACCGCTCGCTGGTCGTGGGTGCCGGCCTGTTGCTGGTCCTCGTGCTCTTCGTGGTCATCGGCCATTTCGTGGTGGACGTCGACAAGGCCCGCGCCCTCTCGGTCCGCCCGCTGCAGCCGCCCTCGGCGCGCTACCCGTTCGGCACCGACCGCCAGGGGCGCGACCTGCTCGCCGTCATGGTCGCCGGCACCCCGCTCACGCTCCGCATCGGCTTCATCGCCGGCCTGCTCGGCGTCGGCATCGGCACCATCCTCGCCTTCGTCGCCGCCTACTACCGCGGCATGACCGACACGATCATCCGCGGCATCGCCGATATCGGCCTCACCGTGCCCGGCCTGCTGATCCTCATCATCATCGCCGTCTCCATCAAGGGCAGCCTGACGGTCAACCAGATGGCCATCGTCGTCGCCTCGCTCGCCTGGCTCAACCCGACGCGCACCATCCGCGCCCAGGTGCTGAGCCTGCGCGAGCGCGGCTATGTCGAGATCGCCCGCATGTCCGGCGTCTCCGGCC
Organism: Acetobacteraceae bacterium; assembly: GCA_044225615.1. GTDB lineage: Bacteria > Pseudomonadota > Alphaproteobacteria > Acetobacterales > Acetobacteraceae > CAIYPH01. The sequence goes on along the minus strand of JBGAIK010000110.1, from coordinate 2,148 downwards.
CCGGCATCATCTTCACCGAGCTGATGCCCAACATGCTCCCCTACCTCGCCGCCACCCTGGTCAACGCCGTCTCCTCGGCCATCCTCGCCAGCATCGGCCTCGAAGTCCTCGGCCTCGGCCCGATCGACAGCCCGACCCTGGGCATGACCCTCTACTGGGTGAACTTCAATGCCGCCATGATCAACGGCTGGTGGTGGTGGTGGACCGCGCCCACGGTGATCATCCTGATGGTCTTCCTGGGCCTGTTCTTCCTCACCGTCGGCCTCGACGAGATCGCCAACCCAAGGCTGCGGCGCAGCGCATGAGCCCGTACCGAACCCGGAGTCCGCCGATGCACGCATTCGTCCGATCCGCGGCGGCGGCCCTGATCGCCTGCCTGTGCGCGGCCATGCCGGCCAGGGCCGTCGTGGTGTCGCAGACGCTCGCCTTCAGCGCGCAGGTGCCCAGCGGGCCGGTCTCCACGGTGATGGGCAGCTTCACCGTCAGTTTCGACAACGCGGTCGCCTTCACCGACCAGGCCACGGGCATCGTGCTCGATGCCCTCAACATCGCGCTCGGCTCGCCGATCGTGATGTCGTACAACCCCGGCACCGACTTCCTCACCATCGGCGGCAGCGCCAACGGGGCCGCCGGGACGCTGACGGCATCCGACGATTTCATCCTGTTCCTGAGCGGCGTGTCGACGCCCGCGCCGGGCTTCCTGTTCCTCGCCTACCAGCAGCAGGACACGTCCCTGATCGCGGCGAGCGCGGGTTCGGTCACCGTGGTGCCGACGCCCGAGCCCGGCAGCCTCGCCTTGCTTGCCGCGGCACTTGCCGCCGGCGCGGCGCTGCGCCAGGCGGGCCGGACCAGGCCGCCGCCGCGCACGCGCGCGCCGGCGTAGAACACGCAGGCCTGGCCGGGGGGCGGGCAGCGCCCCGCGCCCCCATCGGCAGGAGAGGGTCGGGGCGAGGGGGAAGGCCGCCGGCCCCTCCGGCCCGCATCGGTCGATCCTTCCCATGCTGCGTGTTAGAGTTCGGGATCGTCCAGCAGGCGGGCGAGCGTGCTGCGGCCGAGCGCGCTCATCGGCGGATTGCTGGCCGCATAGTACCAGACGAGCCCGGTCGCCTGCTGGAACGCCCAGGCCGCGCCGCGCCGCCATTCGACGGCACCGGCGCCGAGCCGGCCGCGGATGATTTCCCGGCAGTCGCGGTCGAACAGATGCCACGCCGCCACCAGGTCGAGCGCCGGATCGGCAGGCCCGAAGCCGCCCGTATCGAGCACGCCGGCCAGGCGCGTGCCCTGCACCAGCAGGTTGGCCGGGATCAGGTCGCAATGGCTCATCACGTCCGGCCCGACGGGCGGCAGCGTGCGCAGCCGCTGCCACAGCCGGCCGAGCCGCGCGACGTCGAGCAGGTCCCGGCTGTTCCGCAGGCAGGTCGCGATCCAGGCGTCGTGGTCCGGCAGATGGCCGCCGCGCCCCCGCCCGTCGAACCGGCGGCCGCCGGTCTCGGCCGCGCGCAGTGCGGCGATCAGCCCGGCCACATCGCCGGCGAAGCCCGCCGCGCCTGCCAGCCCGTCGGGCGTGGCGACGGCGCCCTCGATCCAGCCTTGCACCGCCCATGGCAGGATGTAGCGCGGACCGGGCCGTCCAAGGCCGATCGGCCGGGGCGCCGGCACCGGGCAATGCCGCGCGAACGCGGCCATCGCCGCTGCCTCGCGCCGCAGCCGGCCGGCGCATTCGCCGGGATCGCAGGCGCGCAGCGGGAACCGCGCCGTGGCATGCGAACCGATCCGGAAGATCGCATGCCCGGTGCCCGCGGTGCGAAGCCGCACGATCGGCTCCTGGCGGTAGGCCGGGAACTGATCCCGTATCAGCCCGCCCGCGATGTCGGCGTCGATGTGAAGCTGATCGCGATGCACTGCCCGCCGAACCCCTCAGCCCGGCCGGATGAACCCGCCCCCGAGCACGCGATCGCCGTCGTAGAACACGCAGGCCTGCCCGGGCGCCGGCAGGGCAGGGGCGTCGAGCCGCACCACCGCGCCGTCCCCGTCGGGCGTGACCTCGGCCCCGAGCGGTGCCTCGCGCGCGCGCAGCTTCCCGCTGCAGCGCCTGCGCGCCGGCGGCGCCAGCCAGTTGACCGCGCGCAGCCGGACCTCCGTGGTGCC
>JBGAIK010000109.1:0-16127 GCA_044225615.1 Acetobacteraceae bacterium | reverse complement strand
CCGGTTTGGGAAAGCGGCGGCGCAGGGCCGCAAACGCTTCGCCAAGGATCTCGAACTGGCGCTCCACGGCTGAGCCGCGCATTTCATCGGCCATATAGTCATCGAAGCTGCAGCCAGCGGTGAAACGCGCGATGGCTTCGGCGGCATGCAGGGCGTCCCACAGGTATTTTGCCGCTTCGAGCGGGATCACGGGGCAGGGAACAACTGGTGGCGTGTCGCCATCACGTGGGCGCGGAAATACGGATTCTCCAGGCTCGCCGCATCGATCATCTCCACCGTGCGGCGGAACAGATGCTCGAGCGCTGACTGCAAGGACCACCAGTTGGCCGCGTAGTCCGCGAGCGGTGCATCGGCGAAGCTGACCAGGAGATCGACGTCGCTGCGGTCGGGATCGAAGCCGTCGGTCAGCGCGGAGCCGAATACGTCCAGCCGTACCACGCGGTGGCGCAGGCACAGGTCCGCAATGGCCGGCTCCGTCACGTCCGGGAAGCGAAGGGCGACGGCAGTGGGCATGGAAGATGCTCCGTTCAGCCGATGTGAGACCTCATAGCACGGCCCGCCGCTTCGCCAGCACGCCGGCCAGGAAATCCTCCACCTTGCGCAGGGCGCGCTTGCCGTCATGGGCCATGTTGGGGATCAGGTCGAACTGCACCTTGATGCCCTCGGCCTCGAAGCTGCGGCGGAGCGCGTCGAGGCGTTCGGGGCGGGTGGCGCCGGCGTGGTTGGCGTCCGGCATCCAGTTGCGGCCGCCTTCGCGGTGGGTGATTTCCCAGGTTTCCAGGTCGGCGGCGCCGACGATCATCTGGATGGCGACGTTGCGCATCGCGGCGACGTCCACCGCCGTGCCGAACAGATCGGCGAAATTGCGGGTGCCGACCCACCAGTCGCGGGTCGGATCGAGCAGCGTGACGGAGCCGGGGGCGCCGATCGCGCAGGCGAACAGGCGCTTCGGATGCAGCATCAGGAAGCGATGCACGAAATGGCCGCCGCCGGAATAGCCGAACATGGCGAAACGGTCGAAGCGGCAGCCATATTGTGCTGCCACCTCATCCACCATGGCCAGAAGCGCTTCGTCGTAGCGGATGTCGGCCTCGCGGATATACTTGAAGCCGTCGCCGTAGCGGTCGCCGCGCGGGCCGATCGGGAACAGCGGCGCGAGCACCATCACGTTGTTCCAGCGCGCGAAGGCCGCGAACCCGTCGCGGTATTCGACGAAGCTGCGGCCGGTGCCGTGCATGGCCACCAGCAGCTCCGGTGCCGGCCCACCCTGGGCGAAGCCGGGCGGCACGTACAGGCAGTAGCTGAAGCGCGGGTCGGCGGCGCAGGCGTAGACGGGCGTGGCGCCGAACTCGTAGAGCGCCCGGCCCCGGGCGGCGCCGTCGGACATCAGATGTAGTCCATCCGGCCCCCGTCCACCGTCAGCACCTGGGCAGTGATCCAGCCGGACTCGGGGGCCGCCAGGAAGGCGACGGCGTTGGCGATGTCGGATGCCTCGCCCATGCGGCCGGTCATCACCAGGGCGTTGAAATGCGCCTCGATCGCCGCCCATTCTTCCTTGGTCTTGCCGCCCTGGGTCATGTCGGTGCGCACGAAGCCGGGTGCGACCGCGTTCGCCGTGATGCCGTGCGGCCCGAACTCCAGCGCCATGCGCTTGGTCAGGATGTTCACCTCGGCCTTGGTCGCCGCGTAGAAGGCGTTGTTCGCCATCTTCGTGCCGTGCGAAGCGATCGAGCTGATGTTCACGATCCGGCCGTAGCGCCGCGCCCGCATGCCAGGCAGCACCGCGCGGGCGGCGTGGATCACGCCGTCCACGTTCACCGCGCGCAGCCGGGCGAAGCCCTCGGCGTCCCACTGGTCGAAGCTGCGCAGCCAGCCGATGCCGGCGCTGCACACCAGGATCGTCACCGGCCCAAGCTCCTGCTCGGCGCGGGTGACCATCGCGGTCACTGCCGCGGCATCGGCGACGTCGGCGCCGATCGCGACGGCACGGCCGCCGCCGGCGCGGATTTCATCGACCACCGCCTCGGCCGCGTCGGCGCGGCTGGCGAAGTTGACGCACACGGCCGCGCCGCGCTGGGCGAGCAGCAGGGCGGAAGCGCGGCCCAGGCCGCGGGCGCCGCCGGTGACGATTGCGACCTGGTTGGTCCAAGACATTGGCTGTGCTCCAAAAAAGCAAGGAAGTATCTTCTTTTTCTGAAGAAAAAGAAGCAAAAAGACTTTTATCCGTTGTCCCGCCGGTGGCGCCAGCGCACCCAATGGACAGAAGTTTTTTGGTTCTTTTTTTCAAAAAAGAACATGCCTATTTCTTCTCGATATTCCACGGCACCGGATACAGCGTCCCCAGCACCCCGGAGATGTTCGACCGGAACGCCACCGGCCGCGAGAACATGCCGGTGTTCACGTACGGCACCGTCTCGTAGTAGCGCGCCTGGAGCTGTTCGGTGAGCTTCTTGCGCGCGGTGTCGTCGGTGGCGTCGAAGAAGGCGGTGCGCAGGCGCTCGATCTCCTCGTCGCAGGGCCAGCCGTAGAGGTTCTTGCCGTCGCAGCGCGAGTCGAGCGGGGTGTTGTTGAGCGGGCTGGCGAGCGAGAAGCCGCCCCACAGGGTGAAGGCGAGGTCCCAGCCGGCGGGGTTCTTCGCCGGCGCCTCGCGGGTGTTGCGCCGGGTGATCACGGTGCTCCAGTCCATCGTCTGCAGGTCCACGTTGGCGCCGATCTGGCGCAGCGCGTCGGCGGCGAGCAGCGCGATCATGTGAATCTCGGGCTGGTCGGCCGGGTCGAGCAGCACGATCTTCTCGCCGTTATAGCCGCTGTCGGCCAGCAGCTTCTTCGCCCGCGCCAGGTCGGGCTTTTTCCACGGGCCCGTGGCGACGTCGCTCTCATAGGGGCTGCCGCAGACGAAGACGGCGAAGCAGGCGGTGGCGTAGTCGGCGTTGCCGGCGAGTGCGGTGGACCATTCCTTCTGGTCCACCAGCAGCAGCAGCGCCTGGCGGGCGCGGGGGTCGCTGAAGGGCGGGTGGGCGGAGTTGGGGCGGATGTTGCCGATGGAGCCGGAGGGGTCGATGACCTTCACCACCACGTCCTTGCGGGCGCGCAGGATGGGCTGCAGGTCCTGGGGAACGGTGGAGAGGAAATCGACCTCGCCGGTCTGCAGCGCATTCACCGCGGTGCCCTGGTCGGGCAGGTAGACCCATTCCACGCGGTCCACCTTCGCCACCTTGGCGCCGGCATACATGTCGGGCGCCTCGGCGCGGGGCACATAGGCGGGGTTGCGGCGGTAGACCACGCGGTGGCCGGGCTCGTACTGGTCGGCCGCGAAGATGAAGGGGCCGGAGCCGACCGTGGTCTTGACCTGCTGGAACGGGTCGGTGCGGGCGTCGGCGGCGCGCATGACGAAAGGGGCGAGGACCGGGGTGGCCAGCGCCTCCAGCACCGGGCCGAAGGGGCGGTTCAGCACCAGCTCCACGGTGCGGGCGTCGGTGGCAGTCAGCGAGGCGGTGCGGGCGAGCAGGGCCTGGCCGGCGGTGACGCGCTTGCCCCAGCGCTGGATGGACAGGGCCACATCCTCGGCGGTGACCGGGCTGCCGTCGTGGAAGACGAGGCCGGGGCGCAGCTTGAAGGTGTAGCGCATGCCGTCGGGCGAGCGTTCGACGCTTTCGGCCATCTGCGGCTGGGGGCGGAACTTGCTGTCCATGGTCATGAGCACGTCGTAGATCGACTGGCCGTGGTTCAGCGTGATCGCGGCACTGGTCCAGATCGGGTCGAGCACGCGCAGATCGCCGAGCGGGACCATGCGCAGCGTGGTCTCGGCGCGGGCAGGGGCGGCGAGCAGGAGCAGGGCGAGAAGGAGGCGCTTCATGGTTCGTATCCTGCATGGGCCGCCACGACCGGCTCGGGGTCGAGCGGCCAGATGGGGCGGCGGAGCTTGCGGAAGGTGAGGGTGGTGTGGACGCGGCTGGAGACGCCGCCGGATTCGAATCCGATCATGGCGCGCGCGATGGGGGCGAAGGCGGCGCGGAAGGCGTCCATGCATTTGATCGCGATCAGCGGGCAGGCGGCCGGGTCGATGCCGAAGATCTTCAGCTGCTGGAGATCGAGGATGTTGCGCTGGAAGGTGGTCACCACGATCCGCACGCCCTTGGTTTCCAGCAGCACGGAGGGGCCGAAATTGCCCAGCGTGCCCGGCGTGTAGGGGCCTTCATGGGTGTAGCGCCCGTCGCTGAAGCCGAGCACGCGGAAGCGGCCGTGGACCGGCCCGCCGCCATGCTGCGGGGCGGTGTGGCCGCCGAGGGCGAGGTCGAGCTCGGCGCCGATGCCGGCAAGCTGCGCGGCGCGCACCGCGGCGGCGTCGGCCAGCGAGCAGAACAGCGTTCCGGGTTGCGGGTCGTCCAGGAGCGCGCGCAGCATGTTGGTGGCGTCGCCGTAGCCGCCGCCGCCCGGCGCATCGCCGAAATCGGAGACCACCACCGGGCCGGGGCCGGGCGGCACGCGGGCGGCCTCGGCCAGGGCCTCGGCGACCGAGTTCATCTTCACCGTGTCGTTGTGCCGCTCGTCCCAGGCGAAGCGGACCATGCGGGCGGCCAGCGCGGTGAAGCGCGGGTCGCGCCCGTCGCCGGTGACGGCCACCGAGGGGCCGGCATGGGGCACGTCGGCCAGGCCGAAGCCGGAGTGCAGCGAGACCTCGACCACGCCGGGGTCGCCGGCCTCCATGGCGCGGGCCATGCGCAGGGCGCGGTTCATCGGGCCGTCGGGCAGGGAGGTGCGGCTGCTGTCGAAGCCGCGGAGCTGGTGGCCGCGGATGTGATGGACGACAGGGGCGATCTCGCCGGCCATGGCGCGCGCCAGGGTGCGGGCCGCGCGCTGGCCGGCCTCGAAATGGTCGGTGTGGGGATGGGTGCGGTAGGCGCTGATCGCGTTCACCGCCGCCGCCAGGCGGTCGGAGATGTTGCTGTGCGGGTCGAGCGTGATGCTGATCGGCACGTCCGGCCCGACGATGTCGCGCACGGTCTGGGCGAGCGTGCCGTCGCCGTCATCCTCGTCCTCGGCGACCATGGCGCCGTGGAGCGCGAGCAGCACGCCGTCGAGCGGCAGGGACGCGCGCGCGCCCTCGGCGAGGCGGGTGCGGAAATGGGCGAAGGCGTCCTTGCCCACCGGCGCGGCGGGCGAGCAGGGGACGACGATGGGGGTGAGCATCTGCCAGCCGGCATCGCGGCCGGCGGCGAGGAAGCCGGCCATCTCGGTGCGGGGGGCGGCGTAGCGGGCCGGGATGTCGTTGCCATAAGTGATGCCCTGGCGCTCGAAATGGGCGAGCGGGGCAGGGGGGTGGGCGAAGCTGTTCGCCTCGTGAAGAATCGTTGCTGCCAACACGCGTTTCATCAGGCGGGCTCCGGGGCGTCGTGGCGCATCGTGCCGCCCCGCGGCGGGTTGCGCCACCCCCTGTCGGTCGTAGACTGCGCACGCCCAGGAGATCAGCCATGCAGAACACCGACGAGATCTGGCGCCGCGTGGACGACCACCGCGCCGCGTTCGAGGCCCTCAGCGACCGCATCTGGGAGATGCCCGAACTCGGCTTCCTGGAAACGCGCTCGGCCGCCGAGCACGTGGCGATGCTGGAGCGGCAGGGCTTCCGCGTCAGCACCGGCATCGCCGGCCTGCCCACCGCGATGGTCGGCGAGGCGGGGGAGGACGGGCCGGTGATCGCCATCCTGGGCGAGTTCGACGCGCTGCCCGGCCTCAGCCAGGAGGCCGGCATGGCCGAGCACCGGCCGCGTCCCGGCGAGACCTCCGGCCATGGCTGCGGCCACAACCTGCTGGGCTCGGCGGCGATGCTGGCGGCGACCGCGGTGAAGGACTGGCTGGCGGCCAACGGCCTCAAGGGGCGCGTGCGCTACTACGGCTGCCCGGCCGAGGAGAACGGGGCGGGCAAGCTGTTCATGGTGCGCGAGGGCGCGTTCCGCGACGTGGACATCGCGCTGTCCTGGCACCCGGCGCCGTTCTGCGCGGTGAACAACGCGGTGTCGCTGGCCATGGTGCAGATCGACTTCGCCTTCACCGGCCGCGCCAGCCACGCCGCCGCCAGCCCGCATCTGGGCCGCTCCGCGCTCGATGCGGTGGAGCTGATGAACGTGGGCGTGAACTACATGCGCGAGCACATGCCGGCCGATGCGCGGATCCACTATGCGACGATCGACGCCGGCGGCGTGGCGCCGAACGTGGTGCAGTCCCATGCCCGCGTGCGCTACGTGATCCGGGCGAACGACCTGGCCGAGCTGCACCCGCTGATCGCCCGGGTGAAGAAGATCGCCGACGGCGCCGCGCTGATGACCGAGACCCGCGTCGAGGCCCGCGAGTTGTCGGGCATGTCCAACCTGCTGGGCAACGCGCCGCTGGAGCAGGCGATGCACGACAACCTGATGCGGCTTGGCCCGCCCGAATGGGACGAGGACGACCGCCGCTTCGCCCGGGAAATCCAGGCCACCCTGCGGCCGGAGGACATCACCTCCGCCTTCCGCCGATTCGGTCTGACCCCGGCACCGGAGGAGCCGTTGTGCAACACCATCGTCCCGCTGAACTATCGCGGCGCCGGCGGCGTGGGCTCCACCGACGTGGGCGACGTGTCCTGGGTGGTGCCGACGGCGCAGATCCGGGGCGCGACCTACGCGGTGGGCACGCCGGGCCATTCCTGGCAGCTCACCGCGCAGGGCCAGTCGGGCATCGCCAAGAAGGGCATGGTGCACGCGGCCAAGGTGATGGCGGCGACCGCGCTCGACGCGCTGCGAGACCCGGCGCTGCTGGCCCAGGCCAAGGCCGACCACGCGGCGCGGACCGCCGCGCATCCCTATGTCTGCCCGCTGCCCGACCATGTGCCGCCGGCGCTGGACATGGCGAAGGGAGCCTGAAACCGGCGAATTGTCACAAAATTAATCCGGCTTGGCATTCCAGCCGAAATCTCTGCTATGCTCGCAGGATTGAAGGGTGCCGGCAGGACGCCGTGCCTGCCGTTGCCCGATCGGGAGATCAGGTCATGCGCAAATCGCTCTTCGCCGTCCCGGTTTTCGCCGCGCTGCTGGCCGGCGTGTCCGCGGTCGCGCTCGCCCAGGGTGCCCCGGCGTCCAGGCCGGCGCCGCTGTCGGCCGAGCAGATCATCGCCGCGCTGCGGCCGGTGGGCACCATCCAGTCCGGCACCCGTGGCATCCGCCCGGTGGGGCCGTCGGCGGCGCCCGCGGCCGCGGCTGCGCCGATGGCGGGCGGCATGGCGCCGCCGCAGCCCGTCCGCACCGCGATGCCGGCCAAGCCGCCGGCGGTGGACCTGACGGTGCATTTCGATTTCGGCTCGGCCGAGATCACCCCGCGCGCGGCGCGGGCGCTGGACGAGCTGGGCCGGGCGCTGGTCAGCGCCGAGCTGAACGGCTACCGCTTTCGCATCGAGGGCCATACCGACACGGTGGGCACGCCCGATTTCAACAAGAACCTTTCCGACCAGCGCGCGAGCGCGGTGGCGCGCTACCTGGAGATGCGGTTCTCGGTGGGCCAGACGCGGCTGGAGACGGTCGGGCTCGGCGACCGTGCGCTGCTGGTGGCCACGCCCCCGCAGACGCCGGAAGAGCGCAACCGGCGCGTCCACGTCGTGAACCTGGGGACCTGAGCGGGTCCTAGCGCGGCACCGTCTCCAGCAGCACCGCCTGGGCGGAGACGCGGCGGCCCAGCGCCTCGGCGGCGGCCAGTGCCGCGCGCAGGTCGCGGAAATAGGCCGTGGCGCCGTCACTGGCCGGGCGCGCGGTGCCGAACAGCGGTGTCTCCGAGGCGATGGCCACGATCATGTCGATGCCGAAGGGCTCGTCCACCGCCCAGCCATTGCCCTCGGTGGCGCCGGCCTCGCCGCCCTCCACGACCTCCTCGCCGGCGGCGAAGCGGCGGGAGGGTCCGATCTCCTTCCAGCCCGTGGTGGTCATCACCCGCAGCACGCTGCCGTCGTCGCTGAGCAGATGGGTCACCGCGCCGTCGCTGGAGAGGTAGTCGATCTGCAGGTGGCCGGCGAATTCGGGCATCACGATGCGCAGCACGATGCGGTCGTCGTGGCGCAGGCGGGTGACGTCATCCTTCATCGCCACCGACAGGGCGGCCGAAATCGCGCAGGTCGTGGGCGCGCAGCGGGCGCAGCACGTCGAGGGCCTGGCAGTAGACCCGCGAAGCGGCGGATGCTCCAGCCGGTGCGGGCGGCGGGCGACCTCTGCCACCGCGCGGCGCAGCGCCGCCTCGGCCTCGCCGCGCTGCGCCAGGCCGGCGATGAAGACGGTGCCGTCGTCCACCACCTGCACGTTGGCGAGCGTGCAGGCCACCGGCGACTGCCGCGCGCAGCAAGGCGAGCGTGGGTGGCGGCAGGACAGGCAGGGACGGCAGGACGGGCGCGGCGCCACCGAACGGGCTGGGCCTGCGGGGCCGGATCGGGCGCTGGCGCCGGCGTGGCGGGGGCAGGCGGCGGGGCGAGCGGTGCGGGGCCGGGCGGGACGGCGACAGGCGGGTCCGGCCGCGGGGGCGCCATGGCGGTCACCGCGGGCGGCGGCAGGCCGGGATCGACGGGCAGCGGCCGCAGCAAATACCAGGCGAGCCCGCCCACCAGGGCCAGTGCCATTGCCGCTCCGCCGGCGAACACCGGCCAGTCGCCGCGCGCCGGCTCCGCCTCGTGGTCCGGCGGCGGCGCGCCGGGCTGCGGCAGCGCCAGCGTGGGGTCGTCAGGGATCGGTCGGGACGGCGCCGCCTCCGCACCCATGGCGGCGAACGCGCCGCGCAGCGCGGCCAGGAAGGCGGCCGCATCGGGATAGCGGCGGGTCGGCTCGCGCGCCATGGCGCGGGCGATCACCGCGTCGAACGGCACCAGCGTGGGCACGTGCGCGGACGGGCGCGGCGGCGGCGCGTTCAGCACCTTGTGCATGATGACCGACAGCGCGCCGTCGAACGGCCGCTCGCCGGTCAGCAGCTGGAACAGCAGCGCGCCGGCGGAATAGATGTCGGTCCGCGCATCCATCGCCTGGCCGGTGAACTGCTCGGGCGACATGTAGGCCGGCGTGCCCAGCACCGTGCCGGCCTGGGTCATGCTGCTGCTCTCGATGCGGGCGATGCCGAAATCGGTGATCTTGGCCGCCCCCGCCCGGGTCAGCATGACATTGCCGGGCTTGATGTCCCGATGCACCACGCCGCGGCTGTGGCTGTAGTCCAGCGCCTCCAGCAGCTGCTCCATCACCGCCCGGATCTGCGGCAGCTTCATGCGGTCGCCGCGGTCGATGATGGCCTTCAGCGATTCGCCATCGACATATTCCATGACGATGTAGGCGAGCTCGGGCGTCTCGCCATAGTCGTAGACGGCGACGATGTTGGGGTGGTTGAGCCGTCCGGCCGCCTGAGCCTCGCGCCGGAAGCGGGAGAGCTGCTGCTGCGCCTCGGCGTCGATCGGGTCGGGCAGCCGGACCGTCTTGACCGCGACCTGGCGGAAGATGACCGGGTCCCAGGCTTCATAGATCGTTCCCATGGCGCCGCGGCCGCGGGTTGCGCGCAACTCGTACTTGCCGAGCGTCGTGAGCTCCATGCCGGTCCTTGCCACCCCCGCCCCTGTCTAGCCGAGCGACCCGGCCCGGCAAAGCGGAACCGGCATCGGGCAACGGCGCGGCCGCCATTTCTGTTACCCCGGTCACACCCCACGCGCTTTGCGCCATGTCATTGATCGGATGGAATTGCGGCCGTTGCATGGGCGCGCCAGGATCGCGCCAGTCGCTGCCGGGGCGGTCGCGCAGCCAAGGAGGGTGCATACAGCTGTCTGCGGAGCCGAACCGCTTCAGGTGGGCGTGGCGTGGGCTTGCAGCCCTGTTCGGGCTGTTCGCGGCGGTACCGGCCCTGGGCCAGGCGCGCCTGCCGCTGGCCGCCCCGGCGCCGGCCTCGCCGCTGCCGGGGATCGCGCCGCGGGCGGTGCCGAATCTGGCCCCGGGCCTGGAGCCGCCGCCCGAGCCGGAGGCGGCGGAGATGCCCGACGTTTCCCTCAACGTGGCGCGGGTGGTCGTGGAGGGATCGACCGTCTACCCTGCGGAGAGCTTCGCCGCGCTGCTGGACGGGCTGACCGGGGCCGAGGTGGCGCTGGCGCGCGTCGAGGCGGCCCGCATCGCCATCCTGCGCCGCTACCGCGACGACGGCTACGCGCTGACGGCGGTGAGCGCGGTGGCGGAGGCCGGCGGCACGCTGCGCCTGCGCGTCACCGAGGGGCGGATCGCGGCGGTGCGGCTGGACGGCGACATCGGCCCGGCCGGCGTGCAGGTGCTGCGGTTCCTGGAGCGGCTGACCGAGAAGCGGGTGATCGACACCGCGACGCTGGAGCGCTGGCTGCTGCTGGCCGGCGACGTGCCGGGGGTGACGGTGCGCGCGGTGCTGCGCCAGTCGACCGACGAGCCCGGCGCGCTGACCCTGATCGCCCAGGTGAGCCGCCAGGCCTGGGGCGGGCAGGCGACGCTGGACAACCGCGCCTTCGACCAGGTGGGGCCCGAGCAGGGGCTGCTGGTGGTGGACCTGAACAGCCTGACCGAATTCGGCGAGCACACCCAGGCCGAGCTCTACCGCACGGTGAACGGCGCGCAGATTTTCGGCATGGTCGAGACCGACGCCTTCATCGGCGCCTCCGGACTGCGCATCCGGGTTTCGGCCGGGACCGGGCTGTCGCGCCCGGGGGGCGTGTTCCGCACCATCGGCTATGTCGGGCGCACGACCACGATGGGCGCGGAGCTGACCTATCCGCTGATCCGCTCCCGGCGGCAGACGCTGAACCTGTCGTCCGCCTTCGACGCGGTCGAATCGGCGATCGAGCAGGCCGGGCAGCTCTCCAGCCGCGACGTGCTGCGGATTGCCCGGCTGGGCGCCGAGTACGTGCTGTCGGACACGCTGCTGGGCACCGGGCGCGGCGGGGTGAGCACGGTGACGATCCGGCTCTCGCACGGGCTGCACGTGCTGGGGGCGGCGCGCGACGGCGCGGCGCTGGCCGGTCGGGCAGGGCAGCGCAGCGGCTTCCTCAAGGCGACGGCGGAGATCAGCCGGACGCAGACGCTGTTCCAGCCCTGGGAGGGCGCGTCGGTCGCGCTGTTCGGCCTGGTCGCGGGGCAATGGACGCACGACGTGCTGCCGCCGGCGGAGAAGTTCTTCCTGGGCGGCAGCCGCTATACGCGCGGCTTCTACTACGGCCAGGTGACCGGCGACCGGGCGCTGGCGGCGACGGTGGAGCTGCAGCTGAACATGGTCCGCGACCTGGAGCTGTTCGGGGCCGCGCGCGAGGTGGCAGCCCAGCTCTACGCCTTCTACGACTGGGGGGCGAGCTGGGAAGTTCCGGCCGAGGATCGCGGGCGGCGGCTGCAATCGGCGGGGCTGGGACTGCGGCTGATCCCGTCACCCAGGCTCGAGGTCGACCTGGAGCTGGTGAAGCGGCTGACGCGCTTTCCCACCGGCAGCGGTGCGGGCATCGCGCCGCTGCCCGAGCTTGCATTCTACTGGCGCGTGCTGGCGCGGGTCTGAGCTAGAGTATCGGCGGCAGGACGGCGGGATGTGATGGCGGAGCGGCGGGGCACGGCAAGGCGGCGGGGCGGGCGCCATCGCGAGTCGCTGCTGCTCGGCACCGCGCTCGGCGCGGCGTTCGCAGGCGCGGCGCTGGCCCAGGCGCCGGATGCCCGGCCACAGGGCGGCGCCGTCGTCGCGGGCAGCGCCTCGATTGCCCGCAGCGCCACCAACACGCTGATAACGCAAGGCTCCAGCCGGGCGGTGATCGACTGGTCGGGCTTCGATGTCGGCCGCACCCAGTCGGTCACCTTCGCCCAGCCCTCGGCGAGCGCGGTGGCGCTGAACCGGGTGAACGCGGCCGAGCCCTCGCGCATCGCCGGGCGGATCACCGCCAACGGCCAGATCGTGATCCAGAACCGCGCCGGCATCACCTTCGCCGAAGGCGCGCAGGTGGATGCGCATGCGCTGGTGGCAACGGCGGCGGGCATGTCGGCCGAGAGCTTCATGGCCGGCAGCACGCGCTTCGACATTCCGGCGAAGCCGGGGGCGGCCGTGGTCAATCGCGGCCGGATCACGGTGGCGCAGACCGGGCTGGCGGCGCTGGTGGCGCCCAACGTGGCCAATTCGGGGGTGATCGAGGCGAAGCTCGGCCGCGTCGTGCTGGCCGGTGCGGCGACCCATACCCTCGATCTCTACGGCGACGGCCTGCTCGCGATCGATGTCGGCGGCGACGGCAAGGTGGTCAACACCGGCACCATCCGCGCCGAGGGCGGGCGGGTGCTGCTGAGCGCGGCGGCGGCGGACGGCATCGTCTCGACGATGGTGGAGGCGGGCGGGCGGATCAGCGCCGACAGCGCGGCGGGACGGCCGGGCGCGGTGCGCATCCAGGCCACCGGCGGGTCGATCGTGATCGAGGGGCGGGTGAGCGCGGCCGGGCGCGCGCCGGGCACGACGGGCGGGTCGATCGAGGTGATGGCGACCGGCACCGCGACGCTGCGCGACACGGCGCGGCTGAACGCCGACGGGCGGGCCGGTGGCGGGCGGATCGCGGTGGGCGGCGCCGGCGCCGACACGGTGGCCATCCTGGCCGGGGCGCGCATCAGCGCCGACGCGACCGGCGCCGGCAGGGGCGGGGCGGTGACCGTGCTGTCGGACCGGCGCACCGCGATGGCCGGGCGGATCACCGCGCGCGGCGGGCGGACGGGCGGCGATGGCGGCGCGGTCGAGGTCTCCGGCCGGCAGGGCTACACGCTGACCGGCACGGTGGACGTCTCGGCCGCGCGGGGCGCGGCCGGCACCATCCTGATCGACCCGCAGGACCTGACGATCATCGCCGGCGGCGCCGACAACGCGCTGTTCCAGGCGGGCGGGGGCGGCGACGGGCAGGTGGCGGCAGGCAGCAATGGCGGATCGCCCTCGCCGGTCGTCGCCGCGATCGACCCGTCGGTGTTCGAGAACCTGACCGGCAACGTCACCCTGCAGGCGGCGCGCGACCTGTTCGTGCTGTCGCCGGTGACCGCCCACGCCACGCTGCTGTCGCTGCAGGCCGGGCGCAACCTGACCGTGGCGGCGCCGCTGGCACTGGTGGGCGCCGGCACGGTGGCGCTGTCGGCGGCGGTGAGCGCGTTTGCCTCGGTGCCGGGCTATGACGCGGCGGGCGGGCCGGGCGGGCTGCTGCTGGTGAGCGGCAGCGTGCTGGCACCCGACGGGGCGGTGGCGCTGGCCAGCGCCACGGGCGGGGTCCGCATCGACGGGCAGGTGCAGGCGGCGCGCCTGTCGGTGGCGACGACCGGCAGCCTGGTCGCGGGCGGAACGGTCGCTGCCGAGCTGCTGACCGGTTCGGCGGAGCAGGCGGCCTTCGCCGGCGCGGCCAACGCGATCGCCGCGCTGGGCGACTTCACGGTGCGGACCAGTTCGATCTCGCGACCACAGGCGACCTGACGCTGCTGGGCGCGCTGCGCGCCGGCGCGGTGGCGGCGCCCGGCACCGCGAACACGGCCGGCGTGGCGCTGGCGGTCGGCGGCACGCTGGCGCTGGGCCAGGCGGGCGGCACGGCGGGCAGCATCAATGCCGGCACGGTCGCGCTGGCGGGGGCGGGCGGCATCGTCGAGCCCAATGGCGGCATCGCGGCCAACCTGCTGACCGGCGGGACGCTGGGCGCCTCCGGGCCGGTGGCGCTGACCGGCAACAACAGCGTGACGGTGCTGGGCGGCCTGCGCAGCACCGGCGGCCGCGCTGGTCAACAACGGCGACGTGACGGTGAGCGGCACGGTGGCCGCGGCCTCGCTGGCGCTGGCGGCCTCGGGCCGGATCCTGCTGGGCAGCGCCGGGCAGGCGGGGCTGATCGACGCCGCCACCGTGGCGCTGTCGGCGTTCGGGGCGATCGCCGCGCCCAACGGCATCGTCGCCGCCGGCACGCTGGCGCCGCCGCCGCCGCCGACCTGCCGGGGCGCAACCGGATCGCGACGCTGGGTGCGGTGGCGGTGACCGGCGCGGTGCGCGTCGAGGCGCGGCCGATACGCTGAGCGTGGCCGCGCCGATCGCGCTGTCCGGCGCCGCCGCGGGCCTGACGCTGCGGGCCGAAACGCTGCTGGCGGTGCTGCCGGCGGCGACGCTGGCAACCCAGGGCGACATCACGCTGGCGGCCGCGCAGGTGACGCTCGCGCCGGCCAGCGCGCCGCGCGGCGCGGTGAGCCTGTCGGGCGGCACGATCGCGGTCTCCGCGCCCGTCGCCGCCAGCCGGATCTCGCTCGTGGGCGATGCGCTGGCGGTCGGGTCGGCGCTGAGCGCGGGCGCGGCGGGCGCGATCGAGCTGGCGCCGTTCACGCCCGGCGCCGCCATGGTGCTTGGCCCCGGCCTGCTGGGCCCGGGCGGAAGCCTGTCGGCGGGAACGCTGCGCGTCGGCATGGCCGGGGGGACGGTCCGTGCCGGGTCGGTGAGTGTGGCCGGCTTCGACGCCGCCGGCGTCGCGGTGCTGGAGCTGGACGCGGTCGGCGCGGTGACGCAGTCCGGCGGCCTGCGTGCCAGCCAGCTGGGGGGGAGTGCCGGCAGCTTCGTGCTGCTCGGTGCGGCCAACACCATCGCCGCGCTCGGGGAGGTCTCGGCCGGCGCCGTACGCATCGCCACCACGGGCGATCTGGAGCTGCGCCAGGCGATCGCCGCCGGCGGAACGGTGGAACTGCGGGCGGGCGGCGCGCTGCGCGAGGCCGGCGGCACGATTGCCGCCGCGGTGCTGACCGGTGCGGCGGGCGTGGCGGCGCTGGACGGGGCGAACACGGTCGGCGAGCTGGCCGGCTTCGCGACCGCGGGCAGCTTCAGCCTGGTCAACCTGAGCGCGCTGACGGTGACCGGCGTGCTCGCCGCGGGCACGGTTGCGGCGCCCGACCCGGCCAACACGGCCAGGATCGCGCTGTCGGCGCAGGGCGACCTGCTGCTCGGGCGGCCGGGGGCGCTCGCGGGGCTGAACGCGGGGACGATCACCCTGCTCGCCACCGGGACGATCAGCGAGCGCAACGGCGGGTCGCCGAGCGGCTTCCTGGTGACGCGCTGGCTCGACGGTCCGCGCCCGGGGCTGCCGGTGCGGGCGGCCGCCGCGATCGAGCTGACCGGCAGCAACCTGATCGGAACGCTGGGCGACATGATGGCGCTGGGCGACGTGCGGATCGCCAACGAGCTGGGCCTGACGGTGGTGGGGCGGGTCTGGGCCGGCGGCACGCTGGGCGCCGCGGCGAGCAACGCCGGGACGCTGGCGCTGACGGTGCCGGGCAACCTGGTGCTGGGCGGCAGCCTGGTGGCGGGGGGGACGCTGGTGCCGGCGCTGTTGAGCGCGGGCACCGTGCTGCTGTCGAGTCCCGGGGTCATCACCCAGGTCAGCGGCGCGGTGGATGCCGGGCTGCTGGTCGGTGGGCGGCCGGCGAGCGGGGTGCAGCTGGGCGGGCAGAACCTCGTCGCCCGGCTTGGCGACTTCGCGGCGACCGGCGGTTTCTCGCTGGCCAATGTCAGCGACCTTGCGGTGAGCGGGACGGTGAGCGCCGGCGGGGTGGGGACGAACCCGCAGCAGCTGTCGCTGGTCACGCTTGGCACGCTGGCGTTCGGCGACGGCGCGCAGATCGCCGGCGACACGGTGGTGCTGGTCGGCGGGCAGGGCATCGTCCAGGCGCCGGGCGCTTCGATCCGCGCCGGCCTGCTGACCGGCGGGGCGGGCGGTGCCGGCGCGGCGCTGGTCGGATCGAACACGATCGCGGGGCTCGGCGCCTTCGCGGCCGACGGCAGCCTCGTGCTGGCCGATGCCGCGGCGCTTACGGTGCGCGGCATCGTGGTGGTGACGCCGGTCAACGGCGGCGCGACGCTCGACCTTGCGTCGGGGGGAGATCTGGTGCTGGGCGCCACGGGGGCGCCGGCGACGCTCAAGGCCGATACGGTGGTGCTGCGCGCGACCGGCACGATCGGTACCGTCAACGGCTTCATCGATGCCGGGCTGCTGACCGACGGCGGCAGCGGCACGGCGGCCGCCGTGGCGCTGACCGGCGGCAACACGATCGCGGCGCTCGGCGCCTTCGCGACGCGGGGCGACTTCCTGCTGCACGACCAGCAGGACCTTGCGG
>JBGAIK010000108.1:0-15032 GCA_044225615.1 Acetobacteraceae bacterium | reverse complement strand
GGTGTTGTAGACGTAGAGCCCGGCCGCCTGGTCCACCAGGATGCGGCTGGCTTCCTCGTACAGCGGCCGCCGCTGCTCCTGGTCGGTCAGCAGCAGGGCCTTGTCGGTCAGCTCGTCGAAGCGGGCGTTGCGGAAGAAGCTCGCATTGCCGCTGCCGATGTTGCGGCTGTTGTAGATGTAGCCGGTCCAGTTGTGCGGGTCGGCGAAATAGGCGCTGCGCCACAGCGGGATCAGGTCGTGGGTGCGCTCGGGGTCGTTGTACTTGCCCTGGATCACCGACCAGGGCTCGGAGATCAGCTTGGCCTCGACGCCGATCTTGGCCAGCCCCGCCTGCAGCAGCACGGCCGCCTGCTCGGACTGGCTGAAGCCGGCCAGCACGCCGATGGACAGGGGGCGCATCGGGCCCTTCACCTTCGCCAGATGCTCCTTCGCCTTGGCCAGGTCGTAGTCGTAGCCCTTCAGGTCCTTCGGCGAGCCCCACAGCGTGTTGGGGATGATGCCGTAGTTGCGCGCCACCGTGCCGCTCAGGATGTCCTCGTTGAAGGCCTTGTAGTCGAAGGCGCAGAGGATCGCACGGCGCAGGTTCACGTCGTCCAGCGGCGGGCGGGCGTTGTGGATGATGAAATACATCGTGCGCAGCGACTCCGCCTCCTCGACGCGGATGTTGCCGCCCTCCTTCAGGCGCCGGATCTGGTCGATCGGCAGGTAGCCGTCGGTGATCTGGAAATCGCCCTTCAGCATGCCCAGCACGCGGCTGGTGGTCTCCAGCACCACGCGGAACTCGACCTGGTCGACGCCGCCATGGCCCCAGCCCATCACGTGCTTGTCGAACCGGTCGGCCTGGAAGCCCACGGCAGGGTCGTAGCGGCGCAGCCGGAAGCTGCCGGACCCGGCCTCGTTGCGGGCGAGATACTCGGCGCCGAAGTCGCCGGCCTTCTCGTTGGCGCGGACCAGCTTCGAGTTCACGATCCACAGCTCCGACAGCACCGAGAGGAACACGGCGAAGGGCTGCTCCAGCGTGAAGCGCACGGTGCCGGCGTCGATCGCCTTGGTCTTGCCGGGCTCGATCGCGCCCTTGAACAGGCCGTAGGCGCCCTTCTTCATGGCCAGGATGCGTTCCATGGAGAACACCACGTCCTCGGCCGTGACCGGGCTGCCGTCGTGGAAGGTCGCACCCTTGCGCAGGGTGAAGGTGTAGTTCAGCCCGTCGGGCGCGATGTCCACCTTCTCGGCCAGCCACATGGCGAGCTTGGGCGGGTTGTCCACCCAGCGGACCAGCGCGTCGTACATGTTCAGCCGGGTGGCGATGCGGCCGATGTCGAACACCGCGTGCGGGTCGAGCGTGTCGTAGGGCGAGTTGTTGGCGGTGATGATGCGCTTGACGCCCTGGGCGCGGGCTGGTGTTGCGAGGGCGGCGCTGCCGGCGGTGAGGAGGGTGCGGCGGCGGATGTCCATGGCACGGTCGCTCCTGGTGTTTGCGTGATTTGCCTCCGGCGGGGCCGCACGTGTCAACCGCCGCGGCGTTCCCATCCTGCCCGATTGCGCCTAGGCTTGGCCGACACAGCAAGGCGGTCGCGGCGATGAACGAGAGTGCGGTGCAGGGCTACGCCGGGCAGGCGGTCGAGCAGTTCGACGTGCTGATCGTCGGTGCCGGGATTTCGGGCATCGGCGGGGCCTATCACCTGACGACACAGACGCCGGGCACCAGTTTCGTGATCCTGGAGGCGCAGGAGACGTTCGGCGGCACCTGGTGGACACACAAATATCCGGGCATCCGCTCCGACAGCGACCTCTACACCTTCGGCTACCGCTTCAAGCCCTGGACCGGCGCGCCGATCGCCACCGCGGATAAGATCCGCAGCTACATGGGCGAGGTGATCGCCGAGAACGGGATCGACCGGCACATCCGCTACCGCCACGTCATCTCGCGGGCCGACTGGTCGAGCGCCGAGAACCGCTGGACGGTCACGGCGACAAACCTCGCGACCGGGGAGCGCAAGCTGTTCAGCGCCGGCTTCCTGTGGATGTGCCAGGGCTACTACCGCCACGACGAGGGCTACACGCCCGAATGGCCGGGCATGGCCGATTTCGCGGGCCGGATCGTGCATCCGCAGACCTGGCCGGACGATCTCGACTACCGCGGCAAGCGGGTGGTGGTGATCGGCTCGGGCGCCACGGCGGCAACGCTGATCCCGGCCATGGCCGACGATGTCGCGCACATCACCATGCTGCAGCGCTCGCCCACCTTCTTCCGCACCGGCCGCAACGCCATCCCGATCGCCGACGAATTGCGCGCGCTGGGGGTGGACGAAACCTGGATCCACGAGATCGTGCGCCGGCAGATCGTCAAGATGGGGGCGGAGTTCACCCAGCGCTGCCTCGACGAGCCGGAGCAGGTGAAGGCCGAGCTGCTCGCGGCCGTGCGCGCCTATCTGGGCGAGGACTACGACATCGGCACCCATTTCACGCCGGCCTACCGGCCGTGGCGGCAGCGCATCGCCTTCATCCCCGACGGCGACCTGTTCCAGGGCATCGCCAAGGGCAAGGCCTCGGTGGTGACCGACCATATCGAGCGGTTCACCGAAAAGGGCATCCTGCTGAAATCGGGCAGGGAGCTGGAGGCGGACATCATCGTCACCGCCACCGGCTTCAACCTCAACGTGATGGGCGATATCGACTTCTTCCTCGACGGCGCGAAGCTCGACTGGTCGCAGACCATCACCTATCGCGGCATGATGTTCGTGGGCGTGCCGAACCTGGCCTATGTGTTCGGCTACCTGCGCGCGAGCTGGACGCTGCGTGCCGACATGGTGGCGGATTTCGTGGTGCGGCTGCTGGGCCACATGAAGGCGCACGGCCACCACCGGGTGGAACCGGCGCTGCGGCCGCAGGACGGCAACATGCCGCTGGAGCCGTGGATCACCGAGGAGAACTTCAACCCCGGCTACCTGGCGCGCGGCATGCACAAGCTGCCCAAGGCGGGCGACAAGCCGGAATGGCAGCACCTGCAGGACTACTGGCGCGAGAAGGACATCTTCAAGGCCATCGACATGGATGACGCGGTTTTTCGTTACGCATGACGTGGAAGGAAGGCAAGGCTCCGCCGGCCAAGGTAGGCCCTTGGAACCCATTCCTGCTGGCGGCTGGATCGGCGTTCTTCGGCCGCGAACCACTTTCTTGCTTGCGCCGCAGGCATTCAATCCGTGCCGCCACACCCGGCAGCGTGCGGTGGCACGGCTCGAATGCCTGCGGCGCAAGAATGGTTCTGCCAATCACCGAAGGCCAGTGCCTCAGCCGCCAGCAGGAATGGGTTCCAAGGGCCAATGGCCCTTGGCCGGCGGAGCCTTGCTTCCCTTCCTCCCTTTCGGACCCGCCCGCCCATGATCCGTATCGGCATCGACATCGGCGGCACTTTCACCGATTTCGCGGTCTGGCGGGGTGAGGCGGCGGGGTATGCCGCGGTCCATGCCATGAAGGTGCCGTCCACCCCGCCTGATTTCGCCGGCGGCGTGCAGGCGGGGCTGGAGAAGCTGCTGGCGGAAGGGCGGATCGCCGCCGGCGACGCGATGCTGATCGTGCACGGCACCACGGTCAGCACCAACGCGGTGATCGAGCGCAGCGGCCCGCCGCTCGCCCTGCTGGTCACCGAGGGGTTCCGCGACATCCTCGACGTCGCCCGCCTGCGCATCGATCGCCCGGTGGACCTGTTCGCGCGGCGGTCGGCGCCGATCATCCCGCGCCGGGCCGTGCACGAGATCGGCGAGCGCATGCTGGCCGACGGCACGGTGGACCGCCCGCTCGACCCGGCCCAGGTGGTGGCGGCCGCGCGCGCGGCGCTGGCCGCCGGTGCCGCGGCGATCGCGGTGTGCTTCCTGCATGCCTACCGCAACCCGGCGCATGAGATCGCCGCCGCTGCCGCCATCCGCGACGCGCTCGGCCCGGTGGACCTGGTGCTGTCGCACGAGGTCTGGCCGCAGCAGTCCGAATACGAGCGGGCCAGCGCGGCACTGCTCAACGCCTACGCCCGCCGCGCGCTGAGCGGCTACCTCTCGGCGCTGGAAGGCTGGCTCGCCGCGCGCCTGCCCAACGCAAGGCTGCTGGTGACCAAGTCCAACGGCGGCGTGATGGCGGCGGCCGAGGCCACGCGCATGCCGATCCACACGCTGCTCAGCGGCCCGGCCGCCGGGGTCACGGCGGCCCAGGCACTGGGCGCGCTGCTCGGCGAGGCCAGCCTGCTGACCATGGACATGGGCGGCACCAGCACCGACATCTCGCTGATCCGCGACGGCGCGATCATGGTCTCCCATGACGGCCGCGTCGGCGACTTCCCGCTGATGATGCCGGTCACCGCCATCGAGGCGATCGGCGCCGGCGGCGGCTCAATCGCCTGGCTGGACGGGCCGGTGCTGAAGGTGGGTCCGCGCTCGGCCGGCGCCACGCCCGGCCCGGCCTGCTACGGCAAGGGCGGCACCCAGCCGACGGTGTCCGACGCCTATCTGCTCTGCGGCTACCTGGACGAGGCGGCACCGCTGGCCGGCGGGCTGCGGCTGCGGCGGGACCTCGCCGAGCGGGCGATTGCGCCCCTGGCCGCGGCGCTGGGGCGCGATGCGACGGCGGCGGCGGAGGCGATCATCGACGTCGCCACCGCCAACATGCTGGCCAACGCGCTGCCCTTCATCGCCCGGCTGGGCGTGGCGCCGGCGGAGCTGACCCTGATGATCTTCGGCGGCGCCGGCGCCATCCATGGCCCGCTGCTGGCCGCCGAGATCGGCATCGGCCGCGTCGTCATCCCCCGCCTCGCCGCCGTCTTCTGCGGCTTCGGCGGGCTGGTCTCCGAGCTGCGCTACGACGTCATCCGCACCGTGCACGGCGAGCGGATGACACCGGGATCGGTGGCCGCCGCCTATGCCGCATTGCGGGCCGAGGCATCCGCCTGGCTCGCCGCGCAGTCGGCCGGGGCGGAGCCCGCGTTCGACCACGCCGCGGACGTGCGCTACGCCGGCCAGTCCTTCGAGGTGGCGGCCGGCATTTCCGGCGCGGCGGCCGCGCAGGGCGACCTCGGCGCCATCGCCACCGCCTTTCATGCCGAGCACCGCCGGCTTTACGGCCATGCCCACCCGGCCAACCCGGTCGAGATCATCGCCCTGCGGCTGACGGTGCGCGGCCGGTTGCCGCGCCCCGGCGCGCTGCCGCTGCCGGCCGGCGCCGCGCCCGGGGCCGCCGCCACCCGCGCGGCGCGCTTCGCGGGCCGGACGGTGGACGCGCCGGTGCTCGACTGGACCGCCCTGCCGCCGGGCTGGTCGGCGCGCGGGCCGGCCATCATCGCGCAGGAGACGGCAACCGTGGTGGTGCCGCCGGGCTTCACGGTGTCGATGGGCATCTACGGCGACCTGATCCTGGAGCGCGCCTGATGGACCCCGTCCGCACCGAGATCATGCGCAACCGCTTCGCCGCCATCGCCGAGGAGGCGTCCAACGTCGCCTACCGCACCGCCTACACCACCTTCGTCAAGCAAACGCAGGACTACCAGGTGGCGATGGCCAGCGCCGAGGGCGCCTTCTTCGCCTATCCGATGAAGGCCGGCGTGACCTCCTCGGTGTGCCAGAACGTCCGCGGCCTGGTGGACGAGATCGGCATCGACACGCTGGTGCCGGGCGACATCATCCTCACCAACGACCCGTTCAGCGGCGACGCGCTGTGCACCCACACGATGGACATCCACCTGCTGCGCCCGGTGTTCCGCGACGGACGGGTGATCGCCTTCGGCTGGGCCTTCATCCATGCCTCCGACATCGGCGGCGCGGTCCCGGGCAGCATCGCGCCGACCAGCTACGAGGTGTTCCAGGAAGGCGTCCGCCTCCGCCCCGGCCTGCTCTACCGTGCCGGCGTCCTCAACGAACCGCTCTGGCACTTCTTCGCCGACAACTCGCGCATCCCCGACCTGATCTGGGGCGACCTGCAGGCGATGATGGCCGGGCTCGCCCTGCTCGACACCCGTCTCCAGGAGCTCTGCGACCGCTACACGACCGAGGGCGTGCTCGGCTCGATCGCCGACGTGCTCGATCTCGGCGAGATCAAGGCGCGTGCGGCGCTCTCCCGCCTGACCCCAGGCCGCTACGAATTCTCCGATTACCTCGAAGCCTACCAGGGCGACGGCCACGTCTTCATCCACGCCGCCATGACGGTCGAACAGGGCGGCACGGTCGCCATGGACTTCACCGGCAGCGACCCGGCGGTGCGCCTGGCGATGAACTTCGTCACCGGCAGCCGCGCCCATCCGTTCCTGTGCATGCCGCTGATCAACTTCATCCAGACGATGGAGCCGACCACCCCGGTCAATGGCGGCATCATCCGCCCGATCCGCACCTTCGCGCCGGTGGGCACGCTGATGAACGCCGAGTTTCCGGCCGCCATGGGCAACCGCTGGGTGGCGGTGATGCGCTGCTACGACGTGATCCTTGGCTGCCTCAACCAGGCCTTCCCGGGCGGCTCGCCGCCTGCGGCTCCGGCCAGGCCGGCATCATCTCGGTCGCCGGCGTCGATGGCCGCACCGGCCGCCGCCACGTCTCGGTGGTGGAGCCGTTCATCGGCGGCAGCGGCGGCAGGCGGCACGCCGACGGGCTCGACGGCATCGACCAGCCGGTCGCCTTCCTGCGCTCCGCCCCCGCCGAGGTGGTCGAGACCGAGACCCAGCTCGTGCTCCGCCGCTTCAGCTACGAGCCGGGCAGCGCCGCCCCCGGCCGTCATCGCGGCGGCCATGCCATGCGCATCGAGCTGGAGAACCGCGGCCTCGCGGCCACCGTCACCGTCCGCGGCCTCGACCGGTTCCGCTTCCAGCCCTACGGCGTGGCGGGCGGCGCCAGCGGCAGTGCCGGCAGCACGGTGCTGAACCCGGGCACGCCGGCGGAGCGCAACATCGGCAAGATCGACGTGCTGGAAATGAAGCAGGGCGACGTGCTGCGCATGATCACCCCTTCCGGCGGCGGCTTCGGCGACCCGTTCAGCCGCGATCCGGCCGCGGTGGCCGAGGAGGTTGCCGAGGGCATGCTGACCCCCGACCAGGCCCGCGCGCGCTACGGCGTCGGCGCCACGCGGTCCGAAACCGATGCCCTCCGCGCCGCCCCGCGCCCGACCCCGCCCTTCACCTTCGGCCCCGCCCGCCGCGCGCTGGAGGCGACCTGGCCCGAGGAAGCCAGCGCCGCGCTGGCCGCCGCGATGCTGGCCCTGCCCGCCGGGCTGCGGCCGTTCCGGCTCGCGGCGCTGCGGGCACGGCTGGCGGCGGCCGGGCCGGTGACGGTGGACGCGGTGCGCGCGGCGCTGGCGGCGCAGGGTTAACCAACTCCTGACAGAACCGCCCCGATGATCCGGGGTCGTACCGTCAAGGAGGCGCCGATGCCGCCGGTTCCCGCACCTGCCCTGGACCTGCACCGCAAGGCGGTGCCGCACACGGTGAAGCGCACGGTCCTCGCGGTGGGCGGGCTGCTGATGCTGCTGGCGGCCTATACGTCATACCTGATCGTGCAGCGCCAGGCAGCGCTCGAGCGCGGGTCCCGCACCAGCGTCGCCTGGCAGGCCGGGCAGGCGGCGGGCGCGCTGGCCGGGCTGCGCGAGGCCGCCTACGCCACCATGGTTCCCGGCAGCGGCGCCGGGCCGGCGCTGGTGGAGGCGCGGCTGACCGCGCTGCGCTCCCGGGTCGACGCGCTGCGCTATGGCGAGGTGGGGGAGATCCTTGCCCGCGATCCCGCACTTCCGGCCACCCTCGATGCGCTCGCCGGCGCGCTCGACCAGGCACGCGGCCTCGCCGCGCCGGCCCTCCTCGCGGCGCTCGATCCGCTTGCGCCGCGCGTGGCGGAGATCGCCGAGGCCGCCAACCGGATCGCCGGCGAGCTGATCGCCGACGACCAGCGGGCGCTGATCGGGCTGCACTGGAAATTCGCCGCCCTGCTCGGCAGCACCATGGTGCTCGCCATCGTGCTGCTGGTGGTGATGATCAAGCTGCGCGCCCGCTTCTCCGACGACATGGTCGCCGCCAGCCGTGCCGCGGTGGCCGCGAGCCAGGCCAAGTCCCAGTTCCTGGCCAATATGAGCCACGAGATCCGCACCCCGATGAACGGGCTGCTGGGCATGATCGACCTGCTGATGCGCGGCCCGCTGACCGACGAGCAGCGCCGCCACGGCGAGACCGCCCTGCGCTCGGGCGCCGTGCTGCTCGACCTGATCTCCGGCATCCTCGATTTCTCCAAGATCGAATCGGGCAAGATGGAGCTCGATCCGCATCCCTTCGCGCCGCGCGCGCTGGCCGAGGACCTGGAGACCGTGCTCGGCACGCAGGCCCGCTCGAAGGGGCTGGCGCTGCGCATCGCGCTCGATCCCGCGGTGCCGCCGCGACTGGTCGGCGATGCCGGGCGGCTGCGCCAGGTGCTGATCAACCTGGTCGGCAATGCCATCAAGTTCACCGCCCAGGGTGCCATCGAGGTCGAGATCCGCCACACCGGCCCCGCGCCGGGCGCCCTGCGCGTGGAGGTGCGCGATTCCGGCATCGGCATCCCGCAGGACAGCCTGCGCACCATCTTCGATCCGTTCACCCAGGCCGACGGCACCACCACCCGCAAGTTCGGCGGCACCGGTCTCGGCCTCGCCATCGCCCGCGAGTTCATCGGGCTCATGGGCGGCGAGATGGGCGCCACCAGCACGCCCGGCGAGGGCTCTGTGTTCTGGTTCACCCTCGACCTGCCGGTGGCCCCGGCCGAGGCGGTGGCGATGGCGCAAGAGCCCGCAATCGAGCCCGACCGGCCGGCCATCCGCGCCCTGCTGGTGGAGGACAATGCGGTCAACCGCGAGGTCGCCTCCGCCTACCTCAAGCGCGCCGGCTGCGTCGTGGACGCCGCCGCCGACGGGCGCGAGGCGGTGGCCCTGTTCCGCCCCGGCCGCTACGACATCGTGTTCATGGACTGCCAGATGCCGGTCATGGACGGCTTCGCCGCCACCCGCGCCATCCGCGAGGTCGAGGCGCAGCAGGGCGGCCATACCCCCGTCATCGCGCTCACCGCCAATGCCATGACCGAGGAGCAGGATCGGTGCCTCGCCGCCGGCATGGACGACTTCCTGACCAAGCCCACCAGCCACGCCCGCATGTCCGGCGCCGTCGCCCGCTGGGCCCGGCAGCCGGCGATGGCCGCGGCGCCCGCATAGGCCGGCGGCCGATCAGCCCGCGACGCGACCCGGGCGAGGCTGCCCGCCGGGACGCAAGGCCGAGGCAGGCGGCCGACGGCAGGGCTGGTCCGGCGCGCGGGCCGCGCGCGCGGTCACGACCCGCGGCTGACCAGCCCCGCCAGCATCGTCCGGAACCGCACATGGGCCACCTCGGCCTCGCGCGCCGCCTCGGTCAGCGCGAAATTGTTGAGGAACCCCGCGGCCCGCAGGATCCGCAGGCACCCCTCCAGCGCGTTCGCCGGCAGCGCCTCCAGCGCCGCGGCGGCGACCGGTGCGCTGCCCATGATCAGCGGCGCCGAGGTGTCGAACAGCAGGCCGATCTGGTCGCCGATCACCCATAGCCGGCGCGCCGCGAAGGCATTGCCCAGCTGGAACTGGAGGATCAGCTGCTTGGGCACGACCGCCGCGGCGCTCACGCGCACCTTCGCGCCGCTGGTGGATACGTCCAGCACCGTGCAGTCCAGCGCGGATTGCCCGAAGATCAGCATCGCGCGATCGCCCAGCGGGCTGCGCACCTCGTTGCGCCGCTCCACCTCCTGCGCCCCGCCGGCCTGCAGGTCCGGTCCGGGCAGCGCGTGGCCTTCGTCATCCTCCATCACAGATGCCTTCCCATGCTCCAGCCGTCCGCGTCGAAGTCTCGCGATACGTCTTGCGATAGGTCTGGCAATGTTCACGTCGCGTTAGGATTTGTCCGCGCCGGCGGACGCGTGCCCGCATCGGCGATCACAAAACCGCGTTCGGCCGGTGCCCGCGCGCCGATGCAACCGTCGGCCGCGTCGGCCATTGCCTGACACGCACCCTGCACGGCGCCTCCCCCGAGGTTCCACGGCGCGCGGCGGAGGCATCGCATGGCATCCCGGCTCTCCCGATCGCAGGCCGCCGTCCTCGTGGTGGAGGACGAATGCCTCCTGCGCACGCTCATGGTCGAGCTCTTCGAGGACGCGGGCTTCGCCGTCGCCGATGTGGCAAACGCCGCCGATGCCATCGCCGTGCTGGAGGCGCGCGCCGACATCTCCCTGGTCGTCACCGACGTTCAGATGCCCGGCGCGATGGATGGTCTGCGTCTCGCCGCCGCGGTGCGCGACCGCTGGCCGCCGGTCGGGGTCATCATCGTCTCGGGGCGCGCGCTGCCGAGGGCCGAGGACCTGCCCGCCGGCGCGCATTTCCTGCCCAAGCCGTGCAGCGGCGCCGACATGCTGGCTCTCGCCCGGCGCTGCCTCGGCGCCGCCTGACCCGCGGCCGGGCCGGTGGCCCTATTTCGTCCCGTACAGCCGGTCCCCGGCATCCCCCAGCCCGGGGCGGATGTAGCCGTGCCCATCCAGCTCCCGGTCCACCGCGCAGGCATAGACCGGCACGTCGGGATGCTCCTCGTGGAACGCCGCGATCCCTTCCGGCGCCGCGATCAGGCAGGCCATGCGGATCTGCGCCGCCCCCGCCTGCTTCAGCCGCGCCACCGCCGCCGCCGCCGAATGCCCGGTCGCCAGCATCGGGTCCACCACGATCGACAGCCGCTCGCCGATGTCGTCCGGCAGCTTCAGGTAGTATTCCACCGGCGTCAGCGTGGCCGGGTCGCGATACAGCCCGATATGGCCGACCCGCGCCGCCGGCACCAGCTCCAGCATGCCGTCCAGCAGCCCGTTGCCCGCCCGCAGGATCGAAACCAGGCACAGCTTCTTGCCCGCCAGCTGCACCCCGTCCATCGGCTCCAGTGGCGTCTCGATCCGCAGCGTCTCCAGCGGCAGGTCCCGCGTCAGCTCGTAGCCCATCAGCGTCGCGATCTCGCGCACCAGGCGCCGGAACGAGTTGGTGCTGGTCTCGCGCCGGCGCAGCAGGGTCAGCTTGTGGCGGATCAGCGGGTGGTCGAGGGTGATCGTCTCGCTCATGCATCCAGCCCCCGGCCCTTGGCCCGTTTCAGCTCATCCGCGTCCGGCACGCGGTCGGTGAAGTAGCCGGCCGCCTTCTTCGCATCCATCTCCACCCCGGCGTCGGGCGGGATCAGCGCGTCGGGGATCGGCACGCGTTCCGCCACCTCGATCCCGCTCGCCACGATCGGGGTGTGCTTCATGTTGCTCATGGAGACCAGAAGGTCGATCCGGGCGATGCCGAGCCAGTGCAGCACGTCGGGCATCAGCTCCTGGAAGCGCATGTCGGTGACCCCGGCGACGCATTCGGTGCGCTGGAAATAGGTGTCCGCCCGGTCGCCGCCTTCCTGCCGCTTGCGCGCGTTGTAGACCAGGAACTTCGTCACCTCGCCGAGCGCCCGGCCCTCCTTGCGGTTGTAGACGATCACCCCCACGCCGCCCTGCTGGGCCATGCCGATGCAGACCTCGATGCCGTGGGCGAGGTAGGGGCGGCAGGTGCAGATGTCGGAGCCGAACACGTCCGACCCGTTGCACTCGTCATGCACCCGGCAGGCGATCCGCGTCTCCGCCCGGCCCAGCTTCCCGGTGTCGCCGAACAGATACACCGTCATGCCGCCGATGGGTGGCAGGAACACCTGCAGGTCGGGCCGGGTCACCAGTTCGGGGAACATGCCGCCGGATTCCTCGAACAGCGCGCGCCGCAGCTCGGCCTCGGCGATGCCGAACCGCCGCGCCACCCCCGGCAGGTGCCACACCGGCTCGATGGCGATCTTGGTCACCCGCGCATCCCCGCCGGATGTCAGGATCTCCCCGTCGGGCACCAGCCGCCCGGCCGCGATCGCGGCCTGGATTTCCGGCATGTTGATATGCGCCCGGGTCACCGCGATGGTCGGCCGGATGTCCCAGCCCGCGGCATGCGCCGCCGGGAACAGCTGCCCGGCCATGTGCCCGAAGGGATCGAGCGAGACGATCCTGTCCGGCGCGCCCCATTGCGGGAATGGCCCGATCGGCACGGCGGGCGCGGTGTTGGTGAGGTCCGGCCGGTGCATCGCGTCGAGCTGCCCGGCCGCCACCGCCAGCGCGCGATACAGCGAATACGCCCCCGAATGGGTGCCGATCGCGTTGCGCGCCCCGGGGTTGTGCAGCGTGGCCACGATCGGCCCGCGCTGCGCGGGATCGGCCGCGCCCCAGTTCACCGGCAATGCGCCTACCCCCTGCCGGGGATGCGATGTCAGCACGATCGGCCGCCGGTTGGCCGGGCTGTTGGAACGGGCCGGCGGAACGCTGGAGCTCATGGATGGGCCTCTGCTCGGGACACGACGTTACGGAATTGCCCCGCCGCCGCCAACAGCCTTGCCTTGGCCGCATTTTGGCGCATGATTCCCGCAAGGAACCGTCAAGAAGGATCGTGGCAATGGACGCCATGCCCGTACGCAGGCTGCTCACCGGCGCCGAGATCGCGCAATACCGCCGCGACGGCTTCATCGTCGTGCGCAACCTGCTCGGGCCGCTTCATGTCGAGGCCTGCAAGCAGGCCCTGACCGACCTGGCCACCGGCGCGATTCCGGCGGTCGAGACCAAGCTGATGTTCGAGACCGGAATCGATGTCTCGAAGCTGGCCCCGGCCGAGCGGGAATTCGCCATCCGCAAATACATGGATTTCTGCATGGACAGCGAAATCCTGCGCGACGCCGCCTTCAGCCGCCGCCTGCACCTGATCCTCGACCAGCTCCTCGGCCAGGGCCGCGTCCTGATGCAGGAAATGGCGCTCGTCAAGCCGCCGCTGATCGGCAGCGAAAAGCCCTGGCACCAGGACGCCGCCTATTTCCGCATCACCGACCCGAGCCTGGTCGCCGGCGTGTGGATCGCGCTCGACGAGGCGCTGAAGGCCAATGGCTGCATGGAGCTGATCCCCGGCAGCCACCTCGCCGGCGGGGTCGCGCATGTCCACGAGAACGACTTCAACCGCTGCCGCATCGTCCCCGGCAAGGTCAACCTCGATGCCCGCGTGGCCGTCGAGATGCAGCCCGGCGATGCCCTGATCTTCAGCGCGATGGTCCATCACTACACCGCGCCCAACAAATCCAACATGCGCCGGCGCGCGGTGCAGTACCACTATCATCAGCTCGGCGCCGTCTGGGGCGACGTTGAGCAGCACCGGCTGCATTTCCACGACGAGCAGGGCAACTACGCCGGCTGCACGGTGCCGCATGGCGAGCTGCCGTCGAACTACGTCTACCGCAACGGCCTGCCGCGCGAGATCACGCCGGTGGACACCAGCAGCTGACGGGCGCGGGCGATGCGTCTGGCCGTCATCTCCGACATCCACGGCAACCTGCGCGCGCTGGAGGCGGTGCTTGCCGACATCAAGGCCAGGTCCGTCGACGCCACGGTGAACCTGGGCGACCTCGCGGCCGGGCCGCTCTGGCCTCGGGAGACGGTGGAGCTGCTGGACACGCTCGACCTGCCCACCGTGCGCGGCAACCACGACCGCTGGATGGGCGACCGCCCGCTCGACAAGCTGCCGCCGGCGGCGCGGTTCGAGCATGCGGCGCTGACCGAGGCGCAGCGGATGGCGCTCCATGCGCTGCCGGCCACGCTCGACGTGTCGCCGGAGGTCCTGGGGGTGCATGGCACGCCGAGTGACGACAGCTCGTACCTGACCGAGGAATCGCACGACGACCGGCTGATGCCGGCGCGGCGCGAGCTGATCGTGGAGCGGCTGGGGGCGGCGATGTCCCGGCAGGTCGTGCTGTGCGGGCATTCGCACCGGCAGAGCGTGACGCAGGTTCCTGGCGGGCCGCTGATCCTGAATCCTGGCACCGTGGGCTGTCCGGTCTTCGCCGACCTGCCCACGGCGAAACGGGGCGAGCATCGGTCGCCGCATGCGCGCTATGCCGTGCTCACGCGGCGCAATGGGCGGTGGGGCGCCGAGCTGCTGGCGCTGGAATACGACTGGGACGCGGCGGCGGCGCAGGCGCGGGCCAACGGCTTCCCGGCCTGGGCGGAGGCGCTGGCGACCGGCTGCGTGGCGGGATGAAGCCCAATGCGATGAAGGCGCTGTTCGCCGCGGGGCGGCCGGCGCTGGGCTGCTCGCTGATGTTTCCCGGGCCGCAGCTGGTGGAGATGCTCGGCCATGCCGGGTTCGACTGGGTGCTGCTCGATTGCGAGCACGGCTCGCTGTCGCTGGCCGATGTCGAGCTGATGGCCATGGCGGCGGATGCGGTGGGCATCACCGCCATCGCCCGCCCCCGCAGCAATGCGGCGGCCGACATCCAGGCGGTGATGGACCGCGGCGTGGCCGGCGTGCAGATCCCGCACGTGAACAGCGCCGAGGATGCGCGCCGCGCGGTGTCCGCGGTGAAGTTCGGACCGGGTGCCGCGCGCGGCCTGGCGGCGGGCACGCGGCCGGACCGCTGGGGGCTGGGGGCGCGGATGCCCGATTTCGCCGCGCAAGCCAATGCGCACTCGCTGGTCTGCGTGCAGATCGAGCACCAGGAAGCGGTGGCGAATGCGGCGGAGATCGTCGCGGTGGAGGGGATCGACGTGTTCTTCGTCGGCCCGTCGGACCTGTCGCAGTCGATGGGCTTCCCCGGCAACCCCAAGGCGCCGCCGGTGGCCGCCGCGATCGCCGACACGCTCCAGGTGATCCGCGATGCCGGCAAGACCCCCGGCATGCCCGCCACCACCGAGACGCTGGCCGAGGTGCTGGGAAGCGGCTGCCGCTACGTCTACACCCATCTGCCGCGCGTGCTGGGCGCGGGCGCGGCGGGGTTCCTTCGCGCTCAGCCCTCGGCGTAGCCGTCGGTCGGATCGAGCGCGGCGCCGGGCTCGAGCAGGCCGGCGCCGGGCACGTGGTTCACCTCCAGCCTGATGCCGTCCGGGTCCTCGAACAGCACCGAGTAGTAGCCGGGGGCCCAGCTGCTCTCGACCGGGGTACGCACGATGGTCGCGCCC
>JBGAIK010000107.1:0-15345 GCA_044225615.1 Acetobacteraceae bacterium | reverse complement strand
TGGCTGGCCGACCGCACCGGCCGGCCGGCGATGAACCTGACGGTGCAGGCCTATGCCGGTGCGGCCGCGCTGGTTGCCTACGCGCTGATGCCGGCCGACCTGCCGCTGGCGCTGGTGGCGCTGATCGCCACCGCCTGCGGCTTCCTCTGCTGCTCCTGGAACGGCATCTACATGGCGGAGGTGGCGCGGCTGGCGCCGCCCGACCGGATCACCGACGCCTCCTCCGCCTCCACCCTGTTCACCTTCCTGGGCTACGTGGCCGGGCCGAGCCTGTTCGCGCTCGCCGTGCCGCATGTCGGGTGGAGCTGGCCCTATGTGGCGGTGGGCGGGCAGCTGCTGGTGATGGCGACGATTCAGACCGCGCTGCTGGCGCGGAGGAATTGACACCCGGATTGCCGATCTTCACTGTCCCCGTCGCGACAGATCGCAATCCTGGGGGCGGGCATGACGGGCAATCCGAGGCGGACGCGGCTGATGATGGGGGCGGCGCTGGTTGCCGGCGCGCTGGCGCTCGGCGCGGGCGATGCCGCGGCGCAGAAACGGGGCGGCACGCTCACCTACGCCAACGTCTCGGCGGTCGGCACGATCGACCCGATGGTGGCCAACGCGGTGGTCGACCTCGAGACCATCCACCACGTGTTCGAGGCGCTGGTGGAGATGGGCGAGGACTACAGCGCGACGCCGATGCTGGCCAGCAAGGTGGACATCGCGCCCGACGGCCGCATGTTCACCTTCCACCTGCGCCGCGGGGTGAAGTTCTCCAACGGCAAGGAGATGACGGCCGCCGACGTGATCGCGAGCTACGAGCGCTACAAGCGGGTGAGCCCGAACGCGCCGGCGCTGGGCGACGTGGCGGCAATGGAGACGCCGGATCCGTACACCTTCGTCATCAAGCTGAACAAGCCGAACTCGCTGTTCGTCGAGGTCCTCAAGACGCCGACCTACGGCTTCGCGATCATCCCGGCGGAGCAGAAGGACAAGCCGGCGCGCGACGCCGAGCTGATCGGCATCGGCCCCTACCAGGTGGGCGAGTGGCAGCGCGACAGCCACATCGTGCTCCGCCGCAACGACAACTACGTGCAGGACACGGCCGCGAGCGGCCCCAACGGCTATGCCGGCAAGAAGACCTCCTATCTCGACACCATCCGCTACAACTCGGTGCCGGAGGCCAACACCCGGATCGCGGCGCTGCAGTCGGGCGGGGCGGACTTCATCGCCACCGTGCCGGGGGACCTCGCCAAGCGCTTCAAGGGCCGCACCGACGTGCAGATCCTGAGCGTGATCCCGTTCTGCCAGGCCACCTTCATCACCCACGCCAAGAACCCGCCGCTGGCCGGCAACACCAAGCTGCGCCAGGCGATCGCCGCCCTGGTCGATGCCGAGGAAATGATGGAGGCGGCCGGCCAGGTGTGGGACCGCAACCCGTCATTGATGTTCAAGCCCAGCGCCTATCATTCCGATGTCGGCGCGGCCTTCTACGACCTGCACAGCGTGGACAAGGCCAAGGCGCTGCTGAAGGAGGCCGGCTACAAGGGCGAGAAGATCGTGCTCGAGACCAACGCGAACTACGCCTACATGCGCGACAGCAGCCAGGTGCTGATCGAGCAGATGAAGAAGGCCGGCATCAACGTCGAGCTCAAGATGGTGGACTGGACCACCAATGCCGGCGACCTGGGCAAGGGCACCGGCGGCTGGAACATCACCATCACCGGCCTGTGCTCCGGCCCGCTGCTCGGCCCGCAGCAGTGGCGCCTGTCGCTCGCCTTCGCGCAGAACCCGGACGATCCGGTGGTGACCGAGGGCTACACCAAGATGTTCGCCACCACCGACCTCGCCGAGCGCAAGCGCATCTGGCAGGGGATCGAGAAATACTTCATCGAGGAAGGCTACATGATGAAGGTGGCCGACATCGCCGACCTGCGCGGCATGAACGCCAAGTTCGAGGGCATCAAGCCCTACTACATGCAGCGCTTCTGGGACGTGTGGGCGAAGTAGGCGGCCGCGTGAAATGAAGCTGCGCGCGCTGCGCCGGCTCGCCTGGCGGCTTGGCCAGGCGGTGCCGGTGCTGCTGGTGGTGTCCGTCGTCGCCTTCCTGATCATGCACCTGCTGCCGGGCGATCCGGCGGCGGTGATCGCCGGCCCCGAGGCCGGGGCGGAAGCGGTGGATCGCATCCGCCGCCAGCTCGGCCTCGACCGGCCGATCCCCGAGCAGCTGCTGGTCTGGCTCGCCCATCTCGCGCGCGGCGATTTCGGCCAGTCGCTGATGCTCAACCAGCCGGTGCTGGTGGCGGTCGCCGAGCGGCTGCCGGTGACGCTGTCGCTGACGCTGGTGTCCTTCGCGATGACCATCCCGGTCGGCATCGTCTTCGGCGTGCTGGCGGCGCGGTTCCGCAATACATGGGTGGATGCGACCGTGATGTTCCTGGCCCTGGTGGGCGTGTCGGTGCCGGGATTCTGGATCGCCATCCTTTCGGTGGTGCTGTTCAGCGTGGTGCTGGGCTGGCTGCCGAGTTCCGGCTACGTGCCGCTTTCCGCCGGGTTCGTGCCCTGGCTGCTGGCGCTGCTGCAGCCCGCGGCGATGCTGGCGCTGTTCCAGATCGGCTATCTGGCGCGCATGGCCCGCTCGGCCACGCTCGACGTGCTCGACCAGGACTACATCCGCACCGCGCGGGCCAAGGGCGTCTCCGAATGGCGCACCATCGCCAAGCACGCCTTCCGCAACACGCTGATCCCGGTGGTGACGACCAGCGGCATCATCCTGAGCCTGCTGATGGGCGGCTCGGTGGTGATCGAGCAGGTGTTCGCGCTGCCCGGCGTCGGGCGGCTCATCGTCCAGGCGATCCTGACCCGCGACTACCCGCTGGTGCAGGGCACGCTGCTGGTGCTCGCGTTCCTGTTCGTCGCCGTCAACCTGCTGGTGGACGCCATCTACACCTGGGTCGATCCGCGTGTCCGCTACGGCTGAGCTGCCCGCCGGCGAGGAGTTGCTGGCGCCGCGGCGGCGCTTCGTGCTGCTGCGCCGGCTGCTGGGGCACAATTCGTTCCGTATCGGCGCGGTGATCGTGCTGCTGCTGGTCCTGGCCGCCCTGTTCGCGCCGCTGCTGACCCATTACGAGCCGACCTCCGGCCGCGCCCGGCTGCGCTTCCGCCCGCCGCAGGCCGAGTTCCTGTTCGGCACCGACAATTTCGGCCGCGACGTGTTCACCCGCTGCCTGTACGGCGCGCGGCTGTCGCTGATCATCGGCCTCGGCACCGCGCTGCTCTCGGGCGTGATCGGCGCCGCCTTCGGCATCGTCTCGGCCCAGTTCCGCCGCCTCGACGCGGTGATGATGCGGCTGATGGACGGGCTGCTCGCCTTTCCCGCCATCATCCTGGCGATCGGCCTCGCGGCCGCGATGGGCCCGAACGTGGGCAGCCTGATCGTGGCGCTGTCGGTGGCCTACATTCCCCGCACCGCGCGCATCGTCCGCGCCTCGGCGCTGGTGATCCGGGAGCTGGAATATGTCGACGCCGCCCGCGTCGCCGGGGCGTCCAGCCTGCGCATCATCGCCCGCCATCTGCTGCCCAACTGCATGGGGCCGCTGCTGGTGCAGCTCACCTTCGTCTTCGCCTATGCGATCCTGGCCGAGGCGGCGCTGTCCTTCCTGGGGATCGGCCCGCCGCCGCCGGCCCCGTCCTGGGGCAACATCATCGCCGAGGGACGCGACCAGGCGGTGGATGCGTGGTGGATCATGCTGTTCCCGGGCCTCGCCATCAGCCTGGCCACGCTGGGGATGAACCTGCTGGGCGACGGGCTGCGCGACGTGCTCGACCCGCGGCTGAAGGTGGAGACGTGAGCGGCCCCCTGCTTGCGGTGCGCGACCTGACCGTGAACTTCCGCACCGATGCCGGCTGGCTCACCGCCATCGAGGGGGTGGGGTTCGACCTCGCGGCCGGGGAGACGCTGGGCATCGTCGGCGAGAGCGGCAGCGGCAAGAGCGTCACCGCGCTGTCGATCCTGCAGCTGCACGCCCGGGCGACGACGCGGATCCCCTCGGGCAGCATCGTCTTCGACGGGCGCGACCTGCTGGCCATGCCGGAGCGGGCGCTGCGCCAGGTGCGCGGGGGCGAGATCGCGATGATCTTCCAGGATCCGATGTCCTCGCTGAACCCGGTGCTGACCATCGCCGACCAGATCAGCGAGACGCTGATGCTGCATCAGCGCCTCGGCAGGGCGCAGGCGCGCAAGCGGGCGATCGGGCTGCTCGACATGGTGCGCATCGCCGATGCGGCGCATCGGGTGGACGCCTATCCGCACCAGCTTTCGGGCGGCATGCGGCAGCGGGTGATGATCGCCATCGCCATCGCCTGCCGCCCGCGCCTGCTGATCGCCGACGAGCCGACGACGGCGCTGGACGTGACGATCCAGGCGCAGATCCTGGACCTGCTGCGGGAGCTGCAGGCCGAGCTCGGCATGTCGGTGATCCTGATCTCGCACGACCTGGGCGTGATCGCCGAGTTCTCGCGCCGGGTGATGGTGATGTATGCGGGGCGGGTGGTGGAGTCCGCGCCGTCGGGGGCGCTGTACCGCCGGCCGATGCATCCCTACACCACCGGGCTGATGGCGGCGATCCCGCCGCTGGATGCCGACGTGCATCGCCTGCCGACGATACCCGGCAGCATTCCCGATCCGGGGCGGAAGATCGCCGGCTGCCGCTTCTCGCCGCGCTGCGGCGAGGCGGAGGCGGGCTGCCGGACGGCGCCGCCGGGGCTGGTGGAGGTGGGGCCGGGCCATTGGGCGCGCTGCCCGCCGCGGCTGGCGAGGCTGGGGCGGGTGGCATGACCGCGGCAAGCAGCGACGGCGAGCCGATCGTCCGGGCCGCCGGCCTCGTGAAGGAATTCACTTCCGGCGATCGGGTGCTGCGGGCCGTGGACGATGTCAGCTTCGACATCGCCGCGGGCGAGACGCTCGGGCTGGTCGGCGAATCCGGCTCCGGCAAGTCCACCACGGGGCGGATGCTGGTGGGGCTGATCCCGGTGACGGCCGGCACCGTGTCGCTGTTCGGCACCGAGGTGACCGGCGCCGGCGGTGCGCGGCGCCTGGCCGGCGTGCGCCACCGGCTGCAATTCGTCTTCCAGGACCCGAACGGCTCGCTCGATCCGCGCATGCGGGTGCGCGACTCGATCGCCGAGCCGCTGGACATCAAGGGCGGATTTTCCCGCCAGGGCCGCGCCGACCGGGTGGCGGAGCTGCTGGACATGGTGGGGCTGCCGCGGGCGGCGGCCGACCGCTACCCGCACGAGTTTTCCGGCGGCCAGCGCCAGCGCATCGGCATCGCCCGGGCGCTGGCGCTGCGGCCCGAGTTCATCGTCTGCGACGAGGCGGTCTCGGCGCTCGACGTCTCGATGCAGGCGCAGGTGGTGAACCTGCTGCTCGACCTGCAGGAGCGGTTCGGCCTCGGCTACCTTTTCATCGCCCATGACCTGGCCGTGGTGCGCAGCATGTCGCGCACGGTGGCGGTGATGTATGCGGGCGGCATCGTGGAGCTGGCGCCGCGCGCGCAGCTCTACGCCGCGCCCCAGCACCCCTACACCCAGGCGCTGATGGACGCGGTGCCGCGCCCCGACCCGGACCGCCAGCGCAAGGCGGCGCTGGGCGGCGAGGTGCCGAGCATGATGAACCGCCCCGCCGGCTGCGCCTTCGCCGCCCGCTGCCCGCGGGCCGAGGCGCGGTGCCGGGAGGCCGCGCCGCCGCTGCGGGAGATCGCGCCGGGACACAGGGCAGCCTGCCACCTGATCTGACCGCGAGCCTGCGGAAGATTCCGCTTGCCATCAGGCAACGATCTGGTGGAGCCTTCCCCCATGCGCCTGCTTCTCGCGGTGATCGCCCTCCTGGTGACGGCCGTGCAAGCCCCCGCGACACGGGCGGCCGAGGCGGTGGACCTGACGCTGGTGCTGGTGACCGACGTCTCGCGCAGCGTCTACGACGGCGAATACGAGCTGATGAAGCGCGGCTATGCCAGCGCGCTGACCGACCCCGAGGTGCTGGCCGCCATCAAGGGCGGCGCGATCGGCGCGGTGGCGCTCAACTACGTGGAGTTCGCCAGCGCCTTCGAGGTCAGGACGGTGGTGGACTGGATGGTGGTGCGCGACGAGGCCAGCGCGAAGGCCTTCGTCGAGAAGCTGCTGGCGGCGCCGCGCAGCTTCTGGGGCCGCACCGCGATCAGCGCCGGCATCGACCATGCCATGAAGAGCCTGCGGACATCGGGCTTCGAGACCCAGCGGATGGTGATCGACGTCTGCGGCGACGGCACCAACAACAACGGCCGCGACGTCTCCACCGCGCGCGACGAGGCGGTGGAGGCCGGGGTGACGATCAACGGGCTGGCCATCATCAACGACAGCCCGCAGGTCTGGTCGCTGGCCCATACCCAGCCGCCGGGGGGGCTGGCCAACTACTACCGCGAGAACGTCACCGGCGGCGTCGGCAGCTTCGTGCTGGAGATCCACGACTTCCGCAGCTTCGGCGACGCGATGAAGCGCAAGCTGATCAACGAGATCGCCGCCCTGCCCCGTCCCGCCCGGCTTTGACGCGCCGCCCGGGGCGGGCGAGACTGGCGCATCAACGCCAGTTCCCGGGGGGAAGCGCGACCATGGAAATCCGCAATCTGGGCAAGTCCGGCCTGCGAGTCTCGGCCATCGGCCTCGGCTGCAACAATTTCGGCGGCCGCCTCGATCTCGAGGCCACGCGCGCCGTGATCCACAAGGCGTTCGATCTCGGCATCACGCTGTTCGACACCGCCGACATCTACGGCGAGCGCGGCGGCTCGGAGACGCTGATGGGCAAGGTGCTCGGCGACCGGCGCAAGGACATCGTGCTGGCCACCAAGTTCGGCATGGCCATGTCCGACGACGGCACCAAGCAGGGCGGCTCGCGGCGCTGGATCATGAAGGCGGTGGAGGACAGCCTGCGCCGGCTGCAGACCGACTGGATCGACCTGTACCAGATCCATGCCGCCGACCCGCTGACCCCGATCGAGGAGACGCTGCGCGCGCTGGACGACCTCGTGCGGTCCGGCAAGGTCCGCTATGTCGGCTGCTCGAACCTGCCCTCCTGGCAGGTGGTGGAGGCGGCCTGGACCGCGCGGACGATGGGGCTGAATGCCTTCGTCTCCTGCCAGGACGAGTATTCGCTGGTGGTGCGCGGCGCGGAGAAGGAGCTGATGCCGGCGGCCCGCGCCTATGGCATGGGCCTGCTGCCCTATTTCCCGCTGGCCAGCGGCCTGCTCACCGGCAAGTACCGGCGCAACCAGCCGCTGCCGCCCGGCACCCGGCTGGCCAACACCCAGCGCCTCGCCGACCGCTACATGACCGACCGCAACTGGGCGATCTCCGAGAAGCTGATCGACTACGCCGAAGCGCGCGGCCATACGGCGCTGGAACTCGCCTTCTCCTGGCTGCTGGCGCGCGCGCCGGTGGCGAGCGTGATCGCGGGCGCGACCAGGCCGGAGCAGCTGGAGCAGAACATCAAGGCCGGCGGCTGGAATATGACGGAAGAGGAGCTGGCCGGGATCGACGCGATCAGCGGCTGACGGCGGGCCGCCAGACGGCCGCACGCACCGAGGCCGCGACCACGGCGCCATAGGCGGTGATGCCGAGGGCGACGGCCAGGAACTGGCCGTCGAGCCCCCAGCCGGCGAGGTCGGACAGCAGCCATCCGCCGCCCACCGCGATGCCGATGCGCGACAGGGGCGGCGGCCGCCGGCCAGCGCATGCGCCCCGCGCCCATGGAGGCGAAATACAGCGCCATGCCGAGACCGAAGCGGCCGAAGGCCGGGCCGATCAGGGCCAGCGCGCGGGCGGCGATGGCGATCACCGCCGGGTCGGCGGTGAAGAAGGCGGCGAAGTGGACGGGAACAGGCCGGTGGCCAGCCCGATGCTCGCCGCAACCGCGGTTGCCGCCGCACCGCCGACCCAGGCGATGCGGCGCGCGGTGGCCCAGTCGCCGGCGCCCACGGCGCGCCCGACGAGGGCGGTCAGCGCCGAGCCGACGCCGAAGGCGAGCGGCACCATCAGGAACTCCAGCCGCGCCGAGATGCCGTAGGCGGCGACCGCGGCCGGCGCCGCGGGCGGCGATGCGGGCGGTGACCAGGACGGTGGTGAGGTTGGCGATGGTCGCCATGGCGCAGGCGATCGCGCCGGACGGCCAGGATGCGGCGGAACAGCCCGGCCTGCGGGCGCTTGGCGCAGCGCCGGCAGGAAGCCCGCGCCGCCGCGCGCCACCACGGCGGCCATGGCGAGTGCCGCGGCAAGCTGGGTCGCGGCGAAGGCCATGCCGAGGCCGGGCAGGCCGAGCCCCGCCGGCTCCATCAGCAGCCAGGCGAGCGGCGGAAAGCCGAGCGCCTGCAGCATCAGCACGGCGGCGGCGAGCCCGTGCCGGCCGCCGCCGCGCAGCACCGAGGCCAGCGTGTTGGCGAGCCAGGCCGGCACCGCGCCGGCGCCGAACAGCCAGGCGGCGTAGGCCGCAGCCGCCTCGGCCGGAGCCGGCCCGCCGATCGCGCCCAGCACCGCGCGCGGGAAGCCGGCCAGCGCCACGGTGAAGGCGAGGCCCAGGCCGAGCGCGATCAGCAGCGCATGCAGCACCAGCGCCGAGGCCTCCCGCGCGCGGCCGGCGCCGAGGGCGCGGGCGATGGCGGAGACCACGCCGCCGCCCATCGCACCGGCCGACATCTGCTGCATCAGCAGCACGAAGGGCAGCACCAGCGCCCAGCCGGCGAGCGCCGCCGTGCCCTGGCGGGCGGCGAGCACCGTCTCCGCCAGCTGGCCGGCGGCCTGGAGCAAGGCGATGCCCATGGTCGGCGCCGCGAGCCGGGCGATCTGGCGGGCAATGACGCGATGGCCGTGCGGAGATGTCATGCCCTGGTGTTCGATGCCGTGTGAAAGCGATGGTTTGACGCGGCGCTGACGCCGGGACAATCCTAACACAACGTCACGGCATGTGACGAAAAGGGCGGAGGCGCGGATGGCCACACTGACCTGGCTGGGCAAGCAGAGCCTCCATGCGGACGTGGACGACGCGACCGATCCGCTCAACTGGGTGGGGGGCCTGCTGCCGCAAACGGGCGACACCGTCATCGTCGCCGCCGGCTCGGCCGGCAGCGGGGTGGCCCTGAACCTGGTCAGCCAGGGCGGCACGATCCACACGGTCGACACGAACACGCTCCAGGTCGCCGGGCCGTTCGACACGCTGACCTTTGGCGGCGTGGTGATGAATGCCACGACCCTGACGGCGGGCGACGGCGCCGCCGCCGGGCAGGGCTTCGTGCTGAACCTGACCGACAGCGCGGTGGACGGGCTGGTGCTGTCGGTGGGCAACCACGCCACGCTCAACCTGACCGGCACCACGTCCTCGGCGATGCGGATCACGAGCGAGGGCGGCCAGTCCGTGATCGTGCAGACCGGCACCGGCAGCGCCCTGACGGCCACCGCCACCGGCACGGCCGATCTCGACGCCGAGTTCTGGCTGGGCGCGGCCGGCGGGCAGGCGGTGTTCAATGTCGCCCAGCTCGGCACGGTGGCAGGGTTCCTGCAGTCGACCGGGCCGATCCTGAACCTGGGCGGCACGCTCACCTTCAACGGCGACGGCAACACCGGCACGCGGTTCTCGAACGCCGGCTACCTGCTGGTCGCGGGGCTCGACGGCGCGGCGCTGGACCGGCTGAACGCCCGGATGAACGGCATCTCGGGCGAACTCAACATCCTCGGCGGCGCGCACGGGGCGACGCTCGACGTCGCGACCAACATGCCCGGCGCCCAGATCGTCAATTTCGGCGATGCGGACGGCCTGCTGAGGATCGAGGCGTCGGCCACGCTTGCGGCACCCTTCGACGTGACCGTCGACGGCACCGCGACCCCGACCAACGTGCTGCAGAACTTCTTCTCGCGCATCGTGGGCTTCCGCCCGGGCAACACGATCCGGCTCGCGGGCCTGGACCCGGCCGGGCTCGGCTACAGCTACGGCAACGATCCCGACTACGGCAACGGCGTGCTGACGATCAGCCGCGGCGCGGCCGTGGTGGCGCGGCTGCGCTTCCAGGGCACCAGCCTGGTGGCCGGGACGGGCACGATCGACGGGGCCGCGACGGGCAATTTCCAGCTCACCAGCGCCGGCGGCGACACGCTGGTGACGCTGGCCAACGCCCAGCAGGTGGTGGACGGCGGCACCACCATCGCGGTCACCGGCTCGCTCGCGGTCTGGAACGGCGTGACCGACGGCGCCACGCTCGACTGGTCGGCCGCGAACTGGACCGGGGGGACGGCCGGCGGACTGCCCGGCCAGTACCAGGCGGCGCAGATCACGCTGACCGCCGCCCAGCTGGCGGCGGTCCGGGGCGGCGGCTTCCCGCAGTATGTGCTGACGGTGAACACGGCCGCGACGGCCGGATCGCTCAGCTTCGACGATCCCCTGGCGACGCTGTCGATTGCAGCACCGCTGACGCTGTCGGCGCTGCCCGGCCAGCCCGGCGGGGGCGGCTTCCTGGCCAACCAGGGCAAGGTCGCGATCAGGACCGGGGGCACGCTGGCCACCGCGCGGGCCTATGTCGGCCATGGCAGCGACCTCACGATCGAGCCCGGCGGGCGCCTCGCCATGTCGGGCGCGGTGGGCTTCACCCTCGGGTCCGGGCTCGCCGGGCTCGATGTCGAGGGCTACGGCCAGGTGGCGGGCGGCACGATCGCCGCCACCGCCAACATCGTGGTCGGACAGAACGGCAACGGCGCGCTCTCGGTCTCCAACGACGTGGTCTCGAACAACGGCACCGCGATCGTCTACGGCAGCCAGGGCGCGCGGGTGACGGCGACGTACACCCAGGTGGGCGGCTCGGCGCTGACCGGCGCGGAGCCGCCGCTTGCGGTGCTCGACATCGGGGGCGCGCAGACGAGCTATGCCGATGTCGGCGGCGACGCGACCACGCCGCTGTCCGGCGCGCTGGTGGTCGGCGGCGGCAACCTGAGCGTGAACGCGCTCGGCCAGATCCTCTACCCGAACGGCGGCAACGGCCTGGTCAACGTGCATGACGGCGCGACGCTGAGCGAGGCGAATTTCGCCATGCTGGGCGCCACCCGGATCTCGTCCGGCACGGTGAACCTGAGCGGCGGGGCGCAGTGGCTGATCGGCTCCGACGGCGCCGGCAAGCCGGACGCGATCGTGGCCGGCGGCGCGGTGACCGGCACGGCCACGCTGTGGTCCGGCGGCCTGCCGTGGCTCACGGTCGGCGCCGGCGGGACCGGGCTGGTGAACGTCAATTCCAGCGTGGTGCAGCTTGGCACCGGCGAGGCGTTCAACACGCTCAAGGTGATGCTGGG
The DNA here is from genome assembly GCA_044225615.1 of Acetobacteraceae bacterium. Lineage (GTDB taxonomy): Bacteria > Pseudomonadota > Alphaproteobacteria > Acetobacterales > Acetobacteraceae > CAIYPH01. The sequence goes on along the minus strand of JBGAIK010000107.1, from coordinate 4,002 downwards.
CGGCGGCAGCACCAGCAACAACCTGGCCTTCGGCTCGGTCGACGTGCGGGGTGTGGGCGCGCTGCTCGATTCCGGCGGCGGGCCGATGGTGGTGGGCCATCGCGGCAGCGGCCAGCTGACCATCGGCAACGGCGGCACGGTGCGCGTCGGCTCGGCCGCGGCGACGACGCTGATCGACTACGGCCTGTCGGTCGGCAACCGCAGCGGCACGGTCGGGCTCAGCTCGGGGCTGGTTTCGATCGATCCGGGCGGGGTGCTGGTGGATGACGGCTCGCTGGTGGTCGGCCGCGAATCGCCCGGCACGTTCACGATGGCGGGCGGGCACGCATCGGTTTCGGGCGGGCTGTACATGGGCGGGCAGCTTGCCCTCAGCAACGGCACCGTCGCGATCACGCCGACGCTGTTCCGCGGCGGCGCGACCGGCTTTCTCAACGTCGGCGGCGGCACGCTCGACGTGGCCGGCAACGTTGCGGCGATGTGGCAGGGGTCGAGCATCCTGCTGTCGGGCGACGGCGCGATCGCCATCGGCGGCACGCCGGCGGCGGGCGAGCTGGTCATCGGGTCCGGCGCCGTGCTGCAGGGGGCAGGGTTCATCAGCGTCGCCAATGCCGGGGCGATCCTGCGCAACGACGGCACGATCATCGCCGGCGGCCTGACCAGCAACGGCGCGCCGAGCCAGATCGGCACGACGCTCGATATCGGGGCGACGCTGGTCGGCGGCGGAACCTACCTGGTGGCGGACGGCGGAACGCTGCGGCTGGCCTCGGCGGTGCCGAACCAGGCGCGCTTCGGCTTCATCGCCGGCGGCACGCTCGAGGAGAGCATCAGGGTGGTGACGCCCACCGCGTTCCAGGGCGAGGTCAGCGGCTTCTACGGCTCCACCCGGCACGTCATCCTGCCGGGCGCGACGGCGATGGCCGGCAGCCAGCTCACCTACGCCGAGAACCCGGATCCGACCAGCGGCGGCACGCTGTCGCTGTCGACCAGCCTCGGCGCGGTGAGCTTCACGGTGACGGGCTGGCATCCGGGCGGCTTCACGGCCGGGGCGGATTTCTTCACCGGAACGGTGATCACGGCCGTCGACGCCGCGCCCTGCTTCGCGGCCGGCACCATGATCCTGACCGAGGCGGGCGAGCGCCCGGTCGAGTCGCTGCGCCCCGGCGCGCTGGTGCCGGTGCTGGGCGGGCGGCTGGCGCGCATCGTCTGGGTGGGACGGACGCGGGTCGCGCTCGGTCGGCATCCGGCGCCCGATTCGGCGGCGCCGGTGCGGATCCGCGCCGGCGCGCTGGCCGATGGCGTGCCGCATCGCGACCTCGTGGTGTCGCCCGACCATGCGCTGTGGACCGACGGCGTGCTGGTGCCGGCCTACCTGCTGGTCAACGACGCGACGGTGGTGCGGGAGCCGGCGGTGGGAACGATGACCTACGTGCACGTGGAGCTGGAGCGGCACGGGCTGATGCTGGCGGAGGGGGCGCCGGCGGAGAGCTATCTGGACACCGGCAACCGCGGGCAGTTCGCCGGCGAGCCGGGCGCGCGCGGGCTGCATCCCGACATGACGGGCGATGCCTCGGCGCGCGCCTGGGACGAGCGGGCCTGCGCGGTGCTGTCGCTGGGCGGGCCGGGCGTGGTGGCGGCGCATCGGCGGATTGCCGCACGGGCGCGGGCGCTGGGCCATGCGCTGAGCGACGATCCGGCGCTGACGGTGGCCGCGGACGGGCGCGAGCTGGGCCGGATCGCCCTGCCCGGCGGGCGGGTGCTGGTGCCGGCCGGCACCGGGCGGGTGACGCTGCTCTCGCGCAGCGCGGTTCCGCAGGCACTGGACGCGGCCTGCCGGGACGGGCGGCGCCTGGGCGTCGCGGTTGCCGGCATCCGCTTCGCCGGCCGACAGCTTGCGTTGTCGGGCGCGGCGATCGGTGCCGGATTCCACGCCCTGGACCGGGCCGGCGCCACGGCGCTGCGCTGGACCGACGGCGCGGCGGAGCTGCGGCTGCCGCCGCTGCCGGAGCCGGCCTGGCTCGAGCTCGTGCTGGTGCCGGGGCTGCTGCGCTACGTCGCCGCGGCGTGACGGCCGGTCAGGCGGCGGCCTTCCTGGGCCGCCCGCCCGACTCCTTCAGGGCGGTCGAGAGCAGGTCCTTCACGTCGGTCAGGAAGTCGGCGCCGCGGCGGGTGCGCTGCACCAGCACGCTGCGGCGGTCGCGCGGGTCGGGCGCGCGCTTGGCGAGGCCGAGCTCGGTCAGCCGGTCGAGCGAGCGGGTGATCGCGGGCTTGGATACCGAGAGCCGGGCGGCGAGTCCGCGGACGGTGTGCGGCCCCTCCTCGATATAGGCGATCAGGAAGACGCCGAACTGGCGGGCCGACAGGTCCGGCCCGTCGCGGCGCACCGTGCCGACGATGGTGTCCCTCAGGATCGCTGTCAGTCGTTCCGCGGTGATCACGGCGGCCATGGCCCTCTCTCCCTTTCCGATCGGCAAGGGCGAAGGAATCGCGGCCAAGCCGAAACTACCGGCGGACTTTGCAGGAAGGGAACGTGCGGCGCGATACGTGGTTTCTCGTAATCCCATTGCGCCGTGGCATCGACGTGACGGCGCTGATACGTTTCGCAATACGCTCGTCCGGGCGCCGGCCTCGCCATGCCGGGCGAAATCGGGAACACTCCGGCGGGGAGACAGGCCATGCAGACGATTCCGCCCGCCACCGCAACGCCCCAGGCTGCACCACCGCTCAATGCGCTGCAACAGGATCTGCTGCGCAAGGTGGAGTTCGAGGCGGCACTGATCGCGGCCCCGCAGGACGCGCGGGCGCGCGGGGCCTATTTCGAGGAGCTGATCCGCTTCGCTTCGGTGCGCACCGGCCTGTCGCATGCGCTGCTGCCGGAACTGGGCCACCCGCTGGCGTTCCGTTGCGGCACCGCCGACGTGCTGGGCATGGCGCGGACGTTCCGCGACATGGCTTACGAGCTGCCGATGCGGGCCACGCCGCAGCGGATTGCGGTGCTGGGCGCCCATGCCGGCTACGCCGCGGTGTTCATGGCCCACCGCTTCCCGACGGCGCAGATCCTGTGCGTGGAACCGGGGGCGGCGGCATTCCGCGTGCTCGGCATGAACACGCTGCCCTATCGCCGGGTGCAGGCGCTCAACGTCGCGGTGTGGCACAGCGCCACGCGGCTGGGCGTGCAGACGCGGCTGCTGGGCGACTGGGGTGCGCAGCTGCACGACCAGGTGCCGGATGCCGAGCGCACGGTGCCGGCGCTGCCGATGGACGAGATCCTGCGGCACGCCGGCTGGGACCGGGTGGACCTGGTGCTGTGCGACATCGTGGGCGCGGAGCGCGCGGTCTTCGCCGATCCCGGCCAGCGCTGGCTGCGCACGCTGGACACGCTGACGGTGGTGGCGGGCGACGCGGACGGGGCGGACCAGGTGGCGGCCTGCTTCGATCCGGCCGTGTATCGCAGCGAGCCCTGCGGCGACATGCGGCTCTACGAGCGGATCGCCCCGTTCCGGTCCGTGCTGCGCCCGCCACCGCGGGAGATGCCGCTGATCAATGCCGAGCCGGGGCTGTTCCCGGTGGCGCTGCAGGACACGCCGGCGACCGGCTGGGGCTTCTTCCTGTTCGAAGGCGACAGCTGCCAGCTGCACCCCAACGGCCCCGGCGAGCGGCCGGCGCGGGCGATCTTTCCGCGCACGCTGGACGGCCACTCCCGCTTCACCGCCGTGCTGCGCCATGCCGGCCGGCAGGCGGCGCCGGTGGCGATGTCGCTGATCATCACCCGCGAAGACGGCACCGAGACGTTCCGCACCAGCCGCACGCTGGCGGCCGGCGAGCAGCAGGAGCTGATGCTCGACCTTCCGGCGCTGCACGGCCGCCACCACATCATCCTGCAGACCGAGATGGCGCCGGGCGCGCCCAACAACTTCAGCGCCTGGGCGCAGTTCATTTCACCGAGGATCGGCTAGCGGCACGAAGCCGAAGCCACTCCCTTCGCGCGCTACCCGCCCCGCATGC
>JBGAIK010000106.1:0-16177 GCA_044225615.1 Acetobacteraceae bacterium | reverse complement strand
ACGGATAGAAGTTTTTTGGTTCTTTTTTTCAAAAAAGAACCGCTTCCTATGACCTTGCTTTCTGTGCGTGGATTGGTGCGGAGCTTCTACGGCGTGCAGGCGCTGCGGGGGGTGGATTTCGACGTGGCGGCGGGGACGATCACGGCGTTGATCGGGCCGAACGGGGCGGGGAAGACGACGGCGTTCCAGTGCATCACCGGGGTGGTGCCGCCCGATGCGGGGACGGTGACGTTCGATGGGCGGGACATCACCGGGTGGCGGGCGGACCGGATCAGCCAGGCGGGTCTGACGCGGACGTTCCAGATTGCGCGGGGGATATCGCGGCTGTCGGTGCTGGAGAACCTGATGCTCTACGCGCCGGACCAGCCGGGGGAGCGGCTGGGGGCGGCGCTGCTGGGCGGCGGGCGGGCGGCGGAGGAGCGGGCGCGGGTGCAGGCGCTGGAGGTGGCGGGGCGGCTCAACCTGCTGCGGGTGGCGAACAATGCGGCCGGGGCGCTGTCGGGCGGGCAGAAGAAGCTGCTGGAGATCGGGCGGGCGCTGATGGCGCGGCCGCGGATGATCCTGCTGGACGAGCCGATCGCGGGGGTGAATCCGACGCTGGCGGAGGAGATCGCCGCGCATCTGCGGGGGCTGCGCGACGAGGGGATCACGTTCCTGGTGATCGAGCATCACATGGACCTGATCGCCAGGCTGTGCGACCCGGTGATCGTGATGGCGGAGGGGCGCCGGCTGACCGAGGGGAGCTTCGCGGCGGTGGCGAACGATCCGGCGGTGCAGGAGGCCTATATGGGCAGCCGCAGATGGGCCTGATGCGGGCGGAGGGCGTGGTCTGCGGCTACGGGGCGGCGGACGAGATCCTGAAGGGGGCGGCGCTGGAGGTGGGGCCGGGGGCGCTGGTGGCGATCATCGGGCCGAACGGGGCGGGAAAGTCCACGCTGCTGAAGGCGATCGCGGGGCTGCTGCGGCTGAAGGCCGGGTCGATCGTGCTGGATGGGGTGGCGATCGAGGGGATGTCCACGCGCGAGCGGGCGCGGGCGGGGATCGCCTTCGTGCCGCAGGAGGCGAACGTGTTCCCGACCATGACGGTGCGGGAGAATCTGGAGATGGGCGGGTTCCTGGAGCCGAAGGCGTCGGCGGGGCGGATCGAGGGGCTGTTCGGGCGGTTTCCGATGCTGGCGGAGAAGCGGCGGGCGGCGGCCAGGACGCTGTCGGGCGGGCAGCGGCAGGTGCTGGCGATGGCGATGGCGCTGATGGTGCAGCCGCGGCTGCTGCTGCTGGACGAGCCGTCGGCGGGGCTGTCGCCGAAAGCCGCCGAGACGCTGTTCGACGGGATCGCGGCGATCCATGCGGAGGGGACGGCGATCGCGATGGTGGAGCAGAACGCGCAGGAGGCGCTGGCGATCGCCGATATGGGCGTGGTGCTGGTGGACGGGCGGACGGTGATGGTGGGGGCCGCGAAGGCGATGGCGGCGGATGCGGAGGTGCGGCGGCTGTTCCTGGGCGGGTAGCCGGGGGGCTAGGAAGGCGCGGGCCAGCGGATGGTGCACTCGGTTCCGCCGGCGGCGGCGCGCACGATGTGGAACTGGCCGCCGATCTGGCGGGTCAGGCCGCGGACGAGGCGGGTGCCGAGGCCGGTGCCGCGCGGGGGGGCGGCGATGTCGACGCCGATGCCGTTGTCGGCCACCGACAGCACGTAGTCGGGGCCGTCGCGGCGGAAGGCGATGCGCACGGTGCCCTGCTCCTCGCCCGGGAAGGCGTATTTGAGGGCGTTCACCACCAGCTCGTTGAGGATCAGGCCGAGCGGCTTGCCCTGGCCGGCATCGAGGCTGCACGATTCCGCGTCGATCACGAGGGTGATCATGCGCTGGCCGAAATGCATGGCCTGGAGGTCGGTGGCGAGTCCCTCGATGAAGGCGGCGCTGTCGAAGCGCTTGCCGGCACCCTCGGCGGCGGCGTCGAGCTTGGCGTTCAGGCTGGCGAGGGCGGTGACCCGGGCCTCGGCGTCGTTCAGCGCGGCGCGCACGCCCGGGTTGATGCTGACGTTGGCCTGGAGGCGGAGCATCGAGACGACGGCCTGGAGGTCGTTCCGTGCCCGGTGCAGTGCCTCCGCCAGCGCCATCTCGGTGTCGGTCAGGGTGGGGTGCATCGGCGCATCCTAGCCCAAGCGCGGGGAATGGGCACGCGACCTGGGCGCCCGCACGGTGGGCGCGGCGTCAGCCGCGCGGGATCAGGGCGTGGCCGTCGGCGGATCGGGCGACGGTGGCGCGCGCGGCGATGGTGGTGCCTGGCATTTTGGTGATCCTTGGGGGTCAGGACGACCCGTTCTTCAGGTCGCGGGCGATCCGCGTGAGCACCGTGCGCCAGTCGCGGTCGGGGTCCTGGCGGTAGAGGCGCATGGTCGGATACCAGGGCGTATCGGTGCGGTCCATCAGCCAGCGCCAGTCGGGGGCGCGGGGGAGCATGACCCAGATCGGGCGGCCCATGGCGCCGGCGAGGTGGGCGACGGAGGTGTCCACCGTCACCATCAGGTCGAGGCCCTGCATGATGGCCATGGTGTCGGCGTAGTCCTGGATCTCGGCGCCGAGATTGAACAGGGGGGCGCGGCCGAACCAGTTGCCGGCCTGGGCGGCGGCGTCGCCCTTCTGGAGGGAGATCAGCGCGGTGCGGGGGAGGGCGGCGAGGGGGGTGAAGGCGGCGAGGGGGGCGGAGCGGTTGCGGTCGTTGTTGTGGGTGGGGCGGCCGGCCCAGACGATGCCGATGCGGCGGTACTCGGCGGGGACCAGGCCGTCGAGGCGGGTGCGCCAGGCGGCGGTGCGGTCGGGGTCGGCGCGGAGATAGGGGATGGGGGCGGGGATGGTGTCCACGCTTGTGCCGTGCAGGCGGGGGAGGCCGGAGAGCGGGCAGAAGACGGCCCAGGGCGGGCACTCCTCCCAGCGCTGGAAGATGCGGGCGTGGGGGGCGATCTGGGCCAGCAGCGGGGCCACTTCCGGGCTGCTGGCGATGGCGATGGCGGGCGCGCGCGCGGCGGCCCAGGCGATGTAGCGGGCGAACTGGATGACGTCGCCGAAGCCCTGGTCGGCGATGAGCAGCAGCGTGTCGTTCGGCAGCGGCGTGCCGTCCCACTGGTGCTTGTCGGTGGGGGGCATGAGGGCGGCGGCGCCGGCGATGCGGTAGCGCCACTCGTATTCCTCCCAGCCCTGGGCGAGTTCGCCCTTGAGCAGCAGGGCCTCGGCGAGTTCGAAATGGGCGCCGGGCATGGTGGGGTCGAGGGCGAGGGCGCGGCGGGCGCAGTCGATGGCGGCGTCGGGCTCCAGGCGCTCGTAGTGGATGATGGCGAGGTTGTGCAGGGCCATCGGGTCGGTGGGGGCGAGTTCCGCGGCGCGGCGGCCGGCGGCCAGCGCGTCGTCGAGGCGGCCGAGGGTGCGGTAGACCTCGCAGATGTTGCGCAGGTAGAGCGCGGGGTCGCCGCCGATCCGGATGGCGCGCTCCATGAGGGCGAGCGCCTCCTGCGGGCGCTTCTCGCGGAAGGCGACGATGCCGGAGAGGTGGAGGACGTCGGGCTGGTCGGGGGCGGCGGCGCGGGCGTGGGCGAGGAGGCGGGCGGCGTCGGGGAGGCGGCCGGTGCGCTCGAACTCGGCGGCCAGCGAGAAGACCTCGCCGGAGGGACGGGGACCGGGATGGCGGCGGGGGTGGGGGTGGGGGCGCCGGCTTGCATGGGAACCGGCTCGGCAGCGGTGGTATCGGCACCCCTCCCCCGGCCCCCTCCCGGAAACCCGGGAGGGGGAGAAGAGGCGATGCTCATTCTTCCACCGTGTAGCCGAGGCGGTCGATGATGGGTTGGAGGATGGGGATGACCGGCTCCAGGTGCTTGAGGTAGCGGCGGTAGCGGAAGCGGGAGCGGTCGTAGAGTTTTTCGGTGACCTGGGCGTAGCTGGCGGTGCGGGCGTAGCGGCGGTTCTCGTGGAAGCCGAGGCAGCGCTGGTCGAACTCGATGCCGATGAAGTCGAGCATCGATCGCACCTGCTCCTCCTGGTCGGCGACGATGTCCTCGTAGCGGACGGGCAGATAGCGCAGGGCCATCTGGGCGCGGTAGTGCTGCACCAGCTCCATGACGCGGACGTAGTGGGTGGCGGCGGTCTCCAGCGCGGTGGCGCAGTAGAGGCCGTGGGTGAAGTGGTTGGAGATGGCGGAGACCATGATGTCGAGCGGGTGGCGCACGACGTGGATCAGCGGCGCGGCCGGGAAGATCATCGCGATGAGGCCGAGATGGGTCTCGTTCAGCGGCATCTTGTCGGTGAAGAAATCGGCGCCCTGCTCCAGGACGCCCATCTGGCGGACCTTCTGGAGGTACCAGTCGCGCAAATCGTCGAGCCCCTCGCGGCGGTCGCCCATCCACAGCTCGGCGAGCGCCTCCGGGTAGGCCATGGGGCTGGCGAACATGCGCGGCATCAGGCCGGTGATGTCGTGGATCAGGGGCAGCTCGTCGCCGGCGCAGATGCGGGGGTGGGCGGAGAGGGTCTGCTCGACGAGCGTGGTGCCGGAGCGGGGGAAGCCGAGGATGAACACCGGCTGGGGGACGTCGGTGCGGATGCCGGCGCGGGGCAGGATGCGCAGGCGCTCGGCGGTGAAGAAGCCCTTGAGGCGGGCGACCAGAAGCTGGGCGGCCTGGTCGAGATAGGCGTTGCCGGAGAGCTCGCGGGCGATGCGCTTGCCTTCGAGGAAGGCGGCGAAGGCCTCGTCGGTGCGGCCCATCTGGTCGAGCAGGCGGCCCTTCTCCAGCAGCTCGTTGGGGCCGAGGCGGCCGCCCTCGTTGCGGGCGGCGAGCGCGTCGAGCTTGGCGATGGCCTCGTCGTAATGGCGCATGCGGCCGAGCACGATGGCGCGGGTGAGATCGACGTTGGGGTCGCCGGGGGCGACCTTCTCGAGCTGGTCGAGCAGGGCCTGGGCGGCGGGGAAGTTGCGGTCCGCCTCCTCCATGCGGGCGAAGCCGAGGATGGTTTGCCGGATCTCGGGGGCGGCCTTGAGCGATTCCTCGTAGAGGCTGCGGCTTTCGGCCATCTTGCCCTGGTTCTTGAGGCACCAGGCGAGGTTGGCCAGCAGGATCGGGTCGCGGCCGCCGGCCAGCTCCAGCACGCGGCGGTAGTGGTATTCGCCGATCGCGGGGCGCTGCGCCTCGGTCATGATCATGCCGAGCAGGTTGTGGGCCTGCGGGTTCTCGGGGGCGATGCGCACCGCGTTGCGGGCATGCACCTCGCCCTCGCCGAGATCGCCCTTGCCGAGCAGGATCAGGGTGAGCTCGTTGGTGGCCCAGAAATTGTTGGGATCGAGGCCGACGATGCGGCGCACCAGCGCCTCGGCGGCACGCATGTTCCCCTGCGCCTTGCGGATCTCGTAGAGCACGGAGAGCGCGCCGGGACGGTCGGGGGCGAGTTCCAGCACGTCGAGGCAGAGCTTCTCGGCCGTCTCGGTGGCGCCGGTGCGGTGGGCCTGGATGGCACGCTCGACCAGCGGGACCAGATGGCGGGTGGCATCGGCCGGCGGGATGGTCGCCGGGTCGAGCGAACAGCAGCGGGCGGCACGCAGGCCGCTGCCGCATTGGCAGAGAGTGGCGGCGGGAGCGTTCATGAGCGGGTCCGCAGAGGGTGCGATGCCGGTCTAGAGCAGGACGGGAAGGGAAGGAAGGGAGGGCCTCCGGCGGCCAAAGGCCGGGGGCCTTTGGGAACCGGTTTGTGCTCGCGGCTGGGGCGACGGCCTTCGGTGATTGGCGCGACCATGGCCTGGCGTCGCGACATGACGGGCTTGGCCCGCGCCAGCCGAGAGTATCTCCTGTCTTCCTTGCGCCGCAGGCATTCAACCGGTGCGACGGCACCTTGTCAGGTGGCGTGGTACCAGTTTGTTGCCTGCGGCGCAAGAAAGAAAGGTTTCGGCCAATCACCGAAGGCCGGCGATGCAGCCGCCAGTACGGATCGGTTTCCAAAGGCCCCCGGCCTTTGGCCGCCGGAGGCCCTTGCCTTCCTTCAGATGAACCGCATCGGCGGCGCCAATCCGAGCAGATGCGCGCCGACGGTTTCGAAATGGGCGGAGCGGGCCTGGACCTGCTGGCTGACGGTGTGGAGGTCGCGGAAGCGGCGTTCGAAGCCGCCCCCCGCGAAGATCGCGGTGGCGCCGGCCTCGTGGTAGGCGAAGTCGGCGACCTCGCGGGCCTGGTGGGTGGCGAAGGTGGCGGCGAGGCGGATGCGCATGCGGTGGTCGAGCGGCATGGCATCGGCTTCGGCGACGGCGTCCCAGGCGTCGTGCAGGGTGGCGTGGAGCAGGGCGCGGGCGGCGGCAAGTCTTGCCTGGGCGAGGGCCATTTCCTTCTGGATGGCGGGATTGTCGCGGACGGTGCGGGACAGGGCCTGTGGGGTCTTGGCGGCGGCGAGGGTGGCGAATTCGGCCAGCATGGCGCGCGCGATGCCGAGCGCGACCGAGCCGAAGCCGGAGGCGTAGAGGTTGGTGGTGGAGAAGCGGTAGAGCGGGCCGGGCTCGCGGCGTTCGGCCGGGTTGTCGCGCGTGACGCTGTGCGCGTCGGGCACGAAGAGGTCGGTCATGGTGTAGCTGTCGCTGCCGGTGCCGCGCAGGCCCATGGTGTTCCAGTCCCGCGCCATGACGACCTGGGCCCTGGGGACCAGCATCGAGCGCTCGACCGGGGTGCCGTCGGGGAAGCGGCGGAGGCTGCCGTCGGGCTCCTGGACGCGGGAATGGCCGCCGATCCAGGTGGCGTGGCGGCCGCCGCTGGCGAATTCCCAGCGGCCGGAGACGAGGTAGCCGCCGGGGACGACCTTCGCGGTGCCCTGCGGGCCGGCGCCCCAGGCGAGCGCGGCGCGGGGGTCGTCGCCCCAGATGCGGCGCGCGGCCGCGGGGTCCATGTAGGCGGCGGACATGGCGCAGACCGAGTTCTGGCCGATGCACCAGGCGGTGGAGGCGTCGGCGGCGGCGAGCTCCTCCATCATGCGGACGAATTCGACCGGGTGGGTCTCGTCGCCGCCGAAGCGGGCGGGCAGCACGCTGCGGAACAGCGCGTGGGCGTGCAGGAGGTCGAGCAAAGCGGGGGGCAGCTCGCAGCCGGCCTCGATCGCGTCGGCGGCGGCGGCGATGGCGGGGGCGGCGGCGCGGGCGCGGGCGAGGGGGGTGGGGCCGGTCACCTGGATCAGCCGGTCGAAGCTGCCATCGGCGACCATCGGCGCCAGGACATTGTGGTCGTGGGCCTCGAGCGGGCGCAACTGCACCGTGGGGTGCATGAGCTTGAGCGCCTCGGCGTTGCGCGCGTCGCGCCGGTGCTCGGTGGGGTAGAAGGCGTAGAGGGTGGTGCCGGCCGACGGTGTGCAGGTGCAGAGCGGGTCGAAGCCGGGGACCGGCGGGCCGGCCTTCATCCACTTGATGTCGCTGAAGCGGCCGGCGAGCGAGATGCCGTGGCGGGCGCGCAGCAGCACCGCGGCGCGCAGGGCGGAATAGCCGCCGAGGCTGCCGCCGAGCGTGGCGACGGCGTCGTAGCCCTTGGCCAGGGCGGCAATGCGGTGGAACAGCGCGGCGAAGCTGCCGGCGAAGCCGGGCACGCCGTGCGGGTAGTCGAGCAGGTCGGCATGGCGCAGGCGCAGCAGGTCGAACCGGCCGCGCGGCAGGCGCATCAGCAGGCGCGGCGTGGCCATGAACACCTCGCCGTTGATGCCGGCGAAGACCACCAGCAGCACCTTGCGTTCCTTGGGCACGCCGGCGGCGCAGAACAGGCGGGCGTGCGAGGCGAGCGGGTGGTTGTCGAATTCCGGCGGCTCCTGGCGCAGCAGCACCGGCCGCAAGGGGGCCTGGGCGAGGAACTTCTCCGCCTGCGGATCGCGCATGGCGGCGATGGACTGGTAGAGGCGGCGCAGCTGGTGCGGCGCCAGCTCGCGCACCGCGAGCATGGTCAGCTCGTGCAGCCGCTCGGGGTGCTGCTCGGCGCGCAGGCGGGCGAAGTGCTCGCCGACCTCGTCGGCGGCGGGCATGGCGGGGGCGGTGTCGGTCGCCATGGCGCCGGCCCTAGCCCGCGCTTTCGCGCAGGAAGGCGCCGATGCGGTCGATGCTGTCGAAATTCTCGACCGTGATGCCGCGCGGGTCGAGCTGCTGGCCGAGCCGGTTCTCGATGAGCGCCACGAGGCCGACGAAGGTGAAGCTGTCCACCAGGCCGCTGGTGAAGAGCAGGGTGTCGTCGGCGATCTCGGACGGGTCGTAGCCGAGTTCGTCGCAGATGAACCTGCGCAGGCTGTCCGGCAGGTCGGCGGGTATCTCGGTCATGGCGTTTCTCCCAAAGCGCGATCGCGTGCGGCCGACAGGCCAGGCAGCGTGCATCGCGCGCTCACGGCAGGCTCGCGAAGCGCGTGCGCAGTGCCGGGTAGTCCACCTTGCCGCTGGTGGTGCGCGGCAGTGCGGCGACCGTCTCGTAGCGGCGCGGCTGCATGTAGGGGCTCATTTCCTGGCGTGCCATGCGCTTGAGCGCGGGCAGCGGATCGGTGCCGTCGGCGGCGGCGACGATGGCGACGATCTGGTCGCCGATGGTCGCATGCGGGGCCGAGATCACCGCGGCCTCGCGCACCAGGCCCGACTGCATGAGGATGGTCTCGATCTCCTCCGGGCTCACGCGCACGCCCATCGACTTCATCTGGCGGTCGCGGCGGCCGAGCAGATAGAGCAGGCCGTCCGCATCGAAGCGGCCGAGATCGCCGGTGAAGACGGCGGGCGGGGCGGCGATGCCGGCATGGGCCCAGAGCGGGTCGGGGCGGCGGACACGGGCGGTGGCCTCCGGGTCGCCCCAGTAGCCGAGGAAGACGCCCTCGCCGCGATGGACGACCTCGCCGGTTTCGCCCGGGGCGACCGGGCGGCCTTCCTCGTCGACCAGCGCGATGGCGACGCCGGGGATGGCGCGGCCGACGCTGTCGGGGTGGGTGCGGGCCAAGGCCGGGTCGAGCGCGCAGGTGCGGTAGGTCTCGGTCAGGCCGTAGTTGAGCGCGATGGCGGCGTGGCCGAAATGGTGCAGCGCCTCCTGGAACACCGCCGGCGGGATGCGCGAGCCGGTGTTGGTGAGCAGGCGGATGCAGGACAGGTCGGTGCGCTCGATGCCGGAGACGCCGTGGGTGAGGCCGGCGAGCAGCGAAGGTACCGAGGCGAGCACGGTGGGGCGGTCGCGGGCGATGGCGGCGCAGATGGCGAGGGGCTCGGTCGCGGCGGGGAGGACCTGGGTGACGCCGCGCAGGAAGGTGGAAAGGAGCTGGCCCCAGCCGTAGTCGAAGGCCCAGGGGACGCCGCAGAGCACGCGGTCGTCCGACGTGATCCCGAGCGAGCGGGCGACGGCGTCGCAGCCGCCCTGCAGGCTGCGGTGCGATTGCACGACGCCCTTGGGCAGGCCGGTGGAGCCGGAGGTGAAGAGGATGGAGGCCGGCTCGCCGCCATGGGTGGGCGCGCCGGGCTCGTGGCGGCCCGGTTCGGGCAAAGCCAGCGGGGGCGGGTCGTGCGGCAGTTCGACGCGGGCGACGGGCAGGGTGGTGGCCTGCTGCGTGGCGGCTTCGTCTTCCGGGGCGGCGGCGATGGCGGCGGCGGCGCTGCGCTCGGCGGCGTGCTGGAGGTGGCGCGGCGGCGCCTGGGCGCCGATCAGCACCGGGATGGCGCCGCGGGCCCAGACGCCGAGGATGGCGGCGGCCATGGCGACCGAGTTGCGGGCGCGGATGACGACGCGGGCGCCCGGGGCCAGCCTGGCCATGGGGCCGATGGTGGCCCAGGCGGCGGCGTGGGCGGCGAGTGCGGCGAAGGAGACCGGGCCGGAGTCGGTGAGGAAGGCGGGCGCCGCGCCGCGGCTGCCGGCGACGCGCAGGAATCGCGCCCAGCCCGGGCTGCCGGCAAGGCCAGCCGTCACTGGGCCTTGCCCTGGGACAGGCGCATGCGCTTGGCGATGCCGTATTGCCGCATCGCATCCTCGCGCGCCGGTTCGCGCGGGACGCGCGGGATCTCGTAGCCGTGGCGCGCCAGCGCGGGGGCGAGCAGGGGGACCAGGCGGGCGGCGGCGACGCGGGACAGGCCCTGGCGCCAGCGGCCGATCGAGGCCTTGTCGATGCCGGTGCGCTCGAAGGTCTTCCAGTCGCCGAGGCCGATGCGGCCGGGCTCGGCGAGGCCGGCCTGGACGTCGTGCAGCGGGTGCGGGGCGACGCCGATGAAGTCGGTGAGGCGGCGCAGCACCGCCTCGGTGTCGTCGACCAGGTCCTCGTAGCGGAAGGCGAGGCAGGTGTCGGGGTGGCGGGTGGCGAAGTCGCGCAGCGCGTCGTCGCGGTCGATCCAGGCCTCGGCATAGGCACGCAGCGGGCTGTCGAACCGCTGCAGCCAGGGGCGGAACTCGGGCATGAAATGGCCGGCGGCGTCCACCAGGTCGCGGACCGAGACGATCACGTCGAGCGGGTTGCGGATGATGGCGAGGAAGCGGCAATGGCCGGCCATCAGGCGTTCGATGTGGTGCAGGTGGAAGATGTCGAAGCCGGATTTCTCCATCCAGACCGGCTTGCCGCCGGCGAGGCGGGCGTGGAAGCCGAAGACCATGGCGCGCAGCGCGGCCAGCACGTCCGCTTCCGGTATGCCGGCCATGGCGAGGCCGGAGAGGGCGCCGAGGGGCGGGCCGTCGGAGGCGCTTTCCTCCATGAAGCGGCCGCAGGCGGCGAGCAGGGTGGTCTCGGGCGGGGAGCTGACCTCGGGGTGGGTGTCGAAGATGCGGCGCAGCAGGGTGGTGCCGGAGCGCGGGAAGCCGAGGACGATGACGGGCGGGCGGTCGGTCGCTGGCATGCCGGTCATTGGGCGGCCTCCGGGAACGGGGCCCACCAGTTGGCGCGGCTCTCGGTGATGTCGCGGACCGTGCCGCCCTGAACGGCAAGCTCGATCGGCTCGGGGTGGCTGATGAAGCGGGTGGGGCTGGCGGTGATGCCGTAGGCGCCGGATTGCAGGATGGCGAGCACGTCGCCCTTGCGCGCCTGCGGCAGCACGACGCCGCTGGCGACGTGGTCGAGCGTGGTGCAGAGGGGGCCGACGAGGTCCACCGTCTCGGGCGGGCCGTCCGGGTTGGTGAGGTTGCGGATGCGCCAGTTGCGGCGGAAGGCGCCGCCGAGCATGCCGCAGGCGGCCATGTGGGCGTTGAAGCCGGCATCGCAGATGCGGATCTGGTTGCCGCGGCTGGATTTGGTGCGGATCACCCGGGTGAGCAGGGCGCCGGCGGGGCCGACGATCCAGCGGCCGAGCTCCAGCATCAGGCGGGTGTCGGCGAAGCCGGGCGCGGATTTCAGCGCGTCGAGCACCGGGTTGGTGGCTTCGGCCACGGCGTCGAGGTCGAGATCGGCCTCGTCCTCGAAATAGGGGATGCCGAAGCCGGCGCCGAAGACGAGGTGCGCGGGCGGGTGGCCGGCGAGGTCGGCGCAGCGGCGGAACAGCTCGCACATCATGGCGAGGTTCTCGGCGCCGGCATCGGCCTTGAGGCCGTTGGTGGCGGGGTAGCAGTGGAAGCCGGCGACGCGCAGGCCGGGCAGCGCGGCGATGGCGGACAGGGTGGCGGGCAGCTCCTCCTCGTCGATGCCGAACTGGCTGCTCTTGCTGCCCATGTTGGCGCCGAACTGGCGGCGCACGCGCTGCGGGCTGACGCGCAGCAGCACCTCCTGCGCGGGCAGGCGGTGGCGGGCGACGAGTGCGGCGAGGCTTTCGGCCTCGTCGAGCGATTCGAGGACGAGGTGGCCGGCGCCCAGCGCGGCGAAGCGGTGGAGCTCCTCGTCGCGCTTGCCGGGGCCGGTGAAGGAGATCGGCAGGCCGGGATAGGCGGCCTGGACGCGCTCGACCTCGGCGAAGGAGGAGACGTCGAAATTCTGGATATGCGGGCCGATGGCGGCGAGCAGGGCGCGGTTGGGGTTGGCCTTGACGGCGTAGCTGATATCGAGCCGGCCGCCGAAGGCCGCGCGGAGGCGGGCGATGCGGGCGGCGATCGCGTCGAGGTCGTAGACGTAGGCCGGCGTCGGCCAGGCATCGGCCTGCATCCGGGCCACGACGGCGCTCGACACGCCGCTCTCCGAGGCCGGCTGCGCGGCGTCGTTGCCGGCCTTTGCGGCCGGACTCCCAGTGGCGGCGTTCATCGGACGTTTCCGAAAGCGTTTCCCTGAACAATAATGCGTCAACGGGGCCGGCGTTGTCGATGGTCCGCACAGTTCGCGATTGCGTCATCGTGCTGATGGCGCCTATTGTGCGTCGCAACATCACTCAATGCATATAGCGCACGCCGCGAAGGGCCGTCGGTCCTTCGAACGGGCGGCGCGTGGGAAAACGGACCGTGCCTGCCGCAGCCTTTCCGATCGATGTTCCGTTCAAGGCCTCACGCGACTATCTGCGCGGCGCCGACATCTTCACCGTGCTGATGCGGGAAACCGGGGCGTCGCACGACATCTCGCTGAAATTCACCCGCCTGGTGAGCGAGCCGATCGAGGCGGTGCCGGCGGCGGCGGTTGCGGCACCGGATGCGGCGCCGGCGCGGTTCCGCGCCGCATCCGCAGCCGGGCCGATCGACCTGGTCGTGCGGCCGTCGGGCGCCGGCGGGGCGATCGAGCGGGTTGCGTTCGACGAGGACGCGATCGCGAAGCCGGCGCGGCTGACCGGCGCGGTGATCGAGAGCGACGATGGCAGCGCGGCGCTGGGCGACCGGCTGGTGGCGCTGAACAAGCGGCTGATCCTGGAATCGGTGCAGCCCGGCAAGCGGATGATCCTGACCAGCATCGCGCTGTCGCGCCTGCCGGGCTCGGCGAACCTGCGGCTGGAACTGAAGAGCCGGCTGGGCGTGCGGCTTTTCCGCAGCGCCATCGCTTGCGATGGCGAGGCGCTGGGCGAAATCATCTTCTACGGGGCGTGACGATGCTGGGCGTGCTGAAGATCGGGACCTACCTGCCGCCGGACCGGCAGGAGAACGCGCCGCTGGCGGGCCGGTTCGGGTTCGACGACGACTTCCTGCGCAGCAAGCTCGGCGTGCTGGCGGCGGCGCGCAAGGCGCCCGAGCAGGAGACGTCCGACCTCGCGGTGGAGGCGTTCAGGGACCTGGAGGCGCGCAGCGGGCTCGACCGCGCGAGCGTCGAGGTGCTGGTGGTGGTGACGCAGAATCCGGACGGCCATGGGCTGCCGCATTGCTCGGCCATCGTCCATCGCAAGCTCGGGCTGGCGAAATCCTGCTTCGCGTTCGACGTCTCGCTGGGCTGCTCGGGCTACGTGGCCGGGCTCGCGGCGATCCAGGGGTTCATGCAGGTGACCGGGCGGAAGACCGGCGTGCTGGTGACGGCCGATCCGTATTCCAAGGTGCTGGACCAGGACGACAAGAACACGGTGATGATCTTCGGCGACGGGGCCACCGCGACGCTGCGCGACGCTGCTGGGCGAGAGCGCGCAGTGGACGCTGGGGAAGTTCGACCTGGGCACCGAAGGCGCGCGCAGCGAGGCCCTGCAGGTGATGCCGAACGGCAAGCTGCACATGAACGGCCGTGCGGTTTTCGATTTCTGCGCGCTGAACGTGCCCGGCAGCGTGAACCGGGCGCTGGAGGCGAACGGGCTGACCAAGGCCGAGGTGAGCCGGTTCCTGCTGCATCCCGGCTCGCGCTTCATCGTGGATACGGTGGCCAAGCGGCTCGGCCTCGGCGAGGTGCCGTTCCCGGCCGGGGCCTACGGCAACACCGTCTCCTCCTCGATTCCGATGATGCTGGCCGAGCTGGACCCCGGGACCGCGCCGACGGTGCTGATCTCGGGCTTCGGCGTGGGGCTGGGCTGGGCGACGACCGTATTGAAAGGACAATGAAAATGGTGACCGAACAGCAGGTGCGCGACGTGATCGCGACCGTGAAGGAGAATTTCGACGTCAGCGCCCTGCCGGTGGACGCCGAGTTCAACGATTCGGGCATGGATTCGCTGGACCAGGCCTCGATCCTGCTGGCCCTGCAGGAGCAGCACGGGCTGGTGGTGCCGCAGGAGATGGAGACGGAGATCAACTCCATCCGCAAGATCCTCGACTTCGCCGCCGGCGCCTGAGCGGGACCGGCGCGGAGATGGGCGAATCGATCGTTGAGACCGCCGCGACGCCGGCGGACTTGCTGGCACGGATGCGGGACCTGTCGTTCCGCGCGGATCGCGAGGCGGCGGCGGCCGGCATGCGGACGGCGCTGCAGGCGTTCGACGCGCTGGGCACGGCGGGCGGCGAGCCGGCGGCGCGGGCCAATGCCTATCGCCAGGTGCTGGCTGTGGACGCGACCGGCTCGCTCGCGGCAGCCGCGGCGGCGAACGCGCCGATGCGGGCGGTGATCCAGGTCAACGAGCTGCTGCAGCGCAGCGGGCGGCTCGATGTCGCGGCGGCCGTGGTGCAGGCGTACCACCGCGCCTGGCCGGGGCACGAGGCGCTGCGCATGCTCGCCACCATGACCCGCGGCATCGGCCGGCCCGACGGGACGTTCCGCGACGATGCGGCGCGGGACATGCAGGTGGTGCGCAAGGCGGGAGCCGGCGCGACGCTGCTGGTGTTCACCGGCGTCAACCACGGGTTCGGCATGTCGCTGAACCTGCTGCACCATTTCTGGCTGTCGGCGCTGAACGCCAACGTGATCTTCCTGCGTGACTTCGAGGGGCTGCTCTATCTCGGCGGCGTGGGCTCGCTGGGCGACGAGGCGGCCACGCTGGACGCGCTGGGCGCCACGATCCGCGATCTCGGCGCGCCGCGGGTGGCGACGCTGGGCTTCTCGCTGGGGAATTTCGCCGCGATCTACTACGGCATCAGGCTGGCGGCGCAGCACGCGATCGCCTTCGCCGGGCCGACATCGCTCGATATCGGCCTGCAATTCCCCAACAAGCAGAGCTACCCGAAGGTCAAGGCGCTGCATGACGCGGGCAAGCTGCCCTGGCCCGACCTGCGCGCGATGCTGGCCGCCGCACCCGGCCTGCAGGTGCGCTGCTTCTACAGCGAGCAGAACAGGGCCGACCGGCTCCAGGGCGAGAACCTGCGCGGGCTGGACAACGTGCGGATCACGCCGCTGGCAGGCAGCGCCGCGCATTTCACGCTGGAGCAGCTTGCCGTGGAGGGGAAGCTGGCCGGCATCCTGCGCGAGGCGGCGGGCCTGGTCTGAAGCGGCGGCGGGCGAGGCGCTGGTCAGCCACGCGTGCGCTCTCTAGATTTGCCTGACTGCATCGGGCGGCGCGGCGTCGCCGGCAGGAACAGATCGGGGTGACGCACGATGCCACGCTACGTGGTCCATGTCGGACCGCACAAGACGGCGACGACCTACCTGCAGGCGGCGTTCCGGGCGACCCAGCCGGCGCTGGCCGCACAGCGGGTGCACTACGCGACGAACTGGCAGGCCAATGCCTCGCCCGGCCATTCCGCGCTGCTGCCGCGGCTGCGCAGGCCGGCCGACAAGGAGCTGGCCGCGGATTTCGCCGCCATCAATGACGGGCCGTGGGACACGGTACTGATCTCCAGCGAGACGCTGATCCGGCTGGAGCCCGAGGGCGTGGCCCGGCTGCGGGCGCTGATCGGCGAGCATCCGGTGGAGGTCGCCTACTACGTGCGGCCGTGGACCGAGGTGGTGATGTCGGCCTGGCACGGCGACATCAAGCGCGGCGGGACCTCGCTGCTGCCGCAGCGGGTGAACATGATCCTGGCCGATCCGGCGCACTCGCACATGGTCAACCACGAGCGGGTGATCGGCAAGTTCGCCAACGCGTTCGGCGCGGGCGCGATCCGGCTGGCCAGCTATCGCGGGGTGATGGCGGAGAAGCTGGACATACTGGAGCATTTCGGCCGCAGCTTCCTGGGCATGGAGAAGATGCCGCCGTTCCGGCCGACGGAGCGCAACGCCTCGCTGGGGGCGGTGGACAGCGAAATCCTGCGGGCGCTGAACGTGATCGGCAAGCTGCGCAACGGGGAGGGCAACGTGCCGGTCCGCGCCGGCCAGTACTACCGCACGCGCGGCGGGATGGGGCTGGAGAAGACGCGGGCGGCGATCGAGAAGGATATCGTGACGCCGCGGGTGAAGCTCGACGCCGCGGCGCTGGAGCAGTTCCACGCGGCGCTGCTGGCGCGCTATGGCGGCGGGCTGGTGGCGCCGCTGCTCGAGGGGGGGCGGCT
>JBGAIK010000391.1:0-2604 GCA_044225615.1 Acetobacteraceae bacterium | reverse complement strand
TTCTCCTCGCATCATCCGATCCAGCGAAGGAGAGAGACATGCGTGCGCGTTCTTCTGCAGTGCTGCCCATGCTCGCCGTCGCCGCCGCCATCTCGGCGCCGGTGATCGTCACCGCCCAGCCGGCCACCACGCCGGCCCCCACCATGCCGGCCCCGGCCCCCGTCAAGCCGGCGCCGATGCCGCCCTCCGCCAGCGCCCCCGCCGTCCGCACCCCCGCTGCCGGCACCCCCGCTGCCGGTACCCCCACTGCCGGTTCCAACGTCGCCGCCTCGCCGCTCTCCACTTACGTCACCGGCGACCAGCGCGTGCGCTCCAGCAAGCTCATCGGCGCCACCGTCTACAACGAGCAGGACGAGAAGATCGGCAGCGTCGACGACGTGCTGATCACGCCGGGCAAGGAGGCGACCGGCGTCGTCCTCTCGGTCGGCGGCTTCCTCGGCATCGCCAGCAAGCTGGTCGAGGTGCCGTACAGCGACATCTCGGTCCGCAACGACCGCCTGGTCATGGCCGGCTCCAGCAAGGACCAGCTCACCAGGATGCCCGACTACAAGTATTCGGCCGGGCTGTAGCCCCTTCCATCAGAAAGGAGATCCCATCATGGACAATGACCGCGTCGAGGGCGCCGTGAAGCAGGCGAAGGGCACCGTCAAGGAACTGGCCGGCAAGGTCGTCGGCGACGCCAAGCTCGAGACCGAGGGCAAGGCCGAGAAGGCCGCCGGCAAGATCCAGAACGCCGTCGGAGGGATCAAGGATGCCCTCAAGGACAAGTAGCGCCGCCGCCCGGCCGCTTTGCGGGCGCGCCGATATGCAGGAGGTGTCGCTGCGCCTCCTGCTGTGGGGACCGGCACTCCCGGTCCTCGCCCTGCTCGGGCTGTTCGGCCTGAGCTGGGGCACGGACGGCCGCCGATCCCCCCTCGGCGGCCGTCCTGTCTTCCGGCGCTACCGACAGACCGTTCCTTCCCCGCCCGCATTCGGGGCGCGCCGTGTGATAGGCAATATTTCTTGACAAACCGTCCTGTCTTGGAATGGCCGCCGGGTGACCGACGCACCGCCGCACCGAGAGCCTGGCCGCCCACGCGGCGCTGCTGCACCGCGCTCGATGCCCTGTGCGCGTCCCACCCGGGTGTCCCGCCTGTTCCTCGCGCCGCTGCTCGCTCCTGCGCAGCCCGCCATGCCCGCTCCCTGGGGCGCAGGCGCCGCCCGCCGCGCCGCGCCATCTGCCTCCCCGGCGCATGCGGCAGCGCCCCTTGCCCCCGGCGCACTCATTTCCCTCGCCACCCTCGTCTGCGACGCCTGCGGCCGGCCCCGGCGCGCCACCGCACGCCCGGCATCGCCCCCGCCCGCCCGGCACGCGCCGCGCCGCTACGCGCCCCATCCCCGCACCCGCCCCGGCGCGCGGGCCACACGGCGCGTCCTCCGCCTGCCCGCCAGGTCGGACGACGCGCCGGCCGCAGCAGCCGACGCACGTCCGAATAGTTACGATATCGGAATTATAATGGATTCATCGTGGCGGCGAGCCTATCCCAGGTTCACATGCCCCGCCGCCAGCGCCTCGGGCGAAACCCCGTGCCGCCGCATCAGCAGGTCCACCGCCATGTCCCCCAGCAGCCACAGCGCCAGCTCGTACTGACCGCCCAGCGCGAGCACCGACTGGCCGGGCTGCAACGTGCTCCACGTCTCCGCCGGCAGGCGCAGCACCTCGTCGGCCGCCGCCAGCGCCGGCCCCTCGCTCGCCGCCGTGATCACCGCCGTCCGCGCCCCCACCGCCCGCGCCCGGTGCAGCAGCGCCACCGCGCTCGCCAGGTCGCCGCGCGCCGCGTTCACCAGGAACAGGTCGCCCGGCCGCAACGGCGGCGGCGCGGTGTCGAGCAGGAAATGCGCATCCCGCCCCATCTGCCCCAGCCGCATCGCCAGCGCCCGCAGCGCCAGCCCCGTGCGCCCCTGCCCGTAGATGAGCACCCGGTCTGCGCCGAGCAGGTCGGCCAGCCGCCCCGGCAGGTCCGGCACCGCGTCCAGCACCCGCCCCACCTCCGCCAGCGCCGCGCCCGCCTTCATGCCGCCCCCCGTGCCAGCACGCCGCGTGCCAGGAAGATCTCGGTGATCTCCGCCTCGATGCGCAGGAATTCCGGGTCCCGCCGCCCGTGCAGCCCGCGCGGCCGCGCGATCGGGATGTCGATGACCCGCTCGATCCGCCCCGGCCGCGGCGACATCACCACCACCCGGTCCGCCAGCAGCACCGCCTCGTCCACGCTGTGGGTCACGAACAGCACCGTGCTGCGCCGGCGCAGCCACAGCGCCTCCAGGTCGATGCGCATCTGCTCGCGCGTCAGCGCGTCCAGCGCCCCGAACGGCTCGTCCATCAGCAGCAGCGACGGGTCGTGCAGCAGCGCCCGCGCGATCGCCACCCGCTGGCGCATGCCGCCCGACAGCGCGTGCGGATGGCTGCCGGCGAAATCGCGCAGCCCCACCTGGTCCAGCAGCGCCAGCGCCCGCTCCCTCCACGCCGCCGGCCGCTCGCCGCGCATCTCCACCTGGAACAGCACGTTGTCGAGCGCGCTGCGCCAGTCCAGCAGCACCGGCTGCTGGAACACGATGCCCAGCTCC
>JBGAIK010000105.1:0-14801 GCA_044225615.1 Acetobacteraceae bacterium | reverse complement strand
AGGCGGTCTGGATCGGCGGCGCGCCGTCGGCATCGATCGCAGGGCCGTATTCGATGCAGCCCTTCTCGGCATGGACGGCGGGCATGTTGGCGTGGAAATGGCCGAGGATTTCCTCCCGCTTGCCGGGCTTGGCAGTGATGATGGCCAGGACGTGGATCATGGGCGTTCGCTCCTTCAGGGCACCTTGAACGGTGCGGGGTCGATGAACCGCTTCAGCACGTTGGTAGTTAGGCGGAACAGGTTGTTGTCGAAATCGTTCCAGGCCAGCGACCCGGCATAGGCGATCGAGCCGGTGGAGAACACCGCGCCGCCCTCCGGCGTCTCGAAGAAGGTCAGGTCGGCGTGGATGTCGGTGTTGATGATCGCATCGGTGGCGCCGTGCGGGATCAGCACTTCCTCGGCGACGAGTTCGTAGGTGTTGGAGTGGTTCTCGCTGCGGGCGACGACGAGGGCATGCTCGGGCGTGCCGAGGGCGCGGTCCACGGCGTCGATCTCGAGGCCCGCGGCACCGCCCTGGAGGATGCCGAAATCGCCGATCAGTTCGTCGTTCACGCCCTCGAACATCCAGGCGACGCGCGGGTTCTTCGCATCCGGGGTGACGCGGTAGTAGCTGCACGCGTCGAAGCCCTGGCTGATGAAGCCGACGCCGACCAGGCGCTGCGGGGCGCGCAGGTTGCGCCGCCACAGGCCGCCGTATTCGCCGCTGAAGCTGTGGAAGGATTCGCCCGGCTCGGCATCCCAGGCGCGCACGCCGCCCTCGGCGCGGCGGACCTCGATGACGCCCTCGCGGCTCGGGTGATGGGCGATGCGCCAGTAGAAGCCGTTGCCGCCCATGTACATGAAGCGGCCGCCGCGGCGCAGATAGGTCTCGATGCTGTCGAGCATGTCGAAGGAATCGTATTCCGGGTGCGAGCCGGTCAGCACCACGCTGTACGGCTTGAGCAGCGCGTAGCCGTGCTTGTGCAGGTCCTCCTCGGTGATCACGTCGTAGTCGCCGCCGAGCTTCTCCAGCCAGTCGACGATGAACAGGTCGAGGTTGAAGTTCCAGTGCCGGCCGGTGGGGCGGAAATTCTGCAGCGGGCGGTGGCGGCTGGAATAGGCGACGCCGGAGCCGTCGCTGTGCCGGTCGTAGGTGGACAGACCCATCTGCCCGAACTCGATCAGCAGCGTGTCGATGCCGTCCATCATCGTCACCCGGCCCTGGTAGCGCTCGGTGGCGGTGGACATGAAGCGGCCGCGGTTGTTCAGGTAGACGGTGTAGGTGGCGGTGGAGGCGAGGAAGGCGACCTTGGAGCGCGCGGTGCCGCGCGGCGGCACCACGAAGAACACCACCCAGTAGTCGAACTCGCCGGTGGTCAGGTGCACGGCGTAGACGCCGGAGCGCAGGTCGGCCGGAATGGTGTAGGCGAAATCCTGCTCCCAGCTTGCGTCCACCAGGTCGTCGTCGTGGAAATGGATCGCGCCGTACTGGTGCGGCGCGTCGGTCCAGCGGGTCTGGCTGCCGTCCCAGTTCCAGCCGCGCATGGCCCGCGTTGGCTGGTTGACGATGGTGCCGCTCAGGCGGTTGGGGCCGGTGTCGGTGATCGCGTCGCCGGAGATGTCCAGCGAGAAGTCCCAGGCGGCGACGATGTCGCGGGCGAGCGGCGCCGAGAGCGGGGCGGCCGTCAGCGCGGCGAGGCCGGCGCGGTCGAGCGCGGTGGCGGCGAGGCGCGGGCTGTCGATGCGGCCGTTGAAATGGCGGGTGAAGGCGAGGCCGCCCCAGCACGACGGCCCCTGCGCCGGGCCATTGGCCCAGGCGGCGAAGGTGAAGGGGCGCGCCCCACCCGCCGGCGCCGCCGCCTTGCCGGTGACGCTGATCGCCCGGTCGGGGTGGAAATCGTGCTGCGCGATCGGCTCCTGCCACAGCGTCACGGTGCCGGTGCCGGCGTCGAAGGCGGCGGCGACCAGGTACCAGCGCTTGAGCAGGAATTTCTGGCCGGTGGCGACCACGCTGCCGCCGGCGCGGAAGGCGAGGCCGCCCGCGTCGTCGATCTCGAGCCCGAAGCCGGCCTTGGTCGCCTCGCACCAGGTGCCGAGCAGCGCCTGGCGGCCCTTTGCCGGCGTGGTGGCGTAGATGTAGGCGGCGACGGTGAAGCTGCCGGACGGGGCGAGCGCCGGATGCGCCGGCACGGCGGCCAGGCCGCCCGCGGGAATGGGCTGGTGGCGGCCGGCATGGGGGCCGTTGAAGGGGGCGGCGATCTTCTCGGGGGCGAATTTCGTCGCCTGCGGGCCGGCATCGGGCTGCTTGAGGCGGACGAGCTGGGCCTCGTAGCCGTCGGCGTCGATCGTGCTGACCATGAAGCGGACCGTCTCGCCGGGCGCGCAGCTCCAGCGGTCGCAATAGCCCATGACGCGTTTCATCGCAGTGGCTCCGCTATTCGATGGGGAGTTCTTCGCCGGCCAGCGTGGCCCAGCGTTCGCGGAAGATGTGCCACTCCGCCTCGGCCAGGCTGGTGAACACCACGTTGGTGGGCTTGGGCGGCTTGCCCGGCTCCATCATCGCCAGCGTCCAGCGCTCGCCGGCCTTGTCGATCAGCAGCACGTGGAACGGGCCGGGACGCGGGGCGCGGATGATGTTGAGCATGTACTGGAGGTCGGGGCTGTGCTCGCCGAACGGGTTGGCCTTGAACTCGCGGGCGAGGTCGAGCCTCGTCTTGTCGAAGCGGAACATCCGGAAATCCCCAGCAGCAGTGCGGTGATTGTTGGACGAGGGCGGCGGGCGGGTCAATCGGCCCCGCCCCGCGGCCCCCTCGGGGAAATACGCAGTTGAACGCCCCTTTGCCGGCGCCATATCGCAGGGCACCCGGATCCGGGCCCCTCTGATCGCGTGCTCCGCGCGGTGATGTCGGATCCCCCACCTGCCGCCCTGCGCGGCATCTGAGGGAACGCGACCCATGGACCCGACTGACTATCTCTTCGCCGGCTTCCTCGGCCGTCCGGCCTGGCTCTGGCTGTTGTTCATTGGCCTGGTGCTGGCGCTGCTCGCGCTCGATCTCGGCGTGCTGAACCGCGGCAACCGCGCGCCCGGCGCGGCGAAGTCGCTCTGGATCAGCCTGTTCTACATCACCATCGCCACCGCCTTCGGCGGCTTCGTCTGGTGGGAGTCGGGCCGCGACGACGGCATCGACTATCTCACCGGCTTCCTGCTCGAGAAGACCCTCGCGCTCGACAATATCTTCGTCATCGGCCTGATCTTCTCGCATCTCGCCATCCCCGAGGCGCTGCGCCACCGCGTGCTGTTCTGGGGCATCCTCGGCGTGATCGTGCTGCGCGCCATCATGATCGGCCTCGGCGCCGCCATGATCGAGAACTTCGCCTGGACGCTGTGGCTGTTCGGCGCCTTCCTGCTGGTGACCGGCATCAAGATGCTCACCGCAGGCGACGCCCCGCCCGCCATGGGCGACAGCCGCCTGCTGAACCTGCTGCGCCGCCGCCTGCGCGTCACCGACCGCCTGCACGGTGAAAGCTTCCTGGTGCGCCTGCCCGATCCCGCCACCGGCCGGACCGCGACCTGGGCCACCCCGCTGTTCCTGGCGCTGCTGATGGTGGAGGCCGCCGACCTGGTCTTCGCGGTGGACAGCGTGCCCGCGATCTTCGCCATCACCACCGACCCCTACATCGTCTACACCAGCAACATCTTCGCGATACTGGGCCTGCGCGCGCTGTATTTCGCCCTCTCGGCCATGGTGGACCGCTTCCACCACCTCAAGCCCGCGCTCGCCCTGGTGCTCGTCTTCATCGCCGGCAAGATCTTCTGGAGCCAGCTCTTCGGCAAGCTCGACCCGGCGATCTCGCTGTCCGTCACCGGCGCCCTGCTCGCAGGCGGCATCGCCGCCTCGCTGGCACTCCCGCGCCGGCCCCATCCCCAGCCCAAGGAGAGTGCGCAATGACCACCCCGTTCGACTGCCCACGCTGCGGCGTGGTACTGACCATGACCGAGCGCCACGGCATCGAGATCGACTACTGCCCGCAATGCCGCGGCGTGTGGCTGGATCGCGGCGAGCTCGACAAGATCATCGAGCGCGTCGCCGCCGGATCGCCCGCGGCCCCGCCGCCGGCCGCCGCGCCGCAGCCCGCCCAGCCGGCCGGCGGCTGGGTCCAGCCCAGCCGCCGCAGGCCCCCGGCTGGGCGCCCCCGCCGCCGCAGCCCCGCTACCGCGATGACGACGAGTGGGACGACCGCCGCAAGGGCAACTACGGCAAGCACCGCAAGCACTGGCTGTCCGAGCTGTTCGACTGAGGCCGGCCCAGAGTCCCTTTGAGAATCCGCTCTGACGAGCCGGAGGCGGCCTCTTGGCCGTCGGATGACCGTCAGAGCGGAATTAGCGAAGGACTCTCAGCCCTTGACCGCGCCCGCCGACAGTCCCTGGACGACGAACTTGCGCAGCACCAGCACCAGGATCACCGTCGGCGCCAGCGCGATCAGGCAGATCGCCAGCATCAGGTTGAAGAAGGTGAACACGTCTCCCACCAGCGAGGCGATCATCACCGGCAGCGTCATGAACTCGGCGCGGTTGTTGAGGATCAGCGGGATCAGCAGGTCGTTCCAGGCGATCACGAACACGATCGCGCCGTAGGAGGCCAGGCCCGGGGTGGACAGCGGCAGGGTGACGCGCAGGAACGCGGTGAAGCGCGAGCAGCCGTCGATGCGCGCCGCGTCGTCCAGCTCCTGCGGCACGGTCGCGAAATAGGGCGCCAGGATGATGATGCCGTAGGGCAGCAGGAAGCCGGTCAGCGCGATGATCACGCCCCAGATCGAGTTCAGCAGGCCGAACTGGCGGAACGTCACGTAGAGCGGGATCATCAGCACGATGATCGGCACGAAGCGGGCGCAGACATTCACCCCCATCAGCCACATGACCCAGCGGAAGCGCAGCCGCACCACCGTGTAGGCGGTGAGCGAGGCGAAGACCAGGGTGAGGAAGGTCACGCTGACCGAGATCACCGCCGAGTTGATCAGCGCGAAGTGGAACTTCTTGATGTTGTCCGGCAGGTAGGTCGCCTGCTCGAACACCCCGCTCTTCTGCGCGCCGCCCGACAGGATCACGCGGAAATTGTCGAGCGTCCATTCCGGCGGCCACAGGCCGCGGGTGTCGGCATGCAGGCTCTTCTCCGATTGGAAGGCGCCGAACACCACCGCGAGCAGCGGCAGCATGAAGAACAGGATGGCCGCCAGGTTGGCCAAATGCAGCAGCGCACGGGTGACGGGGCCTTGCTTCATCACTGGATCCGCCGGTAGACCAGCCGCACATAGGCGATGGCGAACAGGCCGATGATGATGGCCAGCACATAGGCCGCGGCCGAGGCGACGCCGATGTCGAAGGGCGGCGTGAACCCCTTCTTGAACGCGTACCAGGACGCGACCCAGGTCGCGTCCCCCGGCCCGCCCTGGGTGATGGCCAGCACCTCGTCGAACACCGCGAAGGCGAAGGAGGTGCGCAGCACCAGGATCACCACGATGATCGGCCGCAGCAGCGGCAGGGTGATGTGCCAGAAGCGCTGCAGCGCACCGGCGCCGTCGACCGAGGCGGCCTCGTAGTATTCCTGGCCGATGCCCTGCAGCGCGGCGTGGATCAGCAGGATGGCGAAGGGCAGGGTGCGCCAGATATACGGGATGGCCACCGCGAACAGCGCCGTGTCGGGGTGGTTCGACCAGGCGATGGCGGTGTCGCTGAGGCCGGTGGTGAACAGGATGCGGTTCAGGAAGCCGTATTCGAAGCTGTAGATGAACGACCAGATCAGGCCGTTGGCGATCGGCGGCACCGCGTAGGGCACCAGGATCAGGAACTTGGTGACCCTGCTTGACCAGACCTTCTGGCTGATCAGCAGCGCGATGGCGATGGCCAGCACCACCTCCATCGTCACCGAGAAGGCGGTGAAGACCAGCGTGTTCCTGAGCGACAGCAGGAACAGGTCGTCGCTCAGGATGCGCGCGAAATTGTCGAAGCCGACATAGGGGAACACGCCGCGCCGCAGCTGCGCCAGCGACACCTTGTGGAACGACAGGTAGCCGGCATAGATGATCGGATAGGCCAGCACCAGCGCGAGCGTGACCATGGTGGGCAGGTTCATCGCCACGCCGAGCAGCTTCGGCGGCAATTCCTTTCCGAAACGGAAGGGCTTTGCCGCCGCCGCCGGCCGGCTGATCGTGGTCGCGCTCAACCCTTCTGCACTTCCTTGATGGCGGCGATCAGGTTGTCGCAGCAGGCGTCGGCGGTGATCTGGCCGGTCAGCGCCTTGGAGACCTCGATATTGATCCGGTCCGACCACGGGAAGTGCCAGGGCTTGTAGATCGAGGGCACCACCTCGGCGACATAGGTGGCCTTGTCCCAGATCTGCAGGATCTTGTCGGGGTCGCCCCAGGGCTTCCAGCCCTCCTTGATCACCGGGCTGGTCATCACCGACTTGAAGCCGGAACCGAGCATGGCGTCGCGGGCGAGGTTCTCGGCCTGGGTGTATTTCCCGTCCTTGGTCCTGCCGCCGAGATACTGCAGCAGCTTCCAGGCCCATTCCTTGTCGCGGTTGGCCGAGGTCAGGAAGTAGACATGGGTGTCGCCGATGGTCCGCCCGTCGCCGGGGGAGCCGTGCACCTTGATCTTGCCGGCCATCGGCGACTGCGCCGGATCGTTGGCGATGTTCAGGCCGTAGTGGTGGTTCGGGCCGCGATAGAGGTTCTTGCCGGCGCCGAACGCCTTGGCCGAGCTGGTGAACTGCGCCTTCAGCGATTCGGGATCGGCCAGCTCCTCCTTGAAGGTCTGGATCCACCACTTGAGCGTCTCGCGCGCAATCGAGCCCGGGCCGAGCTGGTGGTTGCCGGCCTTGTCGAAGAACAGCCCGCCGCGGTTGAAGGTGAGCTGGTACCAGGTGCCCGGCAGCTGCTCCAGCCCCACGCCCGCCACCCAGAAGATCGGGTATTCGGCGATCTTGTCCTTCTTGGCCTTGCGCAGCTGCTCCATCAGCTGGTCGTAGCTGGTGAACGGCTCGAACTTCGCCTTGTCCATCAGGTCGGTGAAGTAGTTCCACACCCATACGGTGGAGAAATACGGCAGGCCCATCAGCTTGCCGTCGTAGACCGCGACCTCGCGGGCGCTGTCGGTGAAGTCGGCCAGGTATTCCTTCGCCCCCGGCAGGTCGTCCAGCGGCTCGACCAGGCCCTGGCTGATGAAGTTGGGGAAGGAGAAGGGCGAGGACTGCGAGACGTCGATCGGCTCGCCGCCCGCGTACATCGTCATCAGCTTGGCGGGATGGTCGTTGAACGACGAGATCGTGCTGTCGACGGTCACGCCCCAGTCGGCTTTGAACTTGGCGGAAATCTTCGTGTAGATGTCGCCATAGGTCCAGACGACGAAGTTCAGCTTGTCCACCTTGCTCTTGGGCGGCACCGACCAGGGCCCCGCCTGCGCCGCCGCCCCACGCCCGCCCAGGGCGCCGAGTGCGAGCCCGCCCGCGCCGGCACGCAGCATTCCGCGGCGACCGATGGATGAAATGTCCATTGCCGAAGCCCCCATGATCTTTTTGCGGACCAGACCCTCCGCCCTCGGCGGGGCCGGTGTCAACCGCGTCCTGCCATGGCAAGGCAAAAATCTCGGTCAGCCGTAGCGCTCTTCCTGCCAGGGGTCGCCGTTGTTGTGGTAGCCACGGGTTTCCCAGAAGCCCGGCTTGTCGCTGACCGAGAACTCGATCCGCCGGATCCATTTCGCCGACTTCCACAGGTACAGCCGCGGCATCAGCACCCGCACCGGCCCGCCATGCTGGCGGCTGATCGGCGCGCCCTCCCAGCGATGCACCAGGAACACGTCGGGCTGGTCGAACTGGTCGCGCCGGACATTGGCCGTGTAGCCATCCACGGATTGGAAGATCACGTGCTTCGCCTTGTCCGACGGCTCCACCATCGCGATCAGCGTGCGCGCCGCAACACCTTCCCAATGATTGTCGTAGCGCGACCATTGGGTGACGCAGTGCATGTCGCTGACGCTGTCCTGCATCGGCAGGGCCATGAATTCGTCGAGCCGCAGGGAGAGCGGGCGCCGCACCGCGCCGTCGACATCCAGGCGAAAGCGGCGGGCATCGATGATCGGCTGGATGCCGAGGTCGAGCACCGGCCAGTCCTTCACCAGGCGCTGGCCGGGCGGCAGGCGCACGGACTCCGGGTCCGCCGTGGTGCCGGTCAGCAGCCGGCCGTCGGCCGCCCAGCGCTGCTTGGCGCGGACCAGCTTCTCGTTGATGTCCTCTGGGCTGTCGTCCGGCATGGGCGGCTCCGATGGTGGCGGGAAAGGGACCGGTGGCGAGGGCCGGCGTTACGACGCGGCCGGCCTTGAAGTCCAGCCGCGCGCGGCGCTAATGTCAGCGTGCTCACATCCGCGTGATGTGCGGACGAACACGACGCCGACCCTCTGATCTTCGGACGGGATCACTCGCATGTTCGCACCCCCTTGCCCCCGGTTGCTGCTGCCCGGCGCATTGCTGGCCATCGGGCTTGTCGCCACCGCCGCGGAGGCGGCATCGCCGCCTGCCGCGTGTCCCGGCACGCGCTCGGTTGCCCCGGCAACCGATCCGGTGCCGGACCCGGGCGCCATGCCGGGCAACTGCACCACCACCTACGACTATGGTGCGCTCACCCTGTCGGGCCAGGTCCGCGGCAGCGTGACCGACAGCTACACCGGCACCACCACCGTCTACGACCAGCAGGGCCGCGCGCTGCGCTACACCTATTCGAGCGGGGAGTCGTTCGCCCCGGTCAATCCGTCCGGGCGGCTCGGCACGGTGACCGATCCGCTCGGCCACGCCACGACCTACAGCTACGACGCGCTGGGCTCCCTGACCCAGGTGACCGACCCGGACGGGCATGCCACCACCTATGCCTATGACAGCCTGTCACGCCCGGTCGCGGTCACCGACCGCAACGGCAGCACCTCAACGTACACCTATGACAGCCAGAACCGGATGAGCACCGCGACCGATCCCGGGCGGACCACCACCTACAGCTACGACGCGCTGAACCGGATCACCCAGCAGGCGGACACCACCGGCTATACCGCCACCTACCAGTACGACGGCACCGGCAACATGGTGCAGGTGACCGACACGCTGGGCCACGTCACCACCTACACCTATGACGGGCTCAACCGCCCGATCAGCGAGGCGAGCACGCCGGGGCACACGACCACCTACAGCTACGATGCCAGCGGCAATCTGCTGACGATCGCCGACACGCTGGGCCACACCACCACCTATACCTATGACGCACTGAACCGGCTCGTCACCCGAACCGACAGCGCCGGCCATTCCGCCAGCTACGGCTATGACGGCACCGGGAACGTGATCTCGATGACCGACCAGGACAGCCGGATCACGACCTACGCCTACGACCAGGCCGGCTACCTGATCAGCAGCATCGACCCGGACGGCGGCACCACGTCCTATGTCTATGATACGACCGAATACCCGACGCCGGAGCCGGGCGGGCTCGCGGTGCTGGCGGCGGCGCTGGCGGGTCTCGGCTGGGCGCGGCGGCGGGTTCAGTAGCCCGGCGGCGGCACGAAGCCTCCGAACGCCTGCTCGATCAGCCCGGCGAAGGCGATGGTCGTCGTGTCTTCCAGGTAGCCGCCGATGATCTGCGCCCCGATCGGCAGGCCGGCCGCACTGCGGCCGATCGGGGCGGCGGTGGCGGGCAGGCCGAGCAGGGTGGCGATCCCGGCCCAGACGACCTGGTCGTCATAGAGCTGGCTGGCGCCATCGACATCGATGCGCCGGGTGCGCTGCGGGCTGTGGTCGTGCGGGAAGGCGGGCGTCGGCATGCAGGGGCAGATCAGCACGTCGATCTCCCGGAACAGCGCCTGGAAGCGCTGGCGCAGGCCGGTGCGGATGCGCGTCGTGCGCACCCAGCCCGGGTGGGACATCAGCAGGCCGCCGATCCGGGCGGCGAGCAGGCTGCCCTTGTCCGGGTTCATCTGCGTCACCACGGTTTCCAGCCGCTCGCGCTCGGCGGCCGGCATGTCCGCGGCGTAGAAGGCGGAAAGCAGCTCGACATAGGTCCGCGTGACGAAGCCAAGCTCGGGCAGCAGCGGCGACTGGCGGGACACGTCGCAGCCGGCGCCAGCCAGCCGATCGGCCAGGCCGTCGAGCGCGGCGCTGACGGTGGCGGCGGTGGGGAACAGCGGATGCCGGTCCAGCACCAGCACCCGGGCGCCGCGCAGCGCCTGGTGCCGGGGCGGGGGCAAGGCGAGGCGGTAGCCGATGCCATCCCACAGCGGATCGGGGCCGGCCAGCACGTCGAGCGCCAGCGCCAGGTCCGCGGCGCTGCGGGCCATCGGGCCGATCACCGGCAGGTCGAACCGGACGGGCACCGCGGGCGTGGCGGGCGGAAGGGCGCCGCGCATCGGGATCAGCTCGATGCTCGGCTTGTGGGCAAACACGCCGCAATAATGCGCCGGCGCCCGCAGCGAGCCGCCGATGTCGGAGCCGAGTTCCAGCGCCACGAACCCGGCGGCCAGCGCCGCGGCCGACCCGCCGGAGGACCCGCCGGGGGTGCGCCCGGTGTCCCACGGGTTGTTCGTGGTGCCGTAGACTTCGTTGTAGCTCTGCCAGTCGCTGAGCTGCACCGGCACGTTGGTCTTGCCCAGGATCACCGCGCCGGCCGCCTTCAGCCGGGTCACGGCCAGCGCATCCTCGCTGGCGCGCCAGTTGCGGAAGCGCGGCTCGCCCCAGGTGGTGGGCAGGCCGGCGACGCCGAACTGCTCCTTCACCGTCATCGGCAGGCCGAGCAGGGGCCGGCGCTCGCCCCTGGCCAGCGCCGCATCGGCCGCGTCCGCGGCGATGCGGGCGCGGTCGAAATCGCGGACCACGACGGCGTTGATGCGGCCATCCAGCGCCTCGATCCGCGCGATCGCCGCCTCGGTCAGCTCGCGGGAGGAGACGGTGCGGGCGGCCAGCGCCGCGACCAGCTCGCCGGCCCCGCGATAGGCGGGCGCGGACGCCGTGGCGCGGCCGGCGGCCAGTGTCGCGGCCATCGCCTGCAGCACCATGCGCCGTCCCGGCCGGCGCATCTACACTGCCTGCGGCATGGCTTGCGGGATGATCGTGGTCACGATCGAATGGTCCAGCGCCTCGTAGTCGTGATAGCCGATCGTGGCGTAGAGCTCGGCGCGGGTTTGCATCCGGTCCACCATGTTGTGGGTGCCGCCGTCGCGGCGGATCGCGGCGTAGAGCTCCTCCTGCGCCTTGTTGGCCACGCGCAGCGAGCTCACCGGCCAGATCACCATCCGATAGCCCATGGCCTCGAACTCCTTGGCCGTGAAGAACGGCGTGCGGCCGAACTCGGTCATGTTGGCGAGCAGCGGCGCGTCCACCCGGCGGGCGAATTCGCGGAACATCTCGGCGGTATTGAGCGCCTCGGGGAAGATCGCGTCGGCCCCGGCCTCCAGATACAGCTTTGCCCGCGCCACCGCGCCGTCCATGCCCTCGCTGGCGGCGGCGTCGGTGCGGGCGATGATGTAGAGGTGGCGCCGTGCCTTGCGGGCGGCGGCGACCTTGGCCGCCATGTCGTGCGCGTCGGCGAGCTTCTTGTCGTTCAGGTGGCCGCATTTCTTGGGCAGCAGCTGGTCCTCGATATGCACCGCGGCCGCACCCGCATCCTCGAAGCTGCGCACCATGTGCATCACGTTCAGCGCCTCGCCGTAGCCGGTGTCGCCATCCACCAGCACCGGCAGCCCGGAGGCGCGGGCCACCTGGCGGATGAAGAAGCAGACCTCGTCCACCGTGATCACGCCGAGATCGGGCAGGCCCATCGAGGCGGTCATGGCGGCGCCCGAAAGATAGAGCGCGGAGAAGCCGGCCGCGGTGGCCTGCAATGCAGCCTGGCCGTTGTGGGTGCCGGGAATCTGCAGGATTCCGCCGGCCGCCAGCGCCGTACGGAAGCGCAGCCCGGCCGGCTCGGCGGGCAGGTCGTCGGCGACGAGATAGGTCATGCGGGCTCCTCCTTGCGGCGTGATCCCATGTAGCCGATCCGGCGCCCAGGCGGAACGGCGGCCGGTTTCGCGTGACACGGCCCCGCCTTCCGGGCCACAACCGCCCGGCATCTGACGGGCCGGCAGGGAGTGCTGACTATGGGACAGGACAGGCAGGGGGCGCCCGGCAACGCCTTCGCGCGCTTCCTCGCCCATGAGGCGGCGGGCGGCATCGTGCTCGCGCTGGCGGCCATGGCGGCGCTGGTCGTCAGCAACTCGCCCTGGCGCGGCCTCTACCGCGACTTCGTCGCCCTGCCCGGCACGATCGACATCGGCGGGCTGGTGGTGCTGGCCAAGCCGCTGCTGCTGTGGGTGAACGATCTGTGGATGGCGGTGTTCTTCTTCCTGGTCGGGCTCGAGGTGAAGCGCGAGCTGGTGGAAGGCGAGCTTTCGACCCCGGCGCAGGCGCTGCTGCCGGCCGCCGCCGCGGTGGGCGGCATGGTGGCGCCGGCGGCGATCTATGCCGCGCTCAATCTCGGCGATCCGGTGGCACTGCGCGGCTGGGCGATCCCGGCGGCGACCGACATCGCCTTCGCGCTCGGCATCGCGCTGCTGCTGGGGCCGCGCGTGCCGGCCTCGCTGAAGGTGTTCCTGACCGCGGTCGCGATCATCGACGACCTGGGTGCGATCGTGGTGATCGCCGTGTTCTACACCGCGCAACTGTCGCTGCCCGCGCTGCTCGCGGCCGGGGCCGGCTTTGCGGCGCTGGCGGCGCTGAACCGCGCCGGGGTGACGCGGGCCGACGTCTATGTGGTGATCGGGCTGGCGATCTGGGCCTGCGTGCTGAAATCGGGCGTGCACGCCACGCTGGCGGGGGTGGCCACCGCGCTGGCGATCCCGCTGCGCGATCGCGAGGGCGGTTCGCCGGCCGGCGCGCTCGAGCACGGGCTGCATCCCTGGGTGGCCTTCGCGGTGCTGCCGATGTTCGCCTTCGCCAATGCCGGGGTGGACCTTTCGGGCATGTCGCCGGGAAGCCTGCTGGCCGGCATTCCGCTGGGCATCGCCGCCGGGCTCGTGGCCGGCAAGGCGCTCGGCGTCTACGGCACCGCCTGGCTGCTGCTGCGCCTCGGCATCGCGCCGGCGCCGGCCGGGGCGAGCGGCCGGCAGCTGCTGGGCGTGTGCGTGCTGTGCGGCATCGGGTTCACCATGAGCCTGTTCATCGGCGGCCTGGCCTTCGACGGGCTCGGCGCCGCCTTCGAGACGAACGTGAAGCTTGGCGTGCTGGCCGGGTCCGCGCTGGCGGCCCTGCTCGGCGCCGCGATCCTGGCGAGGCGATGATGGCGATACAGGCGGCAACCCTTCCCGTGGCACCGGGCTCGGCCTGGGGCATCGCCGTGCTGGCGGTGTTCGCGCTGGCCTATGCGCTGGTCTTCGCCGAGGACCGGCTGCACCTGCCGAAATCCAAGCCGGTGATGGTGGCCGCGGGGCTCATCTGGATCCTCGTGGCCGGCGCCTATGCCGCGGCCGGCGAGACCGCGCAGGCGGCCGAGAAGCTGCGCCACACCGCGCTCGAATATGCCGAGCTGCTGTTCTTCCTGCTGGCGGCGATGAGCTACATCAACACCATGGTCGAGCGCGGCGTGTTCGACGCGCTGCGCGACCGGCTGGTGGGGGCGGGGCTCGGCCTGCGCGCGCTGTTCTGGATCACCGGCCTGCTCGCCTTCTTCATCTCGCCGATCGCCGACAACCTGACCACGGCGCTGGTGATGGGCACGGTGGTGATGGCCATCGGCGGCAACAACCGCCGCTTCGTCGGCGGCGCCTGCGTCAACATCGTGGTGGCCGCCAATGCCGGCGGTGCCTTCTCGCCGTTCGGCGACATCACCACGCTGATGGTCTGGCAGCACGGCACGGTGGAATTCGCCGAGTTCTTCGCGCTGTTCGTTCCCGCGCTGGTCAACTGGCTGGTGCCGGCGGGCTGCATCGTGCTGGCCATGCCGCGTGGCCGGCCGGCCTGCGAGGTGCAGTCGGGGCGGGTGCGGCCGGGCGGGCTGGTGGTGGTGGCGATGTTCCTGGCCACCATCGCCGGCACGGTCACGCTGAACCACATGCTGGGCCTGCCCGCCTTCCTCGGCATGATGCTCGGGCTCGGCGTGCTGAACGTCTACGGCTACTACCTGAACGGCTTCGAGCGCCGGCTGATGGGCCGCACGCTCGGCAGCGAGACGACGCTGATCGACATCGACGTCGAGACGCGCGGCCGCCGGCCGAGCGGCCCGTTCGACGCCTTCGGCGCGTTGCGCGACCTGGAATGGGACACGCTGCTGTTCTTCTACGGCATCCTGCTCTGCGTCGGCGGGCTGGGGGCGATGGGCTATCTCGGCCTGCTCTCGGCCGGGCTCTATGGCGGGCTGGGGCCGACGGTCGCCAACACGCTGATCGGGGTGCTGTCCGCGGTGGTGGACAACATTCCGCTCACCTTCGCGGTGCTCAGCATGGACCCGCAGATGGATCACGGACAGTGGCTGCTGCTGACCTTCGCCGCCGGCACCGGCGGCTCGCTGCTCGCGATCGGCTCGGCGGCCGGCGTCGGGCTGATGGGCATCGCCCAGGGCGGCTATACCTTCGGCAGCCATCTGCGCTGGGTCTGGGCGGTGGCGCTGGGCTACGGCGCCAGCGTCCTGGTGCATCTGTGGATCAACGCGGCCTATTTCACCGGCTAGCCGGCCGGGGTTGGAGCCGGGCCGGCCTGCGATTAATAAGGCGGTGCCGGCGGCGCCTTGGGCCGCCCAGCACGGAGCACCCCGCATGGACATGA
>JBGAIK010000104.1:0-14805 GCA_044225615.1 Acetobacteraceae bacterium | reverse complement strand
GTGGTGGGCGGCTGCCCTTGGGCGTGGTGTAGAGACTGTCGAGCAGCGTGGTCGCCGCCGGCCAGTGGGTGAAGGCCACCAGTAGGATCAGGGCGGGCAGGATCAGGGCCCAGGCTTGGATGGTCTCGCGCTTCATACGCCGATCACGTCCATGATCGCATCGGCCGTCCAGATCTGGGGGCGGCTGTCCTGCCGTTCCGACAGGATGCCTTCGGCGGTCAGCCGGTCGATGTTGTGCTTTGCCGCGGCATAGGTGATCCCGAGGGTCCGTGCAGTCGCCGCCGCCGTCATGGCTGGGCGTTCGAACAGGAGGTCGATCATGCGCAGCAGCAGAGCCGAGCTGCGGCGGGTCTGGACGCGGCGATGGTAGTCGTCACGCAAACTGAGCAATGTATCGATGCGGGCGATTGCGTCGCGTCCGGCCTCGATGATGGCGTCCAGGAAGAAGCCGATCCAGCCAATCCAGCCTCCGCGCTGGCTCACGGCGAGCATGCAGTCGATATAGGCGTCGTAGTGCCTCTCGAAATACGGACTCAGATAGAGCAGCGGCTGGGCCATCGCTTCGCCCTGGGCGAACATCAGCGGGATCAGCAATCGACCGACACGACCGTTGCCGTCCGGGAAGGGGTGAATCGCCTCGAATTGATAGTGGACGAGCGCGAGCCGGACCGGCAGTGGCGTCGGGTCATCGCTGTCGTTGATGTAGGTTTCAAGCGCGCCCATCGCGTCCACCGCCTCGCGTGGCGGGGGCGGGACGAAGCGGGCATTCTCGATCAGGCGTGAGCCGATCCAGTTCTGCTGGGTTTTGAATGCGCCGGGCACGATATGATCGCCGCGGCCTGCGCGGGCATCCTCCAGCAGGACCGCATGTGCCTCGCGAATGAGGCGGGAAGAGATCGGCAGGGTGGCAAGTCGCTTCAGAGCCGAATCGAGTGCCCGGACGTAGTTCCACGTTTCCCGCGCATCGGGCGTGGCACGGCGCGGCATGTCTTCCGCTTCGAAGAGCAGAAGCTGTGGCAGCGAGGTCACCGTGCCCTCGATTCGGGAGGAGGCCACCGCTTCGCGCCGCATGAAGGGCTGGACAAGCAGAAATGGATTCGGAAGGCGCCGTCCGACGCCATTCAGCTCGCCGATTGCCGTGCTGGCGCGGGCAATCCGGTCCAGCACAGGCCTTAGGTCGAGATCGGGGGGCGGCAAGGGTGCCGGCACGAAGGCGCGGCACCCCATCCCGGTCGGGATGAGGATGCCGGTCGTCGGGTCGACGAACTCCGCTTCATTCATCAACGGCGCCAAAATGCAATCGGACGCACTCCAGTTATAGGAAAGCGACCTAATTTGCAATTCGCCGCCAACCGATGATAGCTTCCTAGGCCTTCCTATAGGGCTTCAGCAGCCGGTCGGCCTCGGCCTGGGTGTCGGCCATGGCCTGGGCCGGCGTCTTGGAGCCGTTCAGGCAGGCTTGCACGTTGTTGGTCAGGGCCGCGTAGACGCGCTGGTTCTCGTAGGTGGAGAGTTCGCCCACCGCGACCGGCAGGTAGCCGCGGGCGACGTCGGCCGGCGGGAAGCCGGCGATGTAGTCCTTCAGCGTCTTGGTCTCGTAGGCGTCGGGGCGGACGGCGATGTAGCCGGTGCGCATCGACCAGTCGGCGGCGCGGTCGGGTTCGGTCAGGAACTGGGCGAATTTGAGCGCGGCGGCCTTCTCGGCGGCGGAGGCGTGCTTGAAGAAGTAGATGTTGCCGCCGCCCACCACCGTGCGCGGGCCCTCCTTCCCGGGCAGGCCGACGATGCCGTAGTCGAACTTGGCGTTGTTCTTGATGTTGGTCAGGTTGCCGGTGGTGTGCTGGATGATGGCCGCGTTGCCCTCCAGGAAGTCCGGCGAGAGCTGCGCCCAGTTGGAGACGCCGGGCGGCGTCGCCTGGTGCTTGGTGTTCAGCCCCTGCCAGTAGGCCAGGGCCTCGATCGGCTTCGGGTGGTTGAATTAGGTTTCCGTCACGGATTCGTTCTTCAGCACGTGGCCGGCCTGGTTGGCGAGCGCGCCGAAGGTCCTTTGCGCATTGCCGGTGTCGGAGGCGAGCTTCACGCCCCAGCGGGTGACGCGGCCGGAGGCGTCCTTCTTGACCAGCTTCTGGCCCGCGGCTTCCAGCTCCGCCCAGGTGCGCGGGAATTTCGCCGGGTCGAGCCCGACCTCCCGGAAGGCGTCCTTGTTGTAGTACATGACCGCGGTGGAGCGCTGGAACGGCACCGACCACAGCTTGCCGCCCACCCGGCTGTTCATCAGGAAGGCCGGGTAGAACCCGTCCATCCAGGCCTTGCCGGCCGCGTCGAGCCCGATGTCGTCGAGGCTGGCGAGGATGTCGAGATCCTGCAGGCTATGCATCTCGGCGGCCAGCAGCACGGCCAGCTGCGGGCCGGTGCCGCCCTTGATGGCGGTCACCGCCTTGGTCATGGTCTCGCCATAGGTGCCGGCATAGACCGGCGCGACCTCGATGCCGGTCTTTTCCTGGAAGGCCTTGCAGTAGCCGTCGAAGATGGTCGGGATCGGACCGCCCACGGCGATCGGATAGTAGAAGGAGAGCTTCACCGCCTGCGCCCGGGCGATTGCCGGGGCGGCGAGGGCGGCGCTGGCGGCCAGCAGCGTGCGACGGCGTATCATCGGGATCCTCCTCGGTGTTTCTGGTTCATTTCGCGTAGGGGCGCAGCAGGCGGACGGCCTTTTCCTGCGCCGCGTCCAGCGCCGGCTTCGGCGCCTTGGCCCCGGTCAGGATGGCCTGCAGCTCGTCGTTGAGCGCCTGCGTCACGCGTTGGTTGTCGTGGGTGGACAGCTCGGGGACGGCGTAGTGCAGCTGGTCGCGGGCGACGGCGGCGGCGGGGAAGCCGGCCACGTAGGCCTTCATCGCCGGCGTCTCCCACGCATCGGGGCGGGTGGCGACGTAGCCGGTGTCGATGCCCCATTGCGCGGCGCGCTCGGGCGAGGTGGCCCAGCGCAGGAAGCGCAGCGCGGCGGTGCGCTGGACCGGGCTGGCGCTCTTGAACAGGTGGAAATTGCCGCCGCCGGTCGGGCTGCCGCGCCGCTTGCCGGCCGGCAGCATGGCCACGCCGAACGGGAATTTGGCGTTGTTCCTGATGTTGGTCAGGTTGCCGGTGGTGGTCCAGATGATCGCCACCTTGCCTTCCAGGAAGTCGCGCGGGGTGGTGCCCCATTCCACGATGCCGGGCGGATGGCACTTGTACTTGTTCACCAGCTCCAGCCAGTAATCGGCGGCGGCCACCGCCTCGGGCGCGTTGTAGAAGGTCCTGGTGCCGTTGGCGCCTGACAGCTCGGCGCCGGCCTGCGCCACCAGCGCCTGGTAGAGCCAGTACGGGAAGCCCGAGGACGGGATCTGGATGCCCCAGCGGGTGACGCGGTCGCCCTCCCGCTTCGTCAGCTTCTGGGCCATCTCGGCGTTTTCCTGCCAGGTGGCCGGGGCCTTCTCCGGGTCGAGCCCGGCCTCCCTGAAGGCGTCCTTGTTGTAGTAGGCGACGATGGTGCTGCGCTGGAACGGCAGGCCCCAGACATGGCCGTCGAAATTGCCGTTGGCCATGAAGGCCGGGTAGAAGCTGGCGAGCCAGGCCTTGTCCTCGGCCGTGGTGGCCACGCTGTCGAACGGCACGATCAGCTCGTCATCCACCAGCGAATAGGCATCGACCGCCAGCGTCAGCGCCAGCTGCGGCCCCTGCCCGGCCTTGGTCGCGGTCACCGCCTTGGTCAGCGTGTCGACATAGGAGCCGGCGTAGATCGGCTTCAGCGCGATGTCTGGATTTTCCTTCATGAAGTCCGCGGCGTAGCCGTCGATGATCTTGGTGATCGGGCCGCCGACCGCGACCGGGAAGTAGAATTCGATCTCGGTCTTGCCCTGGGCGCGGGCGATGCCAGGGGCAAAGAGGGGCGCGGGTGCCGCCAGCGCCGCGGCGCCGGCCAGCAGGGTGCGGCGGGTGGTGGTCACAGAGCGCATGGCGGTCCTCGCTGTCAGGGTGGGGGAAGGCGGCGGCCGGAGGCGGCATCGAACAGATGCAGCTCCGTCGGGTCGAAATCGAAATGCACGGCCGCACCGTCGGCCAGGCTGGCGCGCCCGGGCAGCCGGGCCAGCAGGCGCCCGTCGCTGCCCACGGTGCAGGCCACCACGGTGTCGGCGCCGAGATATTCGGCATGGGTGACGGTTGCCGGAATGCCGAGGCCGGACAGGCGCAGCGCCTCCGGCCGGATGCCGGCGACCAGCCCGGGCCGCGCGGGGCCGAGCGCCGGTCCGCCGGCTCCAGGCACCGCGCCTGCGGCGTCGAGCTTCAGCAGGTTCATCGGCGGCGTGCCGATGAAGCTTGCGGCAAAGGCGGTGGCCGGATGCGCATAGATCTCGGCCGGCGGCGCGTCCTGCTCGACATGGCCGTCGCGCAGCAGCACGACCTGGTCGGCCATGCCCATCGCCTCGGTCTGGTCGTGGGTGACGTAGAGCATGGTGATGCCGAGCCGGCGCTGCAGGGCCAGGATCTCGCGCCGCATCTCGGCGCGGAGCTGGGCATCGAGGTTGGAGAGCGGCTCGTCCATCAAGCAGACCG
This sequence comes from Acetobacteraceae bacterium, assembly GCA_044225615.1. GTDB lineage: Bacteria > Pseudomonadota > Alphaproteobacteria > Acetobacterales > Acetobacteraceae > CAIYPH01. The sequence continues at coordinate 10,215 of JBGAIK010000104.1, read as the reverse complement.
GCGCCTCGGCGACGATGGCGCGGCCCAGCGCCACGCGCTGCTGCTGGCCGCCGGAAAGCTGGCCGGGGCGGCGCGCCAGCAGGTGGCCGATGCCCAGCATCTCCACTGCCCGATCGAGCCGCCGCTGCCGCTCCGCCTTCGGCACGCTGCGCGCCTTCAGGCCGAACATCACGTTCTCGGCCACGCTCAGATGCGGGAACAGCGCGTAGGACTGGAACACCATCGCCACCCCGCGCGCCGCCGGCGGCAGGTGGGTCACGTCGCGCCCGCCGATTTCCACCGTGCCGGATGTCGCCTGCTCCAGCCCGGCCACGATGCGCAGGCAGGTGGTCTTGCCGCAGCCGGAGGGGCCCAGCAGGACACAGAACGTGCCGGCGGCGACCGAAAGCGACACGCCATCGAGCGCGGCGACGCTGCCCCAGCGGCGCGAGACGGCAGAAAGGCGCACGGCGGCGCCCGCCCCGCGTTCCGATGGGTTATCGATGGTCATGTCCTCCCCATCCATAGCCTCCGGCCGCGTGTGGCGCATGTGACAGTTCTATGGTTGCCTGCTCACTAGCCGGCATGCCGCCGGCTCACAAGCGGATGAACGGCCCGGGGGGCGGAATCGCGTGCGCATCATCGGGCTGACCGGCGGGATCGGCATGGGCAAGTCGACGGCCGCGCTCGCCTTCCGTCGCGCCCGCATCCCGGTCTTCGATGCCGACGCCGCCGTTCACGCGGTGCAGGGCCCCGGCGGCCGTGCGCTGCCGCCCATCGCGGCCGCCTTCCCCGGCACGGTGCGCAACGGCCGGCTCGACCGCGCCGCCCTGCGCGAAGCGGTGCTCGGCAAGCCCGACGCGCTGAAGCGCCTGGAACGCATCGTCCACCCGATGGTGCGGCGGATGGAGCGCGGGTTCCTCGCCCGCGCGCGGCGCGCCGCGGCGCCGGCCGCAGTGCTCGACATCCCGCTGCTGCTGGAAACCGGCGGCGACAGGCGGGTGGACACTGTCGTCGTCGTCTCGGCGCCCCGCGCCGTGCAGATCCACCGCGTTGCCCAGCGCGGCCGCATGGACCGCGCCCAGATCGAGGCCGTCATCGCGCGGCAGATGCCTGACGCCGCCAAGCGCCGCCGCGCCGACCTGGTTGTGCGCACCGGCCTGTCGCGCTTCCATGCGCTGCGCACCCTGCGCCGATTCATCGGAACATTGAGACCAAGGACCGGGCGAGCATGAGCCGTTCCGTACTTTTCGACACAGAAACCACCGGGCTCGACCCGCTCACCGGCGACCGGGTGATCGAGGTCGCCTGCCTGGAACTGGAGAACGACCTGCCCACCGGGCGCAGCTTCCACCGCCTGGTCAACCCGCTGCGCGACATCCCCGAGGAGGCGACCCGCGTCCACGGCATCACCATCGACCAGCTGCGCGACAAGCCGCGCTTCGAGGAGATCGCCGACGATCTGCTCGACTTCCTCGGCGACGGCAGGCTCGTCGCCCACAACGCCCCGTTCGATTTCGGCTTCCTCAACGCCGAGTTTGCCCGTGCCGGCCGCGCGCCCCTGGCCCGCGAGCGCATGGTGGACACCCTGGCGCTCGCCAAGGCCCGCTTCCCCGGCATGCCCAACAGCCTCGATGCGCTGTGCCGCCGCTTCGACATCGACCTGTCGCAGCGCACCACCCACAATGCCCTGCTCGACTGCAGGCTGCTGGCCGAGGTCTATGTCGAGCTCACCGGCGGCCGCCAGCGCGGCCTCTCGCTCGCCACCGCCGCGCAGGCGGAGATCGCGGTCGCCCGCTACGTGGCCGAAGGCCCGCGCACGCCCCGGCCGATCGTGCCCGACGCCGCAACCCTCGCCGCGCACGCGGCCTTCGTGGCGAAGCTGAAAGACCCGCTCTGGCTGGCGGAATGACCCGGGAGAACACATGAGCCTGCTCGAAACCATCCAGAAGCGCCTGCCGGCCTTTCCTGCCCATCTGGGCATGCGGTACACCGAGGCCGGCAAGGACCGGCTCGTCGCCGAGCTCACCGTGCGCGACGACCTTTCGAACGGCATGGGCACCATGCACGGCGGCGCGCTGATGGCCTTCGCCGACACGCTGGGTGCGGTTGCCACCATCCTCAACCTGCCGCCGGACGGGCGCACCACCACGCTGGAGAGCAAGACCAACTTCATCGCCGCTGCCCCGGTGGGCGCGCGGCTGATCGGCGAGGCCATCCCGCTCCACCGCGGCCGCCGCACCATGATCTGGGAAACCCGCATCTCCACCGCCGACGGCAAGCTGGTGGCCAAGGTGACGCAGACGCAGATGGTGCTGTGAAGGGAGCAAGGCCAGGGGCTCGCTTGCTTCACTCCGCCCGTCGGTGTCCGCTCATCTCGGCCGCGGCGTTGCGGGGCATGGTCAGCGCGAGGGGGGCGGCGCAGAGGCTGATCAGGGCGACGACGACGAAGGCGCTGGAGAAGTCACTCAGCAGCGGCTCGGCATGGCCGGACAGGGCCATGGTGACGGTCAGCGAAGCGGCGGCGGCGGAGACGCCGAGGGTCAGCGAGATCTGCTGCATCGCCGAGTAGAAACTGGTGGCGGCGCTCATCCGTTCGCGGGGCACGTCGGCATAGGCCAGCGCGTTGTAGGCGGTGAACTGGAGCGAGCGGAAGAACCCGCCGGAGAGCAGCACGGCGTAGATCAGGACGACCGGCCAGGACGGGGCGAACCAGGCGCACATGCCGAGCAGCACGGCGGAGAGGATTGCGTTCCAGACCAGCGTGTGGCGGAAGCCCAGGCGGCGCAGCACGCCGACCGCGACGGGCTTCATGACCAGCGCGCCAAGGGAGCTGACGAAGGTGATGAGCCCGCTTTCCGCGGCGGAATGGCCGAAGGAGAGCTGGAGCATCATCGGCAGCAGGAAGGGCACGGCACCTATGCCGATGCGGAACATGGTGCCGGCGCCGACGGCGACCGAGAAGGTGCGGATACGGAACAGCGTCAGGTCGATCAGCGGGCGCGGGTGGATGCGGGCGTGCCAGGCGTAGAGCAGGCCGGCGACGAGACCGGCGCCGATCGCGGACAGGCTGGCCCAGCGCGGCACCACGCCGCGGCCGATGGTTTCCAGCCCGAACATCAGGGAGGCGAGGCCGATGCCGGACAGCAGGAAGCCGCGCCAGTCGAACGGCGCGGCGCGGGGCTCGCGGATGTCCTCGATGAACAGGGTGACGAGGGTGATGCCCAGGATGCCGATCGGGATGTTGATGTCGAAGATCAGACGCCAGGAGAACCAGGTGACGATGAAGCCGCCGATCGGCGGGCCGAGGACCGGGCCGAGCAGGGCGGGCATGGACAGCCAGGCCATGGCGGCGACGAGCTCGGACTTCGGCGTGGTGCGCAGCAGGACGAGCCGGCCGACCGGGACCATCATGGCGCCGCCGAAGCCCTGCAGGATGCGGGCAAAGACGAGGAAGAGCAGCGAGTCGGCCATGCCGCAGAGGACCGAGCCGAGGGTGAACAGGGCGATGGCGAGGCGGAAGATGGTGCGCGTGCCGTAGCGGTCGGCGAGCCAGCCGCTGCAGGGCATGAACACGCCGAGGCTGAGCAGGTAGGAGGTGAGCGCCACGTTCATGTGCGTGGGCTCGGCGCCGAAGGCGCGGGCCATGGTGGGCAGGGCGGTGGCAATGACGGTGCTGTCGAGGTTCTGCATGAACAGGGCGCAGGCGACGATGAGCGCAGTCAGCCGGGTGCGGCCGAGCCTGGCGGCGGTGGAGGCGGCGGCGGCGGCGGCGGGGGCGACGCGATCGTCCATCGGTCCAGCATCGCGCGGCGTGTTGCGTACGGATACCCCTCGGCGTTGCGTTTCTGCTACGCGGCGCGCGGGTTGGCGCAGGGATCGTGTGGCGGTTGTTTAACTTGCGGGCAATCAGGGCGCCGCATCATTCCCTGAGCTGCGGCCGGTAGCCCGGCGGCGCGACCTCGACGCCGACAAGGCCGCCGTGCGCGACGGCGTCGCGGATCAGGCCCGTCGCGCGGGCCCGATCGAGGAAGGCGTTGATGTCGGCCAGGGCCTCGCGGCGGCCCTTTGCCACGACGATCGCCTGCGGCACGTCGAAGAGATTGTCGGGCAGCACGCGCGTGCCCGGCAGTTCGCGCGACCAGAGCGTCATGCGATGCCGGTTGCCGCTGAACGCGTCGAACGCGCCGTCGAGCAGGCGGCGCTGGTTCGCCGCCGGCTCGTTCTCGACGGCCAGGATCGTGGCGTGGCGGAAGAGGCGGCGCATATAGAGGGTGATGGAGTCGTTCGCCGTGCCGGCGAGCTTCAGGCCCGGGCGGTCGATCTCCGCGGCGCTCGCGATGGCCGAGTCGGCGCGGACGATGAAGGTCTGCTGGACCAGCGAATAGGTTTGCGAGAAGTCGACGCGGCCGGTGCGGGAGGGCTCGTAGGCGAGAAAGCCGATATCGGCGGCGCCATCCGCGACCGCCGCGACGACCTGCGCTGGGCCGCTGACGGGGCGCAGGTCGGAGGGGATGCCGAGCGCCTCGCCGAGTGCCCGGGTGAGCGCGGCGGCCGGACCCACCAGCTGGCCGGTGCCGGGATCCGGCGCGGCCTGGGCCGGATTGCCGCCAAGGAACACCGCCCGCAGCGTGCCGCCGGGTGCGATCGGAGCCTGCGCGTGCGCGTGGGCCATGACCCATCCAAGCAAGAACGCCGCAAGCCGGAGCGCCTTTCGCACCACTGCGTCGGCGGCTAGGGAACCAGCACGGTGCTGCCGGTGGTGCGGCGCGCTTCCAGCGCGACATGGGCGGCCGGGGCCTCGCTGAGCGGGAAGCTCTGGTTCACCCGGATGGTCACGGCGCCCTTGCCCACCACGTCGAACAGGTCGGCGGCGACATGCTCCAGGTCGCTGCGCCTGGTAGTATAGGTGGCAAGCGTCGGGCGGGTCAGGAACAGGCTGCCCTTGGCGCTGAGAATGGAGATGTCCACCGGCGGCACCGCGCCGGAGGCGTTGCCGTAGCTGACCATCAGCCCGAGCGGGGCCAGACAGTCGAGGCTGGCCATGAAGGTGTCCTTGCCGACGCTGTCGTAGACCACCGGGACCATCGCGCCGCCGGTGATGCGCTTGACCTCGGCGGCGAGGTTGGCGTGGCCGATCACGACATGGGCGGCGCCGTTGGCGCGGGCGAGCTCGGCCTTCTCGGGGGTGGAGACCACGCCGATGACGGTTGCGCCGATATGCCTGCACCACTGGCACAGGATGAGGCCGACGCCGCCGGCCGCGGCATGGACCACCACGGTCTCGCCCGGCTGCACCGCATGGGTGCGGCGGATCAGGTATTGCGCCGTCATGCCCTGCAGCATCATGGCCGCGCCCGTGGTGAAGTCGATCCCTGGCGGCAGGGTCACGAGGCGGTCGGCGGCGATGACGCGCTCGGTGGCATAGGCGCCAAGCGGTCCGCCGGCATAGGCGACGCGGTCGCCGGGCTTCACGGCGGTGACGCCGTCACCGACGGCGAGCACGGTGCCGGCACCTTCCATGCCGAGGGTGGCAGGCAGGGCGGTCTTGTAGAGGCCGGTGCGGAAATAGACGTCGATGTAGTTCAGGCCCACCGCGCCGTGGCGGACCAGCGCCTCGCCCGGGCCGGGCTCGGGGGTCGGCACGTCCTCCCAGCGCATCACCTCGGGGCCGCCATTGGCATGGATGCGGATGGCTTGGGTCATGGGTGGTCCATTCTGCTTGGGTGGAACCGCAACAGGATCAGGCCCCGGGCTGCGCCGCGAGGCCGGCGCGCGCCCGTGCGCGCAGCATGCGGGATTCCAGGTCGAGGAGGTAGTGCTTGGGGGGGAGGCCGTCGCCGCCGGACTAGCCGCCGAAACCGTTGCCGGCGACGACGCGGTGGCAGGGGATCAGGATCGGGATCGGGTTGCGCGCGTTGGCGCCGCCGACCGAGCGCGGGCTGCCGCCTGCCTCGCGGGCGATGTCGCCATAGGTGCGGGTGGCGCCGGGCGGGATGCGGCACAGCGCCGCCCAGACCTTGCGGCGGTACGCGGTGCCGTGGGGGGCGAGAGGCATGTCGAAGCCCAGGCGCACGCCGTCGAAATAGTCGTGGAGCTGGTCGCGGGCGGCCGCGAGCAGGGGCGTTTCCGCCTGGTCACGGCCCCAGCCCCAGTCGAGTGCGACGATGGCGCCATCCTCCTCGGACAGCGTCAGGTCTCCCACCGGGGTGTGGAGCGAAAGCTGGGGCATGCGCCGCCATGGCGCGACTGGCGGGGGCCTGTCAAGCGCGGCGGGCAGGTCAGCGGCAGCGGAGAGCGGCGGCGAGGGCGGCCGGATCGCGCAGCGGCAGGCCGCATACGCCGGCGCGGCAGAGATAGGCAGCGGTCTGCGTGCCGGTCTTGCCGTGGGCCGGATGGCCCGGCGGCACGTCGCCGGGGGCGGCGGCGCGGAGCACGATGACGGCCGGGTCGGGCGCGGCGAGGGCGGCCTGGAGCAGCGCCCGGGTGGCGGCATCGCCGGGCGGGCCGGCGACGACGACGGTGGCGGCTTCCTCCAGCAGGTCGGCGGCAGCGAGCAGGCTGGGCGCGGCGGAGAGGCTGTCGCCCAGGCCGCCGAAGGCAGCGAGCAGGCGTTTCGCCCGGTCGCGCCAGCGGGCGCCCCCGGTCAGGTGGTGCAGCCGGGCCAGCACCTGGGCCATGATGCCGTTGCCGGAGGGGGTGGCGTTGTCGGCCGGGGTGCGCGGGCGGGTGTCGGGGCCGAGGGGCACGTCCGCGGCGTCGGTGGCGGTGAGGAAGTAGCTGCCGCCCGCGTCGCCGAACCAGGTGTCGGCGGCGTCGGCCAGGGTGATGGCCTGGGCGAGGCGCTGCGGCGCGCCGGTCGCCTCGTGCAGGGCGAGGGCGGCGCGGGCCATGGCGGCCATGATGAAGTCGTCCGCCTCGGCGGCACGGGCGATCCAGTCGGGGCGGGTGAAGACGGCGCCGGCGCGGCACAGGGCGGCGATGGCGAGGCCGTTCCAGTCGGCCAGCACCTTGTCGTCGCGGCCCGGGCGGATGCGGACGGCGCGGGCGGCGAGCAGCCTGTCCCGCGCCGCGGCGAGGCGTGCTTCGGCGGCCGCGCTGCCCAGGGGGGTGATGCGGCGCAGGATGACGTGGCCTTCCCAGTTGCCGCCTGGCGTGACGTCGTAGGCCTGCTTGAATTCGGTGGCGGCTGGCCCGAGCACGGCTTCGACCTCGACCTCGGTCCAGACGTAGAATTTGCCTTCCATGCCCTCGCTGTCGGCGTCCTCCGAGGCGGCGAAGGCGGCCTGGCCGCCGTGTTCGGCCGCGGTCATGTCGCGCGTCATCCAGCCGACCGTCTCGGCCGCGCGGGCGGCGAAGAGCGGGCTGGGCGTGTCGGCATGGGCCAGGGCCAGCAGGTCGAGGATCTGCGCGTTGTCGTAGAGCATCTTCTCGAAATGCGGCACCAGCCATTCGGCATCGGTTGAATATCGGGCGTAGCCGCCGCCGAGATGGTCGTAGATGCCGCCTTGCGACATGCGCTCCAGCAGCAGGCGCACGGCGTCCTTGCCCGGGCGGGCGCCGGTGCGGCAGGCATTCTGCCACAGGAAGGCGAAGATCGCCGGGTTGGGAAACTTGGGCGCGCCGCGCAGGCCGCCCTGCTCGGGGTCGTTCATGCGGAGCAGCGCGGCGGCGGCGCGGTCGAGCTGGTCCGGGCCGGGCAGCGGGCCGGGATGCTCGGCGGCGGTGGCGGCGAGCGTGCGGCGCAGGGCGCCGACATTCCTTGCCACGGCTTCGTTCTTGCCATGGAACGCCTCGGCAACGCCGTTGAGCACCTGGCGGAACGACGGTCGGCCCCAGCGCGGCTCGGGCGGGAAATATGTGCCTCCCCAAAACGGATCGCCATCGGGGGTGAGGAACATGGTGAGCGGCCAGCCGCCCTGCTCGCCGAGGGCGTGGAGCGCATTCATGTAGAGCTGGTCGATGTCGGGGCGTTCCTCGCGATCGACCTTGATGTTGACGAACAGCGCGTTCATCAGCGCGGCCGTCTCCGCGTCCTCGAAGGATTCGTGCGCCATGACGTGGCACCAGTGGCAGGCGGCATAGCCCACCGAGAGCAGGATGGGCCGGTTGCTGGTGCGCGCTTCATCGAGCGCGGCCTTGCCCCAGGGGCGCCAGTGCACCGGGTTGTCGGCGTGCTGGAGCAGATAGGGAGAGGTCTCCCGGCCGAGCAGGTTGGCGTCGCTGTCCATGGTGCGTCCTTGCGTCGCGGCCCGGCTTCGCAGATAGGGGCGGCGAGGGCAAGCGCCAGGGCGAGGCGATAGTTTGGAGAACGATACGATCTTCGCGCCGGCCTCGGGCACCGGGCGCACGGCCGTGGCGATGCTGCGGCTGAGCGGCCCCGGCACCGCAGCCGTGCTGGCGGCGATCTGCGGCAGTTTGCCGCTGCCGCGGGTGGCGCGGCTGCGCAGCCTGCGCGGTCCGGATGGAGAGCTGCTGGACCGGGCGCTGGTGCTGTGGTTTCCCGGCCCGGCCAGCTACACCGGCGAGGACGCGGCGGAGCTGCATCTGCATGGCGGGCGGGCGGTGATCGAAGGGGTGGCGGACGCGCTGGTGGCACGCGGCGCCCGGCCGGCCGAGGCCGGCGAGTTCACCCGTCGCGCCTTTCTGAACGGCCGACTGGACCTGCTGGCCGCGGAGGCGATCGGCGACCTGGTCGAGGCCGAGACCAGCGCCCAGCGGCGCCAGGCACTGCGGCAGATGGAGGGGGCGCTGGGCGACCTCTACCGCGGCTGGTCGCTGCGGCTCCTGCGGCTGCTCGCGCAGCAGGAGGCGCTGATCGACTTCCCGGACGAAGACCTGCCGCCCGACGTGGCGGCGGAGGCACTGGCCGAGCTGTCCGGGCTCGCAGACGAGATGCGGCGGCACCTCGCCGACGCACATCGGGGCGAAAAGCTGCGCGAGGGCCTGGTGTTTGCCATCACCGGCCCCCCGAACGTGGGAAAGTCCACGCTGATCAATGCCTTGGCGGAGCGCGATGTGGCGATCGTCTCGCCGGTTCCGGGCACGACGAGGGATGTGCTGGAGGCTCGCGTGGTGCTCGGCGGCGTGCCGGTGACGTTGCTGGATACGGCCGGGCTGCGCGACACGGCAGACCCGATCGAGCGGGAAGGGGTCCGGCGCGCCCGGGCCAGGGCAGAGGCGGCGGACCTGGTGATCGCCCTGTCAGATGCGACGGCGCACGGTGCGGCCCCGGCCCCGTCCCCGGCGCCACGCGTGCTCGCGGTGCTGAACAAGGTGGACGTCAACCCGATTGCGCATCCGTTCGGGATCAGCGCCCGTGCCGGGACCGGGCTCGCCGCGCTGCGGGCGCGGCTAGCCGCCGAGGCCGCGCGGTTGACGCAGGCTTCGGGTCCGCCGCCATTGACCCGGGCGCGACATCGCGCCGCTGTGACAGAGGCGCTCGGGCATCTGGCGGCAGCGCGGGGTGCGCCGCTGGCCGAGTTGCGGGGCGAGGAGCTGCGCCTGGCGATGCAGGCGCTCGGGCGGCTGACCGGGGTGGTCGGCGTCGAGGACGTGCTCGACTCGATCTTCCGGCAATTCTGTATTGGCAAGTAGCGCGGCTGCGCGCATGTGTCCGCCATGAGCAAGAAGTTTGATGTCGTCGTCATCGGCGGGGGCCATGCCGGCTGCGAAGCCGCGGCGGCCAGCGCGCGCATGGGCGCCCGCACGCTGCTGGTCACCCATCGCAGGTCCGCGCTGGGCGAGATGTCCTGCAATCCGGCGATCGGCGGCATCGGCAAGGGCCATCTGGTGCGCGAGATCGACGCGCTCGACGGCCTGATGGGGCGGGCGGCCGACATGGCAGGCATCCACTTCAAGCTGCTCAATCGCAGCAAGGGTCCAGCCGTGCGCGGTCCCCGCGCGCAATCCGACCGCAAGCTCTATCGGGCTGCGATACAGGCGCTGCTGGCGGAGCAGCCGGGCCTCGCCATCCACGAGGGTTCGGTGGAGGATATCGAGATCGGCACTGATGGCCGGCTTGCCGCAGTGCTGTGTGCCGATGGTGCCCGCTTCGGCTGTGCCGCCGCCGTGCTGACGACAGGCACCTTCCTGCGCGGCATGATCCATATAGGCCATCGTTCGCAGCCGGCCGGCCGCTTCGGCGAGGCGCCGTCGGTGGGCCTGGCACGGACGCTGGAACGGCTGGCGCTGCCGCTCGCCCGTCTCAAGACCGGCACGCCCCCGCGCCTCGAC
>JBGAIK010000103.1:0-16033 GCA_044225615.1 Acetobacteraceae bacterium | reverse complement strand
GCGCAGGGTGGCGGCGAAGCGCAGCGGGCCGACGCGGTCGAGCAGGGCGACGGCGGGGAGGTTGAGCGACCGCCGCAGCGCCTCGGCCGCGGTGACCGAGCCGGCGAAACCGCGGTCGAAATTCTCCGGCGCGTAGGCCCCGAAACGGCGCGGCTGGTCGTCGAGCCGGGTCTCGGGGCCGGCGATCCCGTCCTGGAAGGCAAGGCCGTAGACGAAGGGCTTGAGCGCCGAGCCCGGCGAGCGGACGGCGCGGGTCAGGTCGAGCGACACCCGGCCCGCCGTGGTCAGCGCCCGGATCTCGCCGCCGGTATCGGCCACCAGCAGCGCCAGCGCGGCCTGGCCCGGCAGCCCGCGCAACTGCTCCGCCGCCTGCCGTTCCAGCGCCGCCTGCAGCGGCAGGTCGAGCGTGGTGGCGATGCGCGGCGCCCGCGGCAGCGTGGAGACGGCAAGCGCGGCGTGCCGGGGCAGTCGCTGCCGGCTGCCGGGCATCTCGCCGCCATCGGCGCCGAGGATGCGATCGCGCAGGGCGCGGGCGCGTCCGGCATGGCGATCGGGGCGCAGCGCCTCCGGCCGGCGCGGAATGGCCACCAGCAGCGCCGCCTGGGCGGCGTCGAGCGCCCGGGGCGGGACGCCGAACCAGGCCATCGACCCGGCGCGCACGCCCTCGAGGTTGCCGCCATAGGGGGCGAGGGTGAGCCAGATGCCCAGTATCTCGTCCTTGCCGAAGCGCGCCTCCAGCTGGAAGGCGCGGAAGATCTCGATCAGCTTGGACCGCACCGTGCGCGGCCGCGGCTCCAGCAGCCGGGCGGCCTGCATGGTGATCGTGGAGCCGCCCGAGACGATGCGCCCGACGCGCAGGTCCTGCAGCGCGGCGCGGGCCAGGGCGAGCGGGTTCACGCCGGGATGGCGGCGGAAATGCCGGTCCTCGGTGGCCAGGAGCGTATCGATCAGCACCGGCGCGACCTCGGCTGCCGCGGTGCGGAACCGCCAAACACCGCCCGGCGCCGGCAGCAGGGCAAGGGTGCGGCCGTTGCGATCGACGACCTCGGTGCCCACCACCTCCAGCCGCGACAGGTCGGGCGGGAACAGCCGGTCGAGCGCCAGCGCCAGCCCCGCGAGCAGGGCCGGCACGGCGATCAGGACGGCCAGGCGGCGCTTCACTCCGATGCCAGGACTTCGATCCGGTTGGCCCCCTGGCGGGCGTAGATGGCGGGGCGGTACATGTCGGACAGCTCGGCGCCGGGCAGCTCGAAATTGCCCGGGGTCACCGCACGAATGCGCACCGCCACGCGGAACTCGGGCTTCTGCGCGGTCAGCCCGATCACCGCGGCAAAGCGGTCGTCGGCCGCCGGCTGCGCCTCGGTCTCCGACAGCTCCTCCATCCACGGCATGCCGGGCGGCTTGCCGGGCCCGAGGCGCCCGGCGATCTCCCAGCCGGCCGGCAGGCCCTGCAGCAGCATCGCCTGGTGGTCCTGCCCGTCCTCCGCCTTGCCCTCCAGCACCAGCACGAACACCGTGTTCTGGCGCAGCTTGTCGAGCGCCAGCGTGCTGCCGTCGGTGTTGAGGAACTTGCGGCTCACCCGCATGCCGGCGCGCGAGGCCGGCAGCGCCTGCACCGGCACGCCGGTGACCGCGAGCGACTGCCAGATCGCCGCCGGCCCGGCGTTGCGCACCGCCATCGGGCCGGCGACCGGCAGCGTCACCGCCGGCGTGCCGGCGCCGTCCACCGCGATCCGCACCGGGCGCCCGTCCTTGCCGAGGGCGGCGGCAGCCGCGGTGGCCCAGGCTTGCTCCTGGGTCGAGAGGCTGGCCGGCGACAGGTCGGCGCCGAGCAGCGACGCCACCAGCCGGGCCAGCCGGTCGGGCAGCAGGCCGCTTTCCTTCAGCAGCACCGCGATCGCCGCCTGGTCGCGCAGGGCCGAGCCGTAGTCGGAATGCCACCAGCGCCGGCCGGTGGCGGCGGATGCCGCGGCGAAGGCCGCCTCGGCGCGCGGCCGGTCATGCGCGAGCGCGCAGCGCGGCGGCGATCTGCGCCTTGGCGAGCGGCGTCGGCAGCCGGTCGATGCGCTCGGCCTGGTCGCGCCGCCCCCGGCCGGCCTGGTTGGCCATGGCCAGCACGTAGAGCGTGTAGGCATGGGCGGCGAGATCCTCGAGGCAGATCCGGATCGCGGTCGGCATCCTCGGCGAGGAATTTCAGCGCATCCGCCAGGGCAGACTCGGCCACGGCGGCGCCGGCCGCCCTGGCGCGGAGCAGGAACTCCACGGCATAGGGGGTCAGCCAGGCCTCGGGCTGGCCGTTGGCCGTCCACAGCGAGAACGCGCCGTCGTAGCGCTGGCGATCGAGCACCGAGGCCACCGCGGCCTGCAGCCGCGCCGCCCGCTGGTCGCCGGCGATCGGGCCGTCGGGCAGCATGGCGAGCGGCAAGCCGCGGCTTGTGGTCTGCTCCAGGCAGGCCAGCGGATAGTCCGCCAGCGCCGCCACCAGCGCCCCGGCATCGTAGCGGACCGGCGCGCCGAAGGTCGCGGTGCCGCGCCAGGTGCCGGCGATGAAGCAACTCGGCCGCCGGCACCAGCCGCGTCTCGGCGCCCGGCGCTGCATCTCCGCCGCCGCGACGACCAGGCGACCGGGCGGGAGGGGCGCACGGTGATGGCGGACTCCCGGGTGACGGCGAAGCCGCCAGGGCCGGTGACGGCGAGCCTGATCACCCCCCTGCCCGCCCCGGTCGCCTTGATCACGGTCACCGGCACCGCCTGCGCGCCGGGCGCCAGCGTGGCGGCGAGGCGCGACTGCCCCTCGATGACCAGCGGGCCTTCGACGGTGACGCTCGCCGCCGCCTCGCCGGCCGGCAGGTCCAGGTTGTGCAGCAGCACCGACAGCCGCGCCGCGTCGCCGGGGGCGAGGAAGCGCGGCAGCAGCGCCTCGGCCACCAGCGGGTCGCGGACGATCACGCTGGTCGCCGCCGCACCGATGCGGGCGCCCTGCCAGCCGACCGCCATCAGCCGCACCTGGCCGTTGAAATCGGGCATGGCCAGCGTGATGCGGGCCACGCCGTCGGCGCCGGCCTGCACCGGGGGCGTGAACAGGGTCACGGTGCGGAGCGGGATGTCGGGCAGCACGAAGGATGCCTCGTCGCCGCCCTGGCGCAGCAGCGTGGCCTCGCCCTCGGCGGGGGCGATCAGCCGCCCCCAGTCGTCGCGGATGTCGAGGCCGAGGCGGCGGCGGCCGAGGAAATGCGGCTTGGGATCGGGCGAGGCGAAGCGGGTGAGGCGCAAAATGCCCTCGTCCACCGCGGCCAGCGTCACCCAGGCACCGGGTGCTGCGCGGACAGGGACCACCAGCGGGCCGCGCGGGTTCGCCTTGTCCGGCGTGTCGATGCCCATGGCCAGCGTGCGGGCGGCGGGATCGACGCCGACCCAGGTCAGGCCGATGGCCCGGCCCGGCCGGGCACCGGCGCCGCCGCGGAAGGCGTGCACGGCGACATAGGCGCCGGGACCCCAGGAAGCCTCGACGGGCACGTCCACGTCGGTGCCGGCCTCCGGCACCGTGATGGTGCGCAGCGCCAGCACGCGGTCGGACAGCACCAGCAGCGTCGCCTCGCCGGCGAAGGGGGCGGCCACGTGGATCTTCACGCTCTGCCCCACCGGCACGCTGCGCCGGTCGGCGGAGACGTCCACCCGGTCGGGCACGTCGGGCGTGTCGGAGCTGACCCAGCCCGACCGGAACCGATAGGAGGTCGCGGCCATGCCGCCATCCTGCGCGACCTCGATCCGGTAGCGGCCGAAATCGAGCTTCCTGGCGAAGCGCAGCGCGCCGGAGGCGGGAATCTCGACCTCGCGCGTCTCCAGCGGCTCGTCCTTCCACACCGTCTCGTAGCGGGCGACCGAGCCGCGCATCACCACGCGCCAGTCGGGCCGCTCGCGCACCAGGCGCAGCTTCGCCTTCATCGCCATCGGCGCGCCGTCGGGCCGCACGGCGACCATCTCGAACGCCGCCTCCGAGGCCGCGTCCACCGCGTTGTCGGGGAAAAGCGGCTTCACCCCGATCAGCGGGTTGGCGCCGCGCACCGGAATGGTGGCGACGGCGCGGGAGGCACGGCCGCCGGGGTCGTTCACGTCCACCGCGATCTCGGCCTTCAGCGCCTGGGTGGTGTCCGGGGCACGGGGGATGCTGATCGCGAGCGCGGTCTTGCCGGCACCGTCGGTGTCCGGCAGTTCCAGCTCGCTCGCCTGCGGCGCGTAGACCTCGCCGGCGAGGCCGATGCGGAAGCCGGCCAGCGCCGGGAACGGCGCGGGGTCGATGACGAGGCGCATCTGCGCGTGGCCGGACAGGCCGGCGGCCGGGGCGCCGTAGAGGAAGCGCGCCTCGACCGGAATTCTGGCCGGCGTGCCCGGCACCAGCGCGGCCGGCAGGGTGCCGAGCTCGACGGCCATGCGGTCGGGCACGAAGGCATCGACGCGGAACTCGGCCTTGCCGATCGGCGCCGCCCTGGGATCGGCGCGCAGCTCCACCGTCCAGGTGCCGGCGGCGGCGCCCTGGGACAGCACCACCGGCAGGTGCAGCGCCCCCTCCGGCCCGCGCTGCGGCACCGATTTCGAGAAGGTCTGGCCGTTGGGGCGCACCACGCGCATCTCGGCCGGAAGCTCGGCGGGCAGGCCGGCGGCGTCGCGCAGCAGGGCCATCACCTGCACCGTCTCGCCCGGCCGGTAGATGCCGCGGTCGAGCCAGACATAGGAATCGAGCGGCCCCGGATGCGGCATGCCCTCCACGCCGCGATCGGACAGGTCGAACGCGGCGACGCCGAGGTCGAGCGCGGCGAAATCCTCCTCCGGCCCGAAGGCGTGCAGCGCGGCCGGCTCCAGCGGCCCCTCGCCGCGCAGCAGCGAGACGGGGAAGCGGCCGACGCCCTGGGCGTCGGTGGTGGCCTCGCCGAGGATGTCGTTGTTCTTCGCCAGCAGCGCGAGGCGGATGCCGGCGCGCGGCTTCGCATCGCCATAGTCGCGCACCTGCACCGTCAGCCCGTCGCTGCCGCGCCAGACGGTGGGGGCGAGGTCGGTGCGCAGGATGACCTGCACCGCGCCGGCGGAATCCTTCGAGGTGCCGTCGCCCGGGCGGGCCAGCAGCAAATAGAGCCCCGGCCCGGCCTCCTTCAGCGCGTCGGGGAACGGCAGCGCGGTGCGGGTGGCGCGGTTCGGCTCCCATTTCGGGACCGCCGCCGTGCCTTCCCAGACGAGGCGGCCGGAATTCTCCGTCAGGTACTCGACGTTCCAGCGCTCGACCGCCTCGCCCAGCTTGGTGTCGCGGATCAGGGCGGCGACGTTGCGCTCGGTGAGGCGCACCAGCTTGAGCGATACGGCGGAGAGGTTGGTGGTGCTGAGGGTCACTGCCGGCGTCTGGCCGCGCGGCAGCACGAACAGCCGCGTGTCGAACACGACGCGCGGGCGGCGGTTGGGCATGGCGAAGGCGACCGGGGTGTCGCGCGCCACCGCCACCCCGCCCTCGCCCGGCATGCCGGCGCGCAGCGTGGCGCGGGTGGTGGCGCCCGAGGGCAGGCCGGAGACGCAGAGCTGGTCGCCCTCCCGCGTGACCGCCGCACCCGGCACCGGCGGGTCGAGGCGCAACCAGTCCTGCGGCATGAAATCGGGCCGCCGGACCGGGGCGGAGGTGAATTCCAGGCAGGCGCGGGGCGGATCCGCCTCGCCCTCGACGCGGACGCGGCGGACCAGGATGCCGGCCGCCTTCTGCGCATCGGCGAGCTGGCGGCGGTAGTCCTGGTTGGCGGGCGCGATCTCCACCACCTGCTGCAGCGCCTGGATGGCCTGGGCCGGCCGGTCCAGCTTCTGCAGGGCTTCGGCGATCAGCAGCAGGCCGGGGATCTCGTCCTCGCCGCTGCCGGATTCCTGGTAGTTGCGCCAGGCGGCCAGCAGCGCCTTCTGCGGGTCGGGCGGGGTGCGGCGCAGATAGGCGGTGGCGAGGCCCCACCAGTGCCTGGCATTGGCCTCGCCCTGGCCGATCCGGCGCTCAAGTGCCGCGATCGAGCCCGGCCAGTCCTTCTTGTTGAAGGCGTCGGTGGCCTGCTGGTCGGCGGTGCGGCGCTGCTGCGGCGTCCCGCCGGCGGGAAAGCGGCGGGTCAGGCCGTTCTCGAAGGCGCGGGCGTCGCCGGCCACGCCGGGCAGGTCGAAATCGTCGGCCCGGGCCACTGGCGCGAGGGCCAGCAGGGCGAGGACCAGAACACTCCAAGCCGCCAGCCAGACCCGCCGCATCGACCCCTCCGTCAGACTCCGCGGCGGGTTATAGCAGACGGGCGGTCAGCCGGTACGCGCCAACTCTTTCGTGACCAGCTCGGCCATGCGGTCCAGGAATGCGTCGGCGATGCCGAACTCCGCTAGACCGTCGCGCGTGCGAAACAGATACTCGGCCCCGGTGCCGAGCCGGCCGCGCGCGGTGGCCAGGCGGCGAACGATCTCCGCCTCCGGCAGGTCGCCGCAATAGCTCGGCTGGTCGGCGTTGATCGAGAAGGCGATGGCATGGCCGAAGGCCTGCCCCGCCTGGTCGGCGACCGGCACCCAGACCGGCACGTAGCCGTCGGCCACCATCTCGCGCCGCCACAGCAGGTCGAGCTCGTGCTCGACGTCGGCCTCGGCCACGCGCAGCACCATGCCCGGGCAGGTGCCGCCCGGGCGCAGGCCGAGCATGGCGCCCGGATTCTCCGGCGTGCCGCGGCCCATCTTCACCGACAGGCAGAACGACCGGTGCCAGCCGATCGCGGTGGCCGGACGGCGATCCGCGATCAGCATGGCCGGGTTCCAGATCAGGCTGCCATAGGCGAAAACCCAGACGCCGGAGCCGCGCTCGGGCCGGGCATCGAGCATGGCGCGCAGCGAGGCGGCGCGCTCGGCGTCGGTGGTCACGCGCACGTCCGGCATGGTGCGGGCGATCAGCCGCGGCAGTTCGCCGCTCATCAGGAACTCGCGCGTCAGCGCGCCCTCGGGGACCCGGGGCGTTTCGGAATCGGACATCTCAGCCTTTCGTCGCCAGCAGGTCGCGGATTTCGGTGAGGAGGAGCTCGGTCTTGCTCGGCGCCGGCGGCGGCGCCGGCGCGGCCTCCTGCCGGCGCTGGAGCGTGCTCAGCGCCTTGACCAGCCAGAACACGGCAAAGGCCACGATCAGGAACTGGATCACCGCATTGAGGAACAGGCCGACATTGAGCGTGACCGCGCCGGCGGCCTCGGCGGCCTTCAGCGTGGGTAGGGACGGGCCCTTCAGCGTGATGAAGATGTTGGAGAAGTCGATGCCGCCCAGCAGCAGGCCGATCACCGGATTGAACAGGTCCTTCACCAGGCTGCCGACGATGGCGGTGAAGGCGGCGCCGATGATGATGCCGACGGCCAGGTCCACCACGTTGCCGCGCATGATGAATTTCTGGAATTCCTCGATCCAGGCCGGACGGGTGATCGTCGGAACCATGGCGATGCTCCTTTTTGTTGCCTTGCGGTTATGCCTGATCCCGGGCGGCGCGCGCCACCGCATCGGTGCTCGCGCGCCATGTTCCGGGCTGGCCGAGCACGCCTGCCAGCGCCTCGGCGAGGTAGCGGATGCGGTGTGCCTGGCCCGCGATCCAGGGGTGCAGCGTGAGGTTGAACGCCGCCCCGCCCTCCGCCCGCAGCACGGTGAACGCCTCCACGACCCCGTCGCGCCAGGCCGCCGGGCTGACCCGGCGCAGCCACATGCATTCCAGGTCGTTCCATTCCGACTGCGCCGGCAGGCTGACCAGCCCGCCGATCCGGTAGGGCCGGTCATCGTTGCTCCAGTCGGCGACATAGGCGAACCCCGCCTCTTCCAGGAGGGCCGGGGTGCGCGGGCTCTCGTTGAAGTCCTGGCCGCACCAGCCGGTGGGCGCGGCGCCGGTGGCCCGCGCGACCGCATCGCGGCTTTCGGCGATGAAGGCGCGCTCCCCGGCTTCGGTCATGCGGCTGGTGATGCGGCGGGTGGCGTGGGTGCCATGGGCCATGAAGGTGGCGCCGCGGCGCAGGCATTCGTCGACCAGCTCGGGGCAGCGCGCGGCGGCGGCGGCGCCGAGCGCGACGCTGGGCACCAGGCCGAAGCGGTCCAGCACCTCCAGCACGCGGAAGATGCCGACGCGGTTGCCGTATTCGCGCTGGCTCCAGGTCAGCCAGTCGGGGAAGAAGTTGCCGAGGGGGGAGACGATGCGCGGGTCGCGGCTCGCCTCCGGCGGCGGTTGCAGCTCCCAGTGGTCGAGCATCAGCGTCACGGTCAAGGCGATGCGGGCGCCGCCGGGCCAGGCGAAGCGCGGGCTGCCGGGCAGGGTGCGGAAGGGGTAGAGGTCGTGGTCCATGCCGGCCGGGCGCGCCTCGGCCACCGGCGGCAGGTTCGACGGCTTATCCATGCAGCGCCTCGCGCGCGGCGAGATGGGCGTTCAGCGCCGGCAGGTGGGTGGCGCGGAAATGGTCGGCGATGGCGGCCGCGGTGGTGCACCAGACGCCGGGATGGGCCAGGATGTGCTCCATCACCTGCCGGAAGCCGCGGATGCGGTGCGGCTGGCCGACCCAGAACGGGTGCAGCGCGATGCACATCACACGGCCCTGGGTCTCACCCTCGGCGTAGACGGTGTCGAAATAATCCCTGATCTGCCGCGCGAAGGCGTCGATCTCCTCGCCCTTGCGCCAGACGATCACGTCGTTGAGATCGACCGTGTAGGGCACGGTGATCAGGTCGCCGGAGCGCGTGCGCACCGGGAACGGCTGGTCGTCGTGGTAGAGGTCGCAGCAATAGTCGTAGCCCGCCTCGGCGGCGAGGTTGAAGGTTTCCAGCGTGTTGGTGATGGCCGGGCTGAACCAGCCGCGCTGCTCGCGGCCGGTGAGGTCGCGGTGGATGCGGCGGCATTCCAGCATCGCCGCCAGTTCCTCCTCGTGCGAGAAGTCCCAGTGGTAGCGGGTGTTGTAGATGCCGTGGCTCATCAGCTCCCAGCCGCGCTTCTCCATCGCCTCCAGGATCGCCGGGTAGTGCTGGATCACGCTCATCGACAGGCTGACGGTGGCGGGGATGCCGAGATCGTCGGTCACCTCGAACAGGCGCCACAGGCCGACGCGGTTGCCGTAGTCGCGGATCGAGTAGCCGAGCACGTCCGGGTGCGGGCTGCGCGGCCAGGGATCGCGGACGCGCTGGAACTTCGGCAGGAACTCGTAATGCTCGATGTTGGGGCAGATCCACAGCGCCACGCGGGCGCCGCCCGGCCAGCGCAGGGGCGGGCGATGCAGGATCGGGGAATAGGCGACCGGGTCCGGCTGGGTCATCGCACGCTCCGGGTGACGGCGGCGAGCCTGCGGCAGGCCGGGCCGGAATTCAACCGCCGGGGGCATCGGCAAGCGCTGTGGGCATGATGTCTCACATATCATTTCTTGCGTGCCAGATTGCCTTGTGGGAAGCTGGGGCATGATAACTGCGGGTCAGATGCGGGCCTCCCGCGCGCTGCTGGGCATCGACCAGCGGCAGCTGGCGGAGCTGTCCGGCCTGTCGCTGCCCACCATCCAGCGCATGGAGGCGAGCGGCGGGGTGATCCGCGGCAACGTCGATTCGCTGGTCAAGCTGGTGGAGGCGCTGGCGGCGGCCGGGATCGAGCTGATCGGCGAAGGCACCGCCTCGGCTACCGGCGGACGGGGGGTGCGGCTGCGGACATGAGCCCCGGGGGCGTCATCACGCTGAGCCTGCTGGTGCTGCTCGCGCTCGCGGCCTATGGCGCGCTGGCCGCCAGCCGGCCGGCGGCGGGGAAGGTGGTGTACGGTGCCTCGGGCCTGGCCACCCTGGCCGCGGCGCTTGCGGCGCTGTGGGCGCTGCCCGGCCCGCCGGCGGCGCTGGCGCTGCCGATCGGCCTGCCCGGGCTCGGCATGCATCTGCGGCTCGATGCGCTTTCGGCCTGCTTCCTCGCCATCGCCGATCTCGGCGCCGCCGCCGCCAGCCTCTACGCCATCGGCTACGGCCGCCACGAGACCGAGCCGGCGCGGGTGCTGCCGTTCTACCCGGCCTTCCTGGCCGGGATGAACCTGGTGATGCTCGCCAACGACGCGTACAGCTTCCTCTTCGCCTGGGAACTGATGTCGCTCGCGTCCTGGGCGCTGGTGATGGCGCAACACCGCACGGCGGGCACCACGCGCGCCGGCTACGTCTACCTGGTGATGGCCAGCTTCGGCACGCTGGCGCTGCTGCTCGGCTTCGGCGTGCTGGCGGGGGCTGCCGGCAGCTTCGGCTTCGAGGCGATGCGGGCGGCGCATCCCGCGCCCTGGCTCGCCGGCATCGCGCTCGGGCTCGCGCTGCTCGGCGCCGGCTCCAAGGCCGGACTCGCGCCGGTCCATGTCTGGCTGCCGCTGGCCCATCCGGCCGCCCCCAGCCATGTCTCCGCGCTGATGAGCGGGGTGATGACCAAGGTCGCCGTCTACGGCTTCGTGCGCATCGTCTTCGACCTGCTGGGACCGCCGGCCTGGTGGTGGAGCCTGCCGGTGCTCGCCGCCGGCGCGCTCACCGCCGTGCTCGGCGTGCTGCATGCGCTGATGGAGCGCGACCTCAAGCGGCTGCTGGCCTGCTCGACGATCGAGAATATCGGCATCGTCTTCCTGGCGCTGGGCCTCGCGCTGGCCTTCCGCGCCAACGGCATGGACGGTGCCGCGGCGCTGGCGCTGACGGCGGCGCTGTTCCATGCGCTGAACCACATGCTGTTCAAGAGCGTGCTGTTCTTCGGCGCCGGCGCGGTGCTGCACGCCACCGGCGAGCGCGACATCGAGCGGCTGGGCGGGCTGATCCACCGCATGCCGGTCTCGTCCGCCGCCTTCCTGCTGGCGGCGATGGCGATATCGGCCCTGCCGCCGCTGAACGGCTTCGCCAGCGAGTGGCTCACGTTCCAGGCGATCTTCGTCAGCCCCGCCCTGCCGCAATGGGCGCTCAAGATCATGGTCCCGGCCGTGGGCACGCTGCTGGCGCTGGCCGCGGCGCTGGTGGCCGGCTGCTTCGTGCGCGCCTTCGGCATCCTCTATCTCGGCCGCCCGCGCAGCCCGGCGGCGGCGGCGGCGCACGAGACCGACCGCTTCTCGCTGGCCGCGATGCTGGCGCTGTGCGCGCTGTGCGTGCTGGCCGGCCTGTTCCCCGGCATCGTGATCGACGGGCTGGCGCCGGTGGCGCGGCTGCTGACCGGGGCGCGGATGCCGGCTCAGGCGGGCTCCGCCTGGCTGACCATCGTGCCGGTCGCCGATGCGCGCAGCTCGTACAACGGGCTGCTGATCGCGCTGTTCGTGGGCGGCGTGGCGCTGGGCTGCGCCTGGCTCGCGCGGCTGCCGGTGCGCGGCGCGGTGCGGCGGTCGCGGCTGTGGGATTGCGGCTTTCCGGGGCTCGGCCCGTCCAGCCAGTACAGCGCGGCGAGCCTGTCGCAGCCGATCCGGCGCGTGCTCGGCACCGTCGCGTTCGGTGCCGCCGAGCGGGTGGACATGCCCGCGCCCGGCGACATGCGCGCGGCACGCATCGACAAGACTTTGCGCGACCCGGCCTGGACCATGATCTACACGCCGATCGGCACCGCGGTCGCCTTCGTCGCCGGCAAGCTGAACCACACCCAGTTCCTGACCATCCGCAACTACCTGGGCATGGTGTTCGCCCTGCTGGTGGCGCTGATCGCCCTGCTGGGGCTGCTGCGGTGACCGGCGCGAGCATCCTGCACGAGGCGGCCCGGCAGGGCGTGCAGATGGCGGTGGTGCTGCTGCTGGCGCCGCTGCTGACCGGCTTCGTGCGCGTGGTGAAGGCCCGCCTGCTGCGCCGCCGCGGCCCGCCGCTGCTGCAACCGTATCGCGACCTGCGGCGACTGTTCCTGAAGGAGGCGATCGTCGCCGACACCGCCTCCTGGCTGTTCCGCGCGGCCCCCTATGTGGTGTTCGCCGCCACCTGGGTGGCCGCGGCACTGGTGCCCAGCTACGCCACCTTCCTGGTGTTTTCGTGGACCGGCGACCTGATCGCGATCGCCGCCCTGCTGGCGCTCGCCCGCTTCGCGCAGACGCTCGCGGGGCTCGACGTGGGCACCAGCTTCGGGGCCATCGGCACCAGCCGGGAGATCATGTTCGCCGCCCTCGCCGAGCCGGCCATGATCATGGTGGCCTTCACCGTCGCACTGGTCGCCGGCTCCACCCAGCTGTCCACCATCGTCGCCACCTTCCAGGCCGGCGTGGGGCTGCGGGTGTCGCTGGCGCTCGCCCTGTTCGCCCTGCTGATCGTGGCGCTGGCCGAGAACGCGCGCATCCCGGTGGACAACCCGGCCACGCATCTGGAGCTGACCATGGTGCACGAGGCCATGGTGCTGGAGTATTCCGGCCGCCACCTGGCCCTGATGGAGCTGGCGGCGTTCGTGAAGCTGCTGCTCTACGCCTCGCTGGTCGGCTGCGTGTTCCTGCCCTGGGGGCTGGCGCCGGACGGGGCCGGGCTGGCCGGGCAGGCGCTGGGGCTCGGGCTGTACGTGGCCAAGCTCGCCGCGGCCGGCTTCGGGCTGGCGGTGTTCGAGACCTCGATCGCCAAGATGCGGGTGTTCCGGGTCCCGAACTTCCTCGGCATCGCGCTGATGCTGGGGTTCCTGGGCACCTTGCTGCTGTTCGTGTCGCGGGGGCTGTGATGGGGCGGATCGAATTCGACGTCGCCCACATGCTGGCCGGCGGCCTGCTGCTGGTGAGCTTCCTGATGCTGTATCAGAACCGGGTGTCGGCGCTGGTGAACGCGCTCGCCCTGCACGCCGTGGTGCTGGGCCTCGCCGTGGCCTGGCAGGCGGAGACGCAGCATGCCCCGCACCTGTTCATCACCGCGGCGCTGGCGATCGGCTTCAAGGCGCTGGCGATCCCGATGGCGCTGCGCCGGATGGTGGTCCGCCTCGGCATCCACCGCGAGGTGGAGACGGTGGGCGGCATCGGCCTGACCATGCTGGCCGGCATGGCGCTGGTCGCCCTCGCGCTGGTCGTCGTCCTGCCCGCCACCGCGGGTGCCGACCCGGTTGCGCGGGAGGACATCGCGCTCGCCCTCTCGGTGGTGCTGCTCGGCCTGCTGATGATGGTGACACGGCGCAACGCGGTCAGCCAGGTGGTGGGGTTCATGTCGCTGGAGAACGGCATCGTGCTCGCCGCCACCGGCGCGCGCGGGATGCCGCTGGTGGTGGAGATCTCGGTCGCCTTCTCGATCCTGATCGCCTTCATCGTGGTCGGCATCTTCCTGTTCCGCATCCGCGAGCGGTTCGACACGGTGGATGTCGAGGCGCTGGACCGCTTCCGGGGCGAGCGGCGATGATGGAGCCGGTGCTGCTCGTGCCGCTGCTGGGCGTCGCCCTGCTGGCCCTGCCGCTCGGCTACCGCGCCTCCGCCCGGCTGAACGTGCTGGCCAGCCTGCTCACCCTGCTCGCCGCGCTGCGCCTGCTGTGGCTGCGTCCGGCGCCGGGGGCGCTGCTGGTCGTGGACGACCTGAACGTGGTGTTCATCGTGCTCGGCGGCCTCGTCGGCTTCACCACCAGCCTGTTCAGCGCCTCCTATATCGGCCACGAGCTGGAGACCGGGCGGCTCACCCCGCTCACGCTGCGCTTCTACCACGCGATGTACCAGCTGATGACGTTCGGCATGAACCTGGCGCTGATGGCCAACAATATCGGCCTGATCTGGGTCGCGCTCGAGCTCGCGACGCTGACCACGGTGGTGATGGTCGGCATCTACCGCACGCCGGCGGCGATCGAGGCGGCGTGGAAATACTTCATCCTCGGCAGCGTCGGCATCGCGCTCGCTTTGTTCGGCACCATCCTGGTCTACATGGCCGCCCGCCCGGCGATCGGCGAGGAGGCGATGGTGTGGACCGCGCTGGTCGAGGCCGCACCCCGGCTCGATGCCGGGCTGCTCGACCTCGCCTTCATCTTCCTGCTGCTCGGCTATGGCACCAAGGTCGGGCTCGTGCCGCTGCACGCCTGGCTGCCCGACGCGCATGCCGAGGGCCCGACGCCGATCTCGGCCGTGCTGTCGGGCCTGCTGCTCAACGTGGCGCTGTATGCGCTGCTGCGCTTCAAGATCCTGCTGGCGGCAAGCCAGGCGAGCATCGGGCCCGGCCGGCTGATGGTGGCGCTCGGGCTCGTCTCGGTGCTGTTCGCGGCGTTCATGCTGTACCGCAGGCGCGACATCAAGCGCATGTTCGCCTATTCCTCGATCGAGCACATGGGGGTGATCGTCTTCGCCTTCGGCATGGGCGGGCCGCTCGGCAACTTCGCCGGGCTGCTGCAGATGGCCATGCACAGCCTGACCAAGTCGGCGATCTTCTTCGCGGTCGGGCATGTCGCGCAGGTGAAGGGCTCGCAGCGCCTGTCCGACATCGGCGGCCTCACCGTCTCCCACCCGCTGCTCGGCTGGGCGCTGGTGGCGGGGGTGGCGGCGATCGCCGGCCTGCCGCCCTTCGGCATCTTCATGAGCGAGTTCCTGGTCCTGACCTCGACCTTCGCCGCCGCGCCGCTGCTGGCGGCAGCACTCGGGCTTGGCCTGCTGGCCGCCTTCGGCGCGCTGCTGCTGCGCCTCAACGGCATCTGCTTCGGCGCCGTGCGCGGGCCCGTCGGGCCGGTAGAGGCGAGCATGCTGCCGCTGTTCGCGCATCTCGCGCTGGTGCTGATGGCCGGCATCTGGCTGCCGCCGCCGCTGGTGCGGTGGTTCGAGAACGTGGCCGGGATGCTCGGCCAGTGAGCGCGCTTGCCGACCTGCTGGCGCAGGGCCGCGCCGACCCCGCGCATGCGCCCTGGCCGCGGGTGGAACTCGACGCCGCGCGCTGGCGCCAGGCCGTCGCCCGGCTCGCGCTCGGCGAGTGGACGCTGCTGGGCCTGTGGGGCGAGCCGGACGCGGTCCATATGGCGGTGCTCGACGGGGCGGCGATCGCCGTGCTCAGCCTCGCCTGCCCGGAGCGGCGCTTCCCCTCGGTCGGCGCCCGCCATCCCCCGGCGATCCGGCTGGAACGCACGATCCGTGACCTGTTCGGCCTGGAGCCCGAGGGCGCGGCCGACCTGCGCCCATGGCTCGACCATCGCGGCGAGTACGCGTTCCTGCCGGTACTGGGCGAGAACCTGCACGAGATCCCGGTCGGCCCGGTCCATGCCGGCATCATCGAGCCGGGCCATTTCCGCTTCACCGCCGACGGCGAGACCGTGGTGCGGCTGGAGCAGCGCCTGGGCTACACCCACAAGGGCACCGAGGCGCTGATGCGCGGCGCGCCGCTGGCCCACGCCGCCAGGCTCGCCGGCCGGGTCTCGGGCGATGCCACCGTGGCCTATGCCTGCGCCTTCGCCCGCGCCGCCGAGGCCGCGCTGGGCATCGCCGCCCCGCCGCGGGCGGTGTGGCTGCGCGCGCTGATGGCGGAGCTGGAGCGGATCGCCAACCACATCGGCGATTTCGGCGCCATCTGCAACGACGCCTCCTTCGCCATCATGCAGGCCCAGTGCGGGGTGCTGCGCGAGCGCGTGCTGCGCGCCGCCGCCGTCGCGTTCGGCCATCGGCTCATGATGGACCGCGTGGTGCCGGGCGGCGTCGCCGCCGACATCGCCGCGGACGGCCCCGCCGCCATCGCGGCCGTGGTCGCCGAGTTCCGCCCCCGCCTGGCCCGGCTCGCCGCCCTCTACGACGGCACCGCCTCGCTGCTCGACCGCACCGTCACCACCGGCATCGTGCGCGACGACCTGGCCCGCCGCTTCGGTGCCGGCGGCCATGTCGGCCGCGCCTCCGGCCGCGACTTCGACAGCCGCCGCATGCCCGGCTACGCGCCCTACGACGCGCTCGCCTTCGCGGTGCCGGTGCTGAAGGAGGGCGACGTCAATGCCCGGGTATGGATCCGCATCCGCGAGATGGAGCAGAGCCTGGGGCTGATCGACCAGCTGCTCGCCGGCCTGCCGGAGGGGCCGTGCGCGACCGCCCTGCCCGCCCGCCTCGCCTGCCGCGGCATGGCGCTGCAGGAATCGTTCCGCGGCGACGTGCTGGTGTGGCTGTC